>JBAQFX010000162.1:0-3412 GCA_049287485.1 Anaerolineales bacterium
CAAACATGCGGAAGGAAATAAAACGGCAGCGTATATGAGATTGAAAGCAGCAAAACCGAAGCGACTAAAAACCCTGGTCTGGTTGGAATTAAGCCGGAGGAGAATAAAATAGGTAAAAGCGAAATAGCCCAGGGCAGCCAAAAGCATGCTCACTGAGTAATAGGGTTTTATCCATTCAGGAACTTCACCCCATAGAACTGTACCAGCGTTGGCGTGAGTAAGGAAGCCCCAGGCATAACTGCCCAAGACAGTCATCCCGCCTAATAGATTGATCCAAAATAAGACTTTTTTAGCGGACATTTGCTTCTCCAATCAACCATTGAAGTTTGCTCAACAAAATCTTGGAATTATCACTCAAACTACGATGTGTTTTTCGTGAGAAAGCTCCCACAAAAAGTATAAAGAAACCACTTGATTGAAGGAAACCATTTTCATGTTTATATACCAAGAGAAAGTAGATATTTCTATCATCCAATAAGATAAGAGGCCTGTGAAATTAACTTTATCATGGTAGAGGGTGAGGGTCCTTTCACTGGTACTCGGGTGAGGAATTCCTACTCGCATACTTTTATTAATAAACCATTTTGCGAAAGAATTTTTATTTTAATATGCTATTTTGAACTATACCCAACAAATCCATTAACCTTCTAAACCAGAAAGCAAACGTTGGTACAATTTCATCGTAGCAGGTAATGGCTCAATCCCCATTTCACCAGCGAGCAGATCGTACAATTCCTGGAATTGTCGCATCAAACCAGAACGGTCGCCCAACGCGGCATAAACACGCATCGCCTGACAATGCAAGTCTTCCAGTAAATTATCCAAGCGGAGAGCACGATGTAACAAATCTAATGCTCGAGTGTAACGCTCATGGGTGAAATGATAATCAGCCAGCAAGCGAAGTATTCCCAGATATTCCTGGAACAACCTCCTACGCTCGGGGAACAACCAATCGTAATACATATTCTGGAGGTATTCACCCTGATATAAATCGATGGCATGCTCAAGCCAACTTGCAGTCATCTCCTCATCACTCGTAGCACGGGCATTGGCAAGGGCAGAGTCAAATTCATCAATATCAATATTAAAACGAGCTGCATCTAAATAATACTCCCCTGCTTCAACGAGTACATAACGAGGGGTTGGTTCCTGTAACCGGAGCGCGTTACGCATGCGAGAGAGGGCAGTATGAAATGCGGTCATACCCCTACCTGGTTTTTCAGGCCAAATTGATTCAAATACCTTCTCTCCGGGAATCTGTTCACCTCGAAAGGTTACAAAGTATGCCAGCAAGTCGCGTGCCTTGGTTGAGACCCAGTGTTCCTGAGTCAGCTCTTGCCCGGCTATTTGTACTTTGAAATTACCCAGGCAGCGCACAACGATAGCTGATCGATCAGATATGGTGAATATCGTTTTGCGGTTGGGTAGAGGCAGATTCTCAAGCACACGTTCGATAAATTGGGTTTTCAGACCTGCATCGATTAATGCATGGCATACAATACGACTGCGTTCACCTTGATCGATGAACAGTTGAAACTCACCGGTTGGCTCAATCAGATGTAAAGCGCGATTGGCATATTCAATACCGGTTTCATGCCGATTGCTCACCAGATGAATATATGCCAAGCCAAAATAAACCAAAGCCAGTGGGATGCGGAACTGCCGCCTCTCTCCAAGCTCAACCAGATCCAGATATAATGCCTCTGCCCGTTCCAGTAATCCCTTATCCAAGGCAATGTCAGCCAATACACTGCGACAGACAAAAACTTCATATGCATCAGGGTGTCCACGGTAGACCCACAATGCCCCCTCAGCAAGCTGCCAGGCCTCATCTATCCTCCCCTGGCTGCATAAATTCAATGCCAAATATCCGATTGCCATAATCTGTTCATAGGAGGCGGCTCCAAGCTGTTCTGCCAGCTCAAGGGATTGCCGTAAAGTCGTTTCAGCACGTGCCATTTCTCCGAGACGGGTGAGCACATTACCTAAAGCAGTATAAGCAGCTGGTAACAGATCATTCAGATGCAATGCCTGAGCAATGCCTAGCCCTTTTTCGGCATATTTGAGGGCAGCTTGAAAATCTCGCCAATAGAGATAAGGACTTACCAATAAAATATAAGCCCTGGCAGATAACGGAGATATTTCATCAATCGCCAGGCGTAAAGCTTCCTGAGTGTGTTTTACCGTGGCTTGAGGGTCTCCGGCCCACCAACATATTTGGCCCAGTGACTGGAGAAAGCTGGCTATATAAAAAGGCGAGAGCACTTCACCTGCCCAACGCGATTCCTCCACAGATTGCTCGGCGAGTGACCTACCACGATCCATGCCAGTGAGAAAACCGGTACTTTTTGCTAAAGCCATCAAGGCTTCAGCCCGGGAAGCATGATCATCAGTGGGTGCAGCCTGTAATGCCTGAGATGCCAAGCCTTCAGCAGCGTGATAATGCCCCTGTGAGCGTTCAACCTCAGCAAGGCGAGTAAAGGCACGGCTGATCCCTGAAGCGTCAGCTTGCTCAACGAAGGCTATACGAGCTTTCTCATAAGCATCGACTGCTAAACCGATTTTTCCCATACGCCAATGTGCATCACCATGGTATAACAGGAGATCAGGGAATTGATGCTTAACTGATGGGGCTAAGTCAGAAAGATAACGATGGAGAACTTCTGTTCGACCACGGTCAACATAATCGGCAGCGAAGTGACAGGCACAACGGGCAGCTGATATTGCGTCACCAGCCTGGAGGTAATGCTGGAAAGCAGGTTCCCACTCAGAAATCCCCTGGTAATAACGCCCGGCTTCAGATTCAAGATGTTGAAGTAACTCGGGTTGCTCGCGGCTCAATTTACTAAGCAAAAATTCACGAAAAAGGAAATGATAGCGGAACCACTGCCTATGAGGATCCAGACTGGTAATGAATAGATTTTGCTCTTCTAATTGTTCAAGGACTTGCTGAGCAGAAGAATCCAATGTGAGGGCATTACAAGAAGTAGCATCCATCTGAGCTAAAACGGCGGTGTACAATAAAAATTTTCGCAACTCTGGTGTTTGACGGCGAAAGACCTCATCGGTGAGATACTCAAAAACAATACGCTGAGAACCACTTAAACTGGAGATCACCTGCGAGGCTGTAAGTGGGTCACTCCCAGAAAGGGTTGAACGCACAATTTGTAAGGCAGCTGCCCATCCCTCAGTTTTTTCATTCAACAAGCTCAGGCTCTTTATGGATAACCCAGGTACTTCCTGCTGAATCAGCTCGGTCACCTCATCTTCTCTAAAGCGCAAATCACTGGCGCGCAAATCGGATAGCATGCCACGCGCTTTAAGCCTGACCAATGAAAGAGGGGGATCGATCCGGGATGAAATGATAAGATGCATATCGGGAGGACCGTTTTCGAGTAAAAAGTCCACCAGC
>JBAQFX010000163.1:0-4318 GCA_049287485.1 Anaerolineales bacterium
GTCTTGCGGCAGGCGACGTCCAGCTTGCGCAGGGAAGCGCAGACACGTGCAATCCTTCCTCCTGACCTCTCTCGATCCCCCAGCTCTTCGATATAGGCACACGCCATCTCTTGCTTGACCTCGCTGAGGTGCTTTACATCTGGCCAGTTTATTCGAATGAACCGGGCGAACTGGTGTACATCTGCCGACATGCAGCGCATGGTGTTGATGCTGGTAATTAACTCTGCATCTCGGTGATATCGCTTGGCTTTATGTCGGCTGGCACCTGGTCGAAAGATGCCCTGCAGAGCTTTCATCATCTGGTAGCCCAGGCTACCTTGACCATTTTTACTCATCATTCACCTCCTCAAATCCAGGATCATTGGTTCTTGACCCAGTAACGCTTTTCCCTTAGTTTCCTATCTACGAATTCTGCTTCGCTAACCTCGGTAAGACAACTTGCCGGCACACCGCCTTGGGGTTGCAACTCCCCGATCTGGGGAGAGCCTGCTAATTTCGCAGGTTGATCGCTTGGGTGAGGCCCATGCTGCAGTTGAGCGACCCAACAGCTTCAGCACGCTGCCCAACCGCCCGGCGAAAGTGCGGCTGGGGATGGGAATATGGGAATGAGTATCGAGTCGGATCACCTCCATTGGTTTTAGAAAATTTTGCCAATTGCTATTCTCGTGCAAGGTTCAACCAAAGCTATCGTTATTACTTACCCTACTTGTCTAGATGTGGTTTTAAACAAAAAGCCACACGCTATACCAGTAGGAAAATGCTGCTCACGTGTGGGGATTGGTTGACTGACGTTCTATCGGGCGCTAAAGAGCGCTCGGTAATTATTCAATTGTTTAGGTCTTACGATTTATATAATACCAACGAAATTCTCTTTGTCAAGCGTCTTTGAGATATTCGGGACATGTGCCCACCAATGACGGGACATATATCCCGGTTCCAGGTGTGATCTTGGGAAGAAAAAGTGTAAACAACCGCTTCCATTATTTACAATTTGGTCATAAGATGACAATAGGTCTGTCTCGATATAGGACATGATTGGAACTATGCTTTTAGGAATATTGACAAATATGACAGAAAGTAATAAATGAGAATCTAATCCTAATCCTTATCCTTTGGCGGACATGGATCATTACCGTGGCTATCGGATTGCTGGATCTTTCCATCTTTACCATGGATCACTAATTCGCTATCCTGGTTTTGGCTGATCTTCCGGGTGAATATTATCGCCTCATCTTTACGATCAAAGTGCTTTATGCTCTTAATTCCACCACCCTTTTTCGAGTCCCAACCGCCTCCTGGATTAAGTACAACATGATGTGTTTTTCTCGGTGCCATAATATCTTCTCCTCAAACACTAGAATTCAAAGCTGAGTTCTAGCGCATAACTATAGGGTATAAGACGCGCAGTTTCGGTCTCTCGGTATCCTTTTTCGTTGTGTGAAACATCTGACATTCTCTTCGCACTAAATTCTTGAAATGCCTCTTTTACGGTAGCTAGGACTCTCAACTCGGAAGGCGTGAAGATCGAGATATCCGGTGATGTGGTGCCGACATAGACCTCACCTGGATAGTCTTGCATCCATTCCTCTTCTTTTTGTACTCCATTATCATCAAGAATGAGGACAGCTAACCACCTTTCAAATTGATCCGGAACCGGCCCATAAGGCAAGCGCGCATATCTTGCTCCTGTAATGGATACGGAGTATTTCTTGAAATGTCCAAAGTCCGCGTAAAAAAGCAATTTCATTAGCTTAGTTTTAAATATCCGCTCCTGGAAACAAAAAAATTTTATCGCTTCAAAGAACTTCGCAAGGTCAAACTTCTTATAACCACTGTAAAGATCTGCATTGTAATTACCAAAAACATCCTTAGTAATTTCAAGCCATGAGACTTCTGTTTCTTCTGCGAGTTGGCTTATGATCATTTGCTTTTTAGAATCGCTTAGAATCCCTTGACTGTTGGAGATAAGACTCAAAAAATTTCTAGGCTCCATTGCTAATATGATAACACGATCATGCGCTTCACTTTGCAACGCTCCATTTTCATATCGGTTCAAAGTTGCGATACCAATACCAAGAAGATCACTGAACTCTTTTTGTGTAAGACCGCGTTTGATCCGGAAATCACGAATTTCCTCGGGTTGTAGCATACCTTTCCGAGCCCGATATTCTCGATATGCAGTTTCATAAGGATCGATCACTGAATTTGAGTCCTCGAATTCTTCGCCACATTCCTGGCATTGGTAGAATTCGACATCAACACTGATGATTTCTCCACGGACTTTGAAATCTTCCGCTTTCTGTACTATGAGTAGCGGTGACTCTTTTTCGCAATTCGGACAATAGCCGTTCATTGCCTCTCCCATCTTTTCATTTTTATTATTAAGCATAAGGATAGCTCAGTGGATGTTCTGATTTATGAAACGAAAAACAGACGGCGTGTTCTGTTCCAGGATGTCCTGCTATTTTTAATTTGATATAGATCTCAGCACTGTCTATATGCTTGCCAAACACCCAATAATCTCCGGGTTTATATTCATCCTTTATTGGACCAGAACTGTAATCCAGAACAGACAATGACAAAACGATTTCTTCTCGTTGCCTGGCCGTCAAGCTCAATTCTAGTAAATGCTGCTTATTAATTTGACGATCTTGCACAAGTAACCCTTTCTCATATATCAGGGCTTTGAATTCTTCTAAAAACTGACGGACAAATTTACGTAACTCATCTTCAGATATTTCAGCCATCAAGTCAGTCCCGTTTTGAAATTTCATTAATATTTTATCATACGAT
Organism: Anaerolineales bacterium; assembly: GCA_049287485.1. Lineage (GTDB taxonomy): Bacteria > Chloroflexota > Anaerolineae > Anaerolineales > UBA4823 > FEB-25. The sequence continues at coordinate 2,794 of JBAQFX010000163.1, forward strand.
ATATATATTGTCAATATATATCAATTGATAAATTTAAGGAGTGCCGAATATCAATCTGACAACTACATTTTTTACAACATATCTTCACAAAAGTCTCAGATAAGGCTTTACATGGTCGAATACAAGACAGTAACTGGCAGGATATAATCTTGTAAATTCTACCTCCTGGTTACCCGCCAACCATGTTACCACCCCCGACGCAATTCCCCTTTGATGACCAGACTTGGATCATCTCCGACACCCACTTCTTCCACGACAACATCGGTCGCTATTGCGACCGTCCGGATGGCTGGCAGGAAACGATTATCGAAAACTGGAACCGCCTTATCCGACCCGAAGAGATTGTCTTCCATGTCGGCGACTTGGCGCTGGGTAAGAAGGAAAACATCGAAGGATTAGCATCGAAGCTCAATGGCCGGCTTTATCTGATGCGCGGCAACCATGACCGGCGTAGCAACGGTTTTTATCAGCGACTAGGGATCACCCTGGTTCCTGATCCATATCTTATGAACCAACCATCAGGCGTAAACCTGGTCTTCTCGCACCGCCCTATCGTCCCCCTGGAACCGGGTGTATTCAATCTGCACGGTCACATCCACAATAGTCAAACCCCCGAGCTAGGAGTCAGGCACGTAAACCTTTGCGTTGAGGTTAGAGACTACCGTCCGTGGAGGCTTGGTGAAATTTTGACATCCTATATCATCCGATAAACCACTATTTAACCTGCCAGTAAGAAATCTCGTAGCATTGCCTTATGTGACTATTATTGGTATAATATAGTCACAATTGGAGGTGGTAGTATGAGTGAAATGCGGGTCGGAGTCCGGGATCTGAAAGCACGTTTGAGCAAATACCTGCGCCAGGTCAGGCAGGGGCAGACTGTCATTATCACCGATCATGGCCATCCGGTCGGTCGCCTGTCGCCGGTAGACCAGCCTTTGGACGAACGACTAAAAGCATTGCAGGATGCCGGATTGGTCGCCTGGAATGGTCAGAAGCTGAAATCGGTTACACCCGCGGGTACCAACCGTGGCAAACAACAGATCTCGGATATTCTGGTGGAGATGCGCGAATGAACTTGTACCTGGATGCCAGCGCGCTGGTAAAGCGCTATATCCAGGAAAAGGGTTCCCAGGATGTCAACGCCTGGATCGAGGCAGCCGATATGGTCGTGACAGGATTGATCAGCCGGGTCGAGGTTGCCGTGTCAATTGCTCGCGCCGGTAGGATGAAGCTCATCACGCCGGACGAATCGCTTGTTGCGCTGCGCCAATTCCGCTCGGAATGGGAGAGTTTCCATCGCTTGCCGATTACCGAGAATACTGTGGCGCGTGGCGACACACTGGCAATCGAGCATGACCTGAGAGGGTATAACGCCACCCACCTGGCTTGTGCCCTGATCTGGCAGGAGACCTTAGGGATGCCGGTTACATTGGCATCGTTCGACATCCAATTGATTGAGGCTGCCAGGGCTGTTCAGATGGCTTATCTTCCTGCTTGAACAAAAATCGAGCTACTTACGTGC
>JBAQFX010000164.1:0-2953 GCA_049287485.1 Anaerolineales bacterium
CTCATAATCTCGAGTATGCCTCCGCGCAACTCGAGCCCGTCCCTTTCTGCTTCAGCTTGCTGGATCTTCAAGATGAGGTCATCGCGTTTCAGGCGATTTGCCCCCTGAACATTCAAGTCCCTAGCCACCTGACGGAGATGATCCAGGGAGGATGTTTGCAGTTCAATAACTTTCATATTTTTCTTCTCTTATGTAAGATTTTTTTATGTATGCGTATATTTATTTTCATTTCCCCGCCGATTCGTACTGAGAATAATAAGAATCGAGACGGGAAGGCGGAAACAGGTGTAAGGCTAATTACTTGTAAAGGGGGGAATATATAACTAATTCATTATAGCATGTAGTTTGATTTTCTGCAATCGATTCGCAATGCTTTTTGCTAATGTATTTGTGTTTTTTATCCCAAATATGCGATTAACTAAGACAAAGCGACCAAACGATGGTGTATGGAATGGAAAAATCACCAATTCCATGATGATGAATAAGGAATGATCTAAAAGCTATCAATAATAAATACGTAAATGCTAAATCTTATACAAATATATCGTTGCTGGTTATTCTTTGAAGTGATTCCAACCCCGTGGGTAAAAAACACTCCTTTTATGCATATCTAATATACCACAAAGCTGGAAAATATTACTTCATACTGTAATTACTCACTTATCTTTGAATATTTCATCTTTCTTATGATAATCAGCTTGAAAGTGATCGAACAAAGGCGTGCACATCTGCACTGCCTTGTATGCGCCTTTGTTCGAAAGATTTCCCCTCCCCCGCATGTGTAATTGCCAGTTATTTAGGTAGATATTTCCAGCGGGGGAGGGGTCAGGGGTGGGGGAGTGAGTAATTACTTCATAATAGTGTTAGTGGACGAATAACTTGATTATGCATACGAAATTTGAAAATCATTTCCTGGTTTCTGCATCTTTTATTGAATACGTATGATCGATATTACACGCTTTGCTAAGCATCGCCTGGGCAGGACAATATTTCGTTACTGAAAGTTCAATTGAACGCTCGACTGCGGCAGGATCCACATGATGTCCTTCAACAATATATTCTATGGTGATTTTGGTAAATACCTTAGGGAATTCCGTTGCTCTTTCTGCATGCACTTTCACTTCAAACGCTGTGACATCCTGGCGTTTTTTCTGAAGGATGGAAATCGTATCCATGCCCGTGCAACCAGCCAGCCCAATAGCGATTAATTCCATCGGCTCGAGTCCATGATTTTCACCGCCTGACGAGGGTGCGCCATCCAAAGGCACGGTGAAACCAGTTTCTCCTTTTCCAACAAAGAAGAGTTTATCATTCCAGGTCACATTAACATCCATCGTTACTGCTCCAGTAGAGGGGTAAGATATTTTTCAAGCATATCTCGGTTGATGGGACCAGTCCACGCCAGGATCACATTACCATCTTGGTCAATAACATATGAACTTGGTAGACTGTCATTTTGAAAAGCAATCAATGATTTATTGTTTGGATCCAATAAGACCGGGAAGCTGATCCCATATCGGTCGACAAAACTCTTCACGTTTTCCATTGGATCACCTGCTTCGATACCTATTAAGGTAAAACCTTGATCTGCATGCTCATTGAAATACTTCACCAGCGTTGGCATCTCAGCTCTACACGGAGGGCACCAGGTAGCCCAATTATTTATTAAGACAATATTTTGCCGATAATCGGATAGGTTTACCTTCCTGCCATCCAAATCATTCAAGGTCAAGTCAGGTGCAGGGAAATTTACCGAAGATGGCTTCACTGAATAATCGTTTGAGGCGTTTTCCTTTGTGAGCGCCCTTATAGTTACTAACCCAATGATTATTAATCCCACACTAATTAATAAAAGGGGTAAAATTTGGCTTCTTTTTTGTTTAGATCGCACGGATTGTTTATTCATACCATACTGAATAGTATTAATTTCTTTTCGCTTGCATCAATTCTCGAAGAAGGTATTCATCGGGTACCGCACCCAAAATCACACCCGCACCATCATTAATAATAGTCTGTGGCACTCCGCTGACATTATATCGCATGGCGAGTTCGTAGAACTCATTCGCTTCGATCATCTCAGCCTGGATCATTGGACTTTCCATCGCCATTTGATGGGCAAGCGTCACGGCTTGTGGACAATATGGTCAGGTCGGGGTCACGAAAACCTGAAACCGCACGGGTTCCTTAAGCTTGCTGAGTTGCTCACTAATCATAGCTTTCAACCCAGACTCGCGCTTTGATACGAAGATGATTGCTTGCAAGAGGGAGCTAAATTCATATCCGGATGGCGTACCCATCATGCGGATACCATAATCCAGTATTTTATCCTCATCACTGCCTGCAATAACCAGTCCGGGAGTGAAATGGACATTATATGATTGGGCCTGGTCAGCGTGCTTATCAATATCGTAATAGATCAAATGTATTTTATCGGATAACGAGCTGATTTCTTCTAATAGTTGATGGGTTTCGGCACACGTTTCACAATTATCTTCATTCGCAAAATAGATCAATTCAACCGGAAAATGTATTTGAGCATCGAATAATTGCTTAATTTGGTCAATCATCTCACTATTGAGTAACTTTTTCTGCATGACACTCCTCATTTTTTATCAATAACCTTCTGCCGTACAACGTTTAGATGTCAGGAAGCTGAAATTGTTACATGTTATCTTAGGTTCAGACTAAAATTCGGACAAACGCTCATCCGGTTGTCACTATGAGCGAAGCGAAGCAGTCTCCAATTCTTCTAGAAGATCGCCACCCCGCGAGAAGAGCCGCACAAACATTGTGCAGGTGACCACTTACGGCTCGCTATGATAAGTGATTTTCAATAAAGTTGGAACTTTTGTCCGAAGGTCAGGATATATATAATCCGGACGTAACTGCTCAGGCAGGTAACGAGATGAAAGGAGGACAATAAGGTTTTCCGGCAAAGGCCATACGGAGTGCA
>JBAQFX010000165.1:0-4804 GCA_049287485.1 Anaerolineales bacterium
GATCTACACTGAATTAGTCCGCCATTTCTGCGGACGGCAGTATCGTCATGCGCTGCTGGATGTGGCCGATCACCCCCAGCCGGCTGCCCTTGCGCACGTGCCCGTACACCAGCTCAGCCAGCGGGCCGTAGACGCACACGCGCCCCCCCTTGACCGCTGCAGCCCCAACCACGCCTTTGATCATCAGGTATAGGTAAAATATTGGACATCCTTCGAATCCAAATGGAAGTTATCGTAATATATATCGCCGGTACCCGCCTTTGATCCAGGTCAGGTTGTTCCTTGCCACGTCGCATTACTTGTTGGTGGATAAAGATCGTGTGGTGCGTGTATACTTATTTTAGAATAATTGGGATGGGAAGGCGAGAGATGTATGTCCCGTTGAAGTGGGGCAAATGACCCCCAGAAATAGGGACAATTGTCACGTAACTATACCAATCACCTGTTTTGGGTTTTTATTTTATATAGTTTTATTAATAAATGACAATCGAATTTAACAATATTAGATCTATTTTATTACAGTGAAAGGATAAGTCCCATAATCAATTATCAGCCTGACCTCCCATCTCATAAAACAATATTAGAGCAAGAAAATCTTTTACCGTAAAGAATTTCTTCCCAAAATCATTCCACCAACCCTGTGTTCTAACATAATCCCAGTATAAATCTTGCATCAAGGCACCATCATAACAAGCGCCGTTGTAACAGAAATTTAAATTGTGAGTAAGTTCTACAAAGAAATCAGTCTTTCCATCCCCATTTTTATCAATTACTGCACATTCCTCAGGATCTGCATGTGAACTGTGACAATAATCATGTCCTGTCGGATCGATATACTTCAACGGGTTGTTCAACACGTGTGGGCAAATAACAAGCGGTCGGTGAGGACGCTCACCAGCCGCACCGGGGTTATCCGATTTTTCGCAATTTATTTATCTTGGATCACCGATAAAAGTTATCACTAAGTCAGTTCCGCTGCTCCCTGTTTTTAGATGATTAACGATAACGGCAATGGGCGTATTGGGCGCAGAGAATGCCTCGCCAACAGCTGTCCCTTGGAAATTATTGGTATTCGGTACACCAAGATAGGTATACGCCTGATAATGACTCAATGAAGGTGTCGTGAAGGAGGTAAAATAGGTGCCATCTGAATAATACCAGCTAATCCTGACCGTTGTCGCCTGGCTTCCCACGATTTGTATTTGAATGCCAGGCTGCCAAATAGTGGTTTCATTGATCCAGGGGATATATGCCTTGGGGCCTGGAGCGCTGATTGCAGGATAATCTGTGGCACTGTCGGTATTAAGTTTTAGCTGATTAATATTGGCAGCCACGGGCAGGCTATTGCCGGTTATATTTCCTGATAATACAGTGGGACAACCTGGTGGAGGAGGATACCTGATTGCGGAATAACGCGATCCAACATTAGAATGAACATCCGTGTAACATAATGTTCCATCCAACCTACGGAAATATATATATAGAGAGTTTGTGGACGGGCTTGCATTTTGCACGGCCACTCCAGAGACCCAGTTTGAATTATAGTTTTGAATCAGGGGAGAATATACGGTATTGGCAGAACCGCCTTCATTACCTGACATGATGATGGATGCGCTTCCAGATTTATACTGTTCCCATACAACGGCGAGCGGCTCGCTAGCCGTGATATAGGCTGAACCGATGAAAGTCGTTCCAATGCAGTTCTCACCTAGTGTATCAATTACATATTGGCCATTTTGATTGATATAAAATGACCTTTCACAACTATTTCCGATCAAGGCGGGGTAGTAATTTATGGTTACAGTGCTGGCGCTCAGGCCAACATTTTGGATATAGACTCGGTTGTACCAGCTCGAATTATTGCGGTGTATGATTGGAACGTGGACTTCTGTCTGTGCGCTCCTAATGCCGTTATAGGCTGCGTAAGCTTCAAGGGTTTGTCGATTATCCTTCACGACAACAGATACATCTTGGGAGCTCACCACGATGGCAGAGCCTGAGAAGCTATATACCGGATTGATGGTTACGGCTGCACGGGGAGCTACATAATTACTATCTTGCTCTCTGACACTTCCGCTCTGATTAAACAATGTCGTGATGACTTGAGCAGTATCTGTAGTGCTGTTGTTGCGGATAATAATTGAGGAGTCGACACCGTAAGCGCTAGTAGTAGAGCGGATACTGGGAAGATAGACTGGATACAAACCGATAAATGTCGTCTTCCCGGCGCTGAACGTGTACCAGCCAAGGTCCTTGATTGGGTTACCCGAACAGGCGCTATCTGGGCCGGTGTAGGGATAGGCGTAGAGGTGATAAGTCCCAGGAGTTATATCAATATCAGTGGTGCCAAAATTCTCCACAAAAATGTCGTCAGGATTTGCCCAGGTGTAAGAATAGGTGCGTGAAAATCCATAGCCTCCGTAAGGTTTGACCATGCCGCAAATGATCACATTCGATAATGGATCTCCATTGGCATCTGTGATTAATCCAACTGCCCTGGCTGTGTTCCCGTTATATGGGGAAAGCCAGGCTTCAGGATTTCGTGAATGAGTTTCCGTCCACGGATAATTATTTCCTTGCCTTTGATCAGGACTGGTATCTATAATGATTTGCAGATGAAGATGATCACCAGTGGAGTTACCTGTATCATCTACCTCTGCTATCATTTGTCCCGCAGAAACCATATCATTTTCATTAACAATGACACTATCCTTCCGTAAATGCGCATAAATCGAATATACATAACCCATTTGATATTCAAATTGACCGTTATTTTGCCTAACATAATTTTGAGCTATGTGTCGAATCATCACACGGTTTCCAAAACCATTATCTGCTATACTTCCGTTTTCATAATCATCATATACATCAACCACCTCACCATCTGCTATTGAAATTACGCTTGTCCCAAAACCAGCGATGAAATCAATACCTTTATGTGTACTGGAACCAGATTCTTCTGCATAAAGATAGTTTTGATTAATTAATCCATCTGTAATAGGCCTCTCAACTTGATAATAAGCATTAACATGGGAATTAATAAGTAATGCAAAAATTACAACCAAACTGATGAAAATGATTTGATATAGAAATCTATGAGAGAATTTAGAGAATTGATACATCTTATACCTCCCAATATGTTATTTCATTGGGGTAATATCACAAACTCAATGGTTTTTGTTGTATCAAATGGAATTAATTGCTTTGTTAATCCATCAAAAAGATTTATTGACATTAATCCTGCAGATTTATTTTGACATATGAGCATATCACTCTGTGGTAACCAGACAGGATATAATTCACTCTCCTGATCATTTGTAAGGCGATATAGTAGAGTGCCATCTACATTGACTAGCCACAAATCATAATTATGGTTTTCCGCTTCTAGTAGATTAATTCCTTCGAATGATATCCAATCACAGTCTTGTGACCATGATGGTATTCCACCTGTGGAAGAAATATTATATGTCAATTGTTGACTAGTTTTAGTTATTACATTAATAACCCAAATATTCAATGGGTTACTTATGGTAGAGTACTCTCCTGCAGGTGATAAAAAAGCAATTCTATCTCCATGTGGTGACCAACTAAACCTACTTACATATATATCCATTGGTATTAGTTGATAGAGATTATCCGTCTTATTAACATTTACAATCCATAATTCACCGCCTCTGATACTACTAAATGATTTAATAAATGCAATTGTCATAGAGTCAGGCGACCAGGAAGGCGAATTAATACGATAATCGCTATCTGAAGATTTAATGGAATATATTTCATTAGATATTGATGTTGAGATATCATATATCAGTAAAATATTACCTTCAATACTTACATACGTGATCCGTGATCCATCCGGCGACCATGAAGGCTCGACGCCTCCTTGGATGAGCAGACTCAGATTTCCGCTTTTCATGTCGAATAAATAAATATCGGACTGCCACTTCGGCCCGCCCTTTTCTGGTGGTTCAGCCAGGTTGCTCAGCACCAGGGCAAGTTGACTACCATCCGGTGATGGGCTGAATTGCCCACTCACCAGGAAGAGCGGCAGCCTGGCGCCGACGTCCAGCAGCAGTCGATCGTTCTGCCCGTCGCTATCCACCGCCCGCAAGGTGTTCTCCTGCCGGTAGACGATGGTAAAAGTGCCTTCCGATTGCCCGGGGAGCACCGGGAACTCAGCCAGCGGGATGGGGGTGACCACGGGGGTGGGACGCAAGGTTGGTAGAGGTGGAACGGTTGGAGTGGGAGGCTCATAGCGTTGTGTAGCTTCGGCTTCCAACATCAAGGCCAAGATGGTAGGATCCGCTGTCGGACCCCAGGGTGGCGGATAGGCCGCATCTGTAGGAGTTGGTGTGATGCCCGCCAGCCCGTTTTCCGTGATGCTTTCAGGTTTTACCAAACGCACGGCAATGATAAGAATAAACACCAGTAAAAGCACAGCTGCGGCTTCAGCAGATGCTTTGACGAGCTTTCGCCAGGTTTTCATGTTAGGCCACCTCTTCCCGGTGAATTCTGCGAAAATTGGATTGTTGTGCGGGGAGATTATGCAGGCAATAATGAAATTATGCCCCAATTACCACATTTATTATAACACCATTTTTATCATTTTACATTAATGTTGAAGCGTGAGATTGTTGGCGCATAATTTATATCTTGCAATATATAAATTAAATGCATAATAAGATGCTAACTTTGTGTTTTTGGCGATACTAATACCTGACTTGCTCATTTTTGCCATTTTTCAGTAATTTATCGAGTAAAAAACGAGTTTTCAGGACACTAAGGGGGGGTGGTGATAAGC
>JBAQFX010000166.1:0-7962 GCA_049287485.1 Anaerolineales bacterium
CCTGGTGAAGATCTTGTTGGCCTCCTCGAAAAAGATCTGCAGCAGTGGCTCACCCGTCTTGACCTCATGCACCCGCCGTGCCACCATATCGGTGTACAGGTGCCAGCCGATCCAGCCTAAGAGAAACGCCTTTCCGAAATCGTCCAGGAACACGCCCCCCTCGACGATGGCGATCCCCCAGGGCTTGCCCAGCTCTTCGATGGCGAGGCTGCCAGGTCCTGCAGAAAATTGGGCTGCGGCTGCGCCCTGCACCAGCGGATTGAGGCGGAAAATGATACCCTCCAGCACCCCGGTCAGCATGGTGTCACGGGCTGGCACGATGCTCAATTTCCCCACCACCTCCTTGTACAGGTCGATCAGGCTGACCCGAGTGGAGCGGAACACCGCCAGGAGCTGACGACAGGCAGGGGTCAGGTCGGAAATGGCTATACCACTATGCGCATTGACCAGATCACTCTCATCTGGCTGGACTCGCCCCCATTGCAGGTCGCTGCGTACCTCGGGATCATCCACCAGCACCCCGGCGCGCACGTAGATTTTACGCAGGGCTTCAAGCAATTCTTGTTTCTGGCGCTTGACCCCCAGTTTGGCCACACTGCCGAAAATGTCCGCAAAGGCGCGCCATTGAGTCTCGGGATCAATGTGGTGCCCGATCTGCAGCGGATTCCAGCGCAGTGGCCGGGCAGCATTAGGCCACAGCTGTAAGATGTCCACATGCCCCTCCAAACCTGGTGCATTGAGCAACTGCCGCCAGCCAGCCCCAAAATCCAGCACGACGGTGCGCAAACGCCAGTGCAGGGTGCTTTCGTACGCCCAGCGGATGGCAGCCACGCTCTTTCCAAAGCCAGTGTCACCGGCGAACATGGTATGCATGAGGCGCGTTTCATCCAGGCGCACAGCAGCAGGGGTCAGGTCGGCTGTCTCCGGGGAGAACTGGTGGCCAAGGATCACCTCCCCTGGAAGCCTCGGGTAAAAACCCATACCCTGTGGGATGGGTGGCATGGCAGTGATCGTGGTGCCTTCGGGGAAGAAGGCCGGAGCGGTGTATGCCGCCAGGTGTTTGGCAGCAAATAGCGTGGTGAAGCGCTCGCCCAAACGGTTACCCAGCAGGTCATGGGGGTTGTGCAGGTCGCAGGGCAGGAAGGCAGAGGCATACCGGCGCAACAATGCTTCTTCCTGCGGGTCCTGGGGGCGGACCGTAAGCACGGGCGTGGGGACATTCGGACCGTGGAAGGCCTGCGGTACCAATGCTTCAGCGGCCAGCGCCCCACCGGGTGATGCGGTGAACAGGCGGGCGTCGGTCATGAAGCCTCCTTCTTGAGAAGCCATGTTGACCACCCCCTGCACCTGGCGCAGCACTTCGGTCAATCGCTCGGCCAGGTCGTCCTCGAGCTGCCAGGAGCGGTGCAGGGAAACACCTGGGACCAGGCCGGTTGACAATCCACCGATATAACCTTGCGAACCAGCGCGGCTCAATGATTGCCCATTTGATTTTCCTTCGGTGTGAGACTGACCGTAGGCTTCGCTACGGCTGTCCGCCCTGCCCCAGCTATCCGCAGTCCCATGCGTGTCAGCCCATGAGCGGCTGATGGAGGACGATTCCATCGTCCCGTCCGCACTGCCCGTGGAATCAGCCTGGCCTGTGGTGTTAGCGTGCCCGACCGTGTCGCTCCCCCCCACCGAGCTGGCGCTGCCAAGGGTATCGCTGCTGCCAACCGACCACATCGAAGAATGGCTGTCGCTGCTCCCGGTAGTATCGACCAAACCGGTGGCGGAGCTTGCTCCGATGCTGGTGGACGATTGAGTGCCACTGCTTTCGGAGTTGATCGACGAAGAGCCAATGGTGGAAGAAGACATGTCGCTCCTACCGATCCCCCCACCCACACTGGCTGAGGCGACACCAGGCACCCCTCCGCTGACCGATGCACTGGCATTCCAGCTATCACTGTGCCCGGAGGCAGCGGAGCTGCTTGTTCCCAAGGATGCCGAGCTACCCGTGGAGATACCGCTGGTACTGGTGGCTGAACTGCCTAACGAGGTGCTATCGCTATGGGCAGAACTGGGTGTGTGAGAATCGCTGCCGCCGCTCATCGAACTATCACTGTGCGATTGACTGGCAGTTTCTGACCAGCTATCCGAGTGGTTCATGCTATCGGTTCGATTGCTCGAATCAGTATGTCCCTGGCTATCGGTATGGGAACTGCCGGCTGAATGCGTCTCCGATCCACCGACCGTGTGTGCCTGGCTTTCGGTGTGGCTGTAGCTGTCGGTATGTCCCTGGCCCCAGCTGTGCGACTGACCATCGGAGGTCGTGTGAGCCTGGCTGGTGGCGATGCCCTGCCCACCACTGATGGTATTGGAAAGCGCCGCCATCAAAGGGATTCCCAGGCTGAAACCCACGCTCATCGACCCCTTGCGGCGGGAGGCGAAGTTTGAAGTCACCTGAGCCACCTGCACCAGCGTGTCGGTCAAGCACTTACGCCCGATATGGCGGGAGGTGACCTGGAAAACAAAATCTTCCCGCAGCTTGGCCAGGCCACGGTAGAGCAGCTCGTTCTGCTCACTCGACAGATCGTCGCCGGTCTCATCCGGGAGTTTTCCATCCTGTCCCAGGCCGCGAGCACTTTCACGCTGGTCGGGGTAACCCAGAATCGCCAGCACATTCTGGCTGCGCCTGGTGACGAAGTCGATATACCAGCGCACCCAGCGCAGGTCGGGTGGACGGGTGCGCGATTGGGTGAAGTTGGCCAGTACCCCAATGACGGCGGAGATATGTTCTGCCACCTTGCTGGCCGCTTCGTGGCGCGTCGCAGCATCGACTGCCGCACCGTAGAACTGCACCACGCCGATGTGTTCGGGAGTGAAAATACCGCTAGCGGTATAAATAAAGTTGACCCCGGCGTTGTACAGGCCACGCACCGCGCCCCACTGCTTGCCCAGCAGGTTGTAATCCTCGAGGGAATCAACCGGCAGCGCAGCCAGCTCGCGCAATGCCACGCAGCGGTAGTACACACCCTGCTCGGTAGTTATTTGATACCAGGCATATTGCAGCACATCATTCTCGATCTCCAGGCCATTATCCAGGATCTCCATATGCTACGATCCCTTACCGCGTGAACGGATGGTGTGGATCAGCTCAGCGGGCTTACCCGGGACCGGCGGGTGTGCTAGCAGGGTCTGTGCCAGCAGGGCAAGGTAGCCCAGCGGGATCAAGTACATGGCAAAAGCTGCGATCACCGAGAGGTACACCTGCCCCTGCAGGAGCAGTGGCGATGCATCTGACCGTGCAGCCAGGTCTTGAAAGGCGCTAAAACCCAGGCCGGCCAGGCTGTACAGCGCCAAACCACGCACCGTATTCCAGCACGCCGCAGCGTTATTGAACTGCTCCAGGCGGGTTGCCAGCCAGCCTGAGCTGGCCATGACCAGCATCAAGAGAGGCACAGGGGATGGTGCGACCGCCGAAGCCAGTACCGCCAACCCACTGGTGATGAGCGTCCAGGAACGCTGTTCATCCGGGGCAGTGCAGCTCAGCCAGGCTAGTGGGGCGATCAGGAGCGCCAGCAGGATGTGATCCACGAGCAGCCAGAGCAGGGCTAAAAGGCCATTAAGGAGGTAGTACAGGTAAGCCATTTCAATGGGTAATGGTCGACTCGTACAGCGCCACGTGAACGCTATACACTTTTAGCGCCACCTGGCCATCATCCTGGGTGGCGGTGACGGTTATTTCGTAATCGCCAGGGTCCAGGGGATCGAAATGGAAGGAGGTGATTGCCGTGGGAGTGTGAAGCCCGCGGGTCACCAGCACCGGTGAAAGCGGATAGGTATCCAGCACGCGTGCCCCAGGGTACCTGCGGGCCAGTTCCCAACGGATCCAGCTGAGGCTATCATTACTCAGGCGGAGCTTAACTTCGATGGCCGAGATCGTCGCCCTGCGGCAGTCGTGCTCGCCGGCTGTCACGGTTATTTCTGGGATCGTGATTCCAATCCTATTGGGATCCTGGCCCAGGACAAGCGGAAAGGCTGGGGTGGGCTGTAAAGCAGGGGTGGTGATCTTCGGACCGATCTTTGGGCAGGGAGTTGCCTGGTTGGTGCAGCATGAAGCATCGATGATCTTCGACCGACGCTGGCAGCTGGGATAAGCAGTGCAGGCACCTACATCCCAGAGGCCGTCACCGACCAGGTAACAGCCGAAACCGGGTGGAGAGGAGGCGCACTCGGTCACCTTACAATCATTGCGGTTGGTGCAGCGCATTCCCCAGGCATCCGGGATCCAATCTTCGATACAGCCAAATGCCCCGCGTGAGCAGCCAACGATGACCCCCAAGCCCTGGGTTGGCCCGCAGGCTTGGGAACAGTCTTCATTGCACCATTGGTCTTTGACCTCGCAATCCGCCAGGGCACAATAGGCTCGGGGGGAGAGGATGATGGCGATAGCCAGCAGGATGCATAGGGCCAGGATTTTCCACCAGGAATGGCGGAGATCTGTGAAGTCTGGCAGGTGTAATTTGAACCGGGATAAATGAGATTTCATGAGTATCTCTCCTTGGGTTGAGGTGATCAAGGTAGTGGGACTTCGATGCTGGCACCAGACACCAGCTCTTCCTGGGTAAATTCCTGGAAGACCCAGCCTATCAGCAGCCAGTCGGTTGGGAATTTATCCGCCAGGCGTAGCACGAAGGCCCTGGTCTGCTTGGGATACATCTGCTCGACCAGTTCCCCGACCGGGCAGATCTCAGGGGGATAGAGCGATACCGATGGGCATCTCTTCCAATCCAATCCCTGGTGGGTGGCCATGCTATAGGCTAGCAGGCGGAAGATACGCCCGCGTGGCAGGCGTTCCTGAGCATCTGCCAGAGCGGCTTGCCTGTTTAAGCCTTGCGAGGTGATACCGCCATTTGCCTTGAAAGAATAATTTTCGGAGAAATAGATGTAGCTACCATCTGGTAGCAGCAAACCAATCAACACGGGCACAGCCAGCACACGCTGACTGGTCATCAGGGCATAGGCATACAGCACATCCCCCTGGTAGGATTCTCCACTACCCAGGGTGATCTCAGCCTGATCGAATTCTCCACTAGAAACCAGGTAAAGCAGCAGCTGGCTGCCGGACTCGAATTGAGTGTACGGGTTGGATCTGAGGAATACTCCCATACGCTGGCGGATGCTCTCGGCAGGGAGTGGATCGACCTCCAGGGCGTCTAGGCCGGTAATGGAGGGTGTGGCCATGGGTGGCATCGTGATGGGTATGGATCGCCCCTGGCAGGCAGTCAGGAAGGTCAGGGTGGTGATAAGAAGAATAGCCAGTTTCAGACGCATCGCATACTCCTTGATGAGGGAATAAAAAAAAGCGCACCACCCGGATGGATGGTGCGTGGCTGGCTAAACAAGCGCATTAAAACAAAAACGCGCCATTCCCTCAGGGGATGCGCAAATTCTGAATAAGATTATATGCCGAAATCAAGATTATTGCAATGGTCAAATCATGGGGAATTTGTGACTACTCCCCACGCTTAAAGGCGGGGGGCTTTCAGGGTATAGCCCAGGGATTGTAGCCCCAATCCCAATATGTTTATTGCAGCATTATGATCTCGATCCATCACAAGACCGCAGACAAGACAATGATGCACACGATCGGACAAAGATTTCTCGACCAACGTACCACAGCCAGAACATCTCTTGGATGTATTGTGTGGATCAACTAATACGACCACACGTCCAGCATTCTCAGCTTTGTACGTGAGGTAGTGTACCCATTGGTTCCAAGCCGCATCCGAGATGCTTTTTGCCAAACAATGGTTTTGAAGCATGTTCTTGATGTGCAGATTTTCAAGCGCCAGCAACCCAAAACGGTTCACCAGCTCATGACTTCGCTGATGAGCAAAGTCCCTGCGGCGGTTGGCGATACGTTGATGGATATGGGTGACCACCTTGCAGCGCATGGATCGTTCGGGGGTTCCCTTCTCAGCCTGCGAGAGTTTGCGTTGTGCTTGTGCCAACGCTCTTTCGTCTCGGCGGAAGAAGCGGGGGTTGGCAATCCTATCTCCGTTCGAGAGTGTAGCAAAACTTTCCAGTCCAAAATCGATCCCGATTGCCAAATCACAAACAGGCAGTAGTGCAGGTTCAACCTCAAAAGCAAAGCAAGCATACCAATTGCCAACCGCATCCCGATGAATGGTGAGTATTTTGATCTGGCCCTCAACAGGACGATGCAGGACGATTTTGATCACACCGATCTTGGAAAGCCGCAAACCGTCCTCCAGCAGTTCGAAACCAAATTGCTTGAAGGTGAAGCTATCGTACCAGCCAACTCCCCGAAAGCGGGGATAACCCGGTTTCTCGCCTGCCTTCACCCGACGAAAGAACGCCTTGAAAGCCAGATCGACCCGTTCCTGAGCATTTTGCAAAACCTGGGAATGTACTCCTACCAACTCAGGATGCTCCTTTTTCCAAAGCGTGAGCAATTTATGGGTGTCGAACAACGAAAGAGGTTTCTTCTCTTGCTCCCATGCATTTTTACGAGTGGCAAGGGTTTCGTTGTAAACCCAACGACACAGTTCCAATACTCGCACGAGTCGAGTTCTCTGACTCTTCGATGGCTGCAAGCGATATTTAAAGGTTTTCATTTAGACCGTCTTCTGCTTTTCGAGGTACTGCTTCAAGATGGCCATAGGAGCAGCACCCACCGTAGAGACGAAATAAGAATGAGTCCACAAGCTAGGCAGTTTGCTTTTCAAGTGCGGAAACTCCTGACGGAGCACATGAGAACTACGTCCTTTGACCTGCTTCACAAATCGATGTACCCCAAACTGCGGGTCGACCTGGCAGAGCATATGCACATGATCTGGCATCACTTCAAGTTCGAGCACCTGGCAAGACAACTCTTTCGCAACCTGATCAATGATCTCTTTCAGACGTTTATCTACGCCCCCAACAAGCACCTTGCGGCGATACTTCGGGCAAAAGACGACCTGGTATTTGCAGGAGTAGAGCACATGACGATTGCTCTTGAAGTCTTGTATCTCGCTCATGTGTTCTATTATACGACCATGTACTATCTAATGTCAAGGTCTGCGCTTTATATCCCCATTGCTAAAGCAAGGGGCTTTACAGCGCATTTTTGGTAAGTTTGATCAGGTGGCAGCTGAGGCAGGGGGGTTTGCGTATTGTTAATGAAGATCAGGGCTGTCTAGAGAAGAAAAGGAGGCCAGCAGGTCTGGGCGAGAAAGTCCGGCTGCAGTCAGGAAGTCGTCGTCCAAGACAAGCAGGCGATCAAGATAGTCCAACAACGCCAGGCGGATTTCGACAGGCAGGGTGGGGGAAGCGAGATTGAGGCGCAGCGCCTCAATCTTTTGGATGAGCTCAAGGTTGAGGTCGGCTTCGCTTGCGAGGGACGCTTCCAGGTAGAAGCGCAGGCTTCGCTGAGCGGCGAACTGGCTACTTTCATGCTGTCCTTGCAAGGTATACACTTCGGATTCCTCGCAATAAATGTCAGCCAGCACCAGCAACCGCTCTACATCCAGCCTCCCTTGGAAAGTGAACATATCGAGAAGAAGGCTGTCCTCGAGTTGTTTAGCCAGATGAGCGTTTAGTCCAAGCAAACTTTCGATCGCCTGGTCTAAAGATTGCAGCGCTTCCTTGTATTGCCCGGCTTTCTTGAGTCCCAGGGCCACCATAAGAACCGCCAGGGCATTGTTGATCATGCGCATGATGTAATCTTCGGTCAGCATATATCACCCAACAAATTTTATCGTATATCTTGTATTGCCTCCACCTGGTTCCACACGATCTGCCTACAGCTCCAGCCTCCAGGTTGATTTTCTGGAAGCCTGTTCGGTCTTTACTCGATAATTTGGCGCACCCGGTGAGATTCTGACCCACATCCATCTGATCCGTAGCTAGATTACAGGTTTCTGCTTGTCCTGCATCCGATGGCACACGAATTGCTAAAGCAAGTGTTTATCC
>JBAQFX010000167.1:0-4996 GCA_049287485.1 Anaerolineales bacterium
CTAATGGCCATTGGCATCATGCCAGGAGATGAAGTAATCACTACACCATATTCATTTTTTTCAACGTCCGGTTCGATAGTTAGAGCCGGTGGAATTCCTGTCTATGTGGATATCGATCCTTCAACATATAATATCCAACCAGGCCAGATCGAAGCAAAGGTAACGTCACGTACGAAAGCCATCTTACCCGTCCATCTAGCTGGCCAGATGGCAAACATGGAACCCATACTGGAAATCGCCAAACGGTACGGGCTTTATGTTATCGAAGATGCATGTCAGGCAATAGGGGCTGATTATAACGGAAAAAAGGCTGGCTCACTTGGACATTTAGGCTGCTTCAGTTTTTATCCATCGAAAAACCTCGGTGGTTATGGGGACAGTGGGTTAGTCTCGTGCAATGATGCGGAATTAGCCGAAAAAGTCTTCATGCTACGGAATCATGGTCAAAAAACCAAGTATAACAACCATTTAATCGGTGGTAACTTCAGGATGGATGCGATCCAAGCGGCAATTTTACGAGTCAAATTAACTCATCTGGAAACATGGACTGAAGCCCGCCGTAAAAATGCAGTAAGATATAATCGTCTTTTTATTAAGAATGCCATTTCTATCTCTCACGATGATATCGGTATTAAAAGTGGAATAGTACTTCCATATGACGCTGGTTTTGGGCGGCATATCTATCATTTATATTTGATACGGACAAAATATAGAGATGAACTCGTAACATTTTTAAAATCAAGAGATATCGCAACTGAAATCTATTACCCAATCCCATTACATTTACAGGAATGTTTTAAAGAGATGGGGTACAAGCCTGGAGATTATCCACAAAGTGAGAGAGCAGCAAAGGAAACACTTTCACTACCCATTTATCCTGAGCTATCAGAAGAAATGACAACAAGAGTAGTAAATACAATTGCTGAGTTTGTAAAATCATATCCTTCTCATAATCCAGCATGAAAATTATATCTATCGTCGGTGCCCGTCCACAATTTATTAAAGCCGCGCCAGTTAGTATTGCCTTAGCCAAGAATGGTTTTCAAGAATATCTAGTGCATACTGGTCAGCATTATGATTATGGCATGTCTGAAGTCTTCTTTAAGGAATTGGGGATTGCGGAACCTTCAATTAACCTTGGCGTGGGGTCAGGGACGCATGCTCAACAAACTGGACGGATGCTGATTGAGTTGGAAGCCGTTTTAGAATCCCAGAAGCCGGATTTAGTGCTTGTTTATGGAGACACTAATTCGACATTAGCTGGTGCAATAGCATCAGTGAAACTTCATATCAAACTTGCTCATGTTGAGGCAGGTTTAAGATCATATAACCGTGAAATGCCGGAAGAACACAATCGCGTATTAACCGATCACTGCGCAGATTTATTATTTTGCCCCACACAATCCGCAATCGATAATCTCACCCACGAGGGAATTAGGAATAGTGTCTTTTTAGTGGGTGACACGATGTATGATGCAATATTATTGTTTAGTAGAATCGCAGCTCATAATTCTAAAATATTACAGACCCTGAAACTGGTAAAAAGAGAGTATTTACTAACCACTATTCATAGAGCATATAATACCGATCATATTGATAGATTGAAATCGATATTTATTGCATTTCAACGAGTAAATGATGTGATTGTATTCCCAATTCATCCACGTACCCGGTTAGCGATTACAGCGTCTAGATTATCCATCCCAGATAATGTAAAAATCATTGAACCGATCGGCTATTTAGATATGCTGATGCTTGAGCAAAATGCCCGAATCATCCTGACGGATTCCGGTGGTATGCAAAAAGAAGCGTACTTTTTCCATGTACCATGTTTAACATTACGTCTTGAAACTGAATGGATAGAAACGGTCACAAGTGGTTGGAATAAATTAGTCGATTGTGATCAGACTAAGATTATCCAGGGAATTAATATGTCGGATTGGCCATCTTCATCACCCACGCCATTTTTTGGTGATGGAAATGCTAGTCAAAAGATAGTGAATATTCTTTCGACATATGATAATTCGAACTTGCCATAAAAAGTATTGGGAAAATATTAACTATTATTTGTTTGGATAAGATATTGGCTATGCGCATATTGTACATTTCCCAATATTTCCCACCTGAAGCTGGTGCCACCCAGACCCGTGCGTATGAAATGGCGAAAAATTGGGTACGCTTAGGCCATCAAGTAACCATGCTAACCGAATTTCCAAACCATCCATCGGGAATTATGCCACAAACTTATAAGGGGAAATTCTTTGAGCATGTCGATCTCGAAGGCATCGATGTTATTCGAGTTTGGGTAAGAGCATCACCTGAAAAAAACTTTATCAACCGCATGTGGTTTTATTTGACATTTATGGTTAATGCAAGTATTGCCAGCTTGTTTTTTGCCCACGGGAAATACGATTTTTTATATGCTACCTCTCCCCCCCTTTTTGTAGGTGGGGCAGCATTATTCATCCGTTTTTACCGAAGAATTCCTATGGTTTTTGAGGTTCGTGACTTATGGCCTGAATCTGCAGTTGCACTCGGTGAATTAAAAAATCATCAAGTGGTCTCAATAGCAACACGTTTAGAAGAGTTGTGCTATCGGAAAGCGATCCAAATTATAGTCGTTACCCACGGGATATATGAGCGGCTAATAAATCGCCGGATACTACCTGAGAAATTAATATATATCCCCAATGGAGCCAATGTGGAGTTATTCGCGTATGATCCAATTGGACGTACTCGAATCCGCACAGAGTTGAGACTTGAGAATAAATTCGTAGCGATTTATGCTGGTATCTTTGGATTAGCTCAAGGGCTGGAGGTTATTTTGGAAGCAGCTCGATTATTAGTGATAAGACCAGAAATTCATTTTGTATTGATCGGTGATGGACCTAAGAAATCAAAAATTAACTCTTTAGCTGGTAGTTATAATCTTCCGAATCTCACATTATTATCCGAAAAACCCCGCGAACAAATCCCAGCATATCTATCAGCGGCTGATGTAGCCTTAGCCCCTCTCAAAAAAGCTGAAATCTTTAAAGGGGCCCTACCTTCCAAATTATTTGACGCCTGGGCCTGTGAAAGGCCTGTTATATTAAGCATTGATGGTGAAGCTCGTGAACTGGTAGAGAGAATAAATGGCGGAATTTATATTCCACCCGAAGAACCCGAAAAATTGGCTGAGGCAATTCAATCATTAATGAATTCGCCAATTGAAAGTCAAATGATGGGGAAGAATGGATTAAGGTACACAAAAGAGCGACATTCTCGTGCTGCCTTGGCAGAGAAATTAATCTCTCATCTTGAAAATACAATCAGAGCTTGATTAATCTTTGATATCTAGTAAAAACTAATCTATTGGGGAGGAATTGAAGCTTTAAGTGATTAGCAATTCTACACGTTTCCGTATGATAGAATTCACCCATGGGCGAAAAAATTATTGCCAGTAACAGGCGAGCGCGACATGAATATTTTATACTCGAAACCATTGAAGCAGGAATTGTACTTCATGGCAGCGAAATTAAATCCATTCGGGTTGGTCAAATCAGTCTGGCTGAGGCATATGTCCGTATTGACGGAAAAGAAGCTTGGTTAGAAGATGCACATATTGCCCCCTATGAACAGGCAAGCATATATAATCATGAACCAAGACGACCACGAAAATTACTTCTACATAGCACTGAAATCCATAAATTGTGGAATACCGTCAGACAAAAAGGAGTTACGATAATCCCCCTGGCCATATATCTAAAGAATGGAAGAGCGAAGGTGGAGATTGCGGTTGCAAAAGGTAAAAAATTATATGATAAACGAGCAGAAATTACCAAACGCGACACCCAAAGAGAGATTGAACGAACCTTGCGTGGACGTAATTGATTGTGTGATTATATAAACTTTTTTAGAGTTCAATATGCTTGCCAATAATATTATCGCTCTTGTCATTACGTTTTTTGTTGCCTTAACATGGTTGAGGATTAATGATTACCTGGCACAAAGGGGATGGGTTGAAAGTCACCTGAGCCGAAAATTCATTCATATTGGTACTGGCCCATTATTTGTTTTATGCTGGTTGTTATTTACTACCGATTTAATTAATAAATACCTGGCAGCTTTGGTTCCCCTTGCTTTTACCTTGCAATTTATATTAATTGGAACAGGTGTAATCAAAGACGAGGCTTCTGTTAAAGCAATGTCCAGGAGTGGCGATCGACGGGAGATATTGCGAGGTCCGCTCTATTATGGAATTATATTTGTCCTTTTAACCATTATCTATTGGAAATCTTCGCCAATCGGGATCATTGCATTAATGCTTATGTGTGGAGGGGATGGTTTGGCAGATATCTTCGGTCGTAAGTGGGGTTACAAAAAACTACCATGGAACAGGAATAAATCACTGGCGGGTTCGTTAGGAATGCTTCTAGGTGGATGGTTATTATCTCTTCTTATCCTATGGATATTTACTGTTGCAGGAGTTTTTTCAACGTCTATACAATACTATTTACTTCCGATAACTATCATCGCGATAATTGGCGCCTTGGTAGAATCTTTACCTTTTAGAGATATTGAAAATATAACGATTACATTAACAGCAGTTATTCTAGGGTATTTACTCCTCTAATACCATCGATAAAATAATTTCTATATCTAAGTAACCATTCAGGGATTGATGTGATTAATTTCTTCATGATCAATTCCGTATTTTTGTAGTATAAATTTTGATTTCCGTTATAAGCTTGCCCATCATTTTCCCCAACCAGATCTGTAACACCCCGTAATATCAAGCATGTGGCTTTGTTTTTCTTCGCTACCCATGCGATAGCACCAGATTCCCAATCGCCAGCTACTGCGCCATATTTTATCTTTAATAGAGCTATATCTTTACATAACAAATCTCGATCACCAGATAATAATAATGTCCTTTTTACTGGAAGAGGTAAGGGCTCGATAAGCCAGGAATTATCCATTTCAGTTGAATAATATTTGATATGTTCTTCTGGAT
>JBAQFX010000168.1:0-3910 GCA_049287485.1 Anaerolineales bacterium
ACCAAATCAGGGAGTTTGTAGGAGTCTGAATCTTCCAGTTTGGTATAGTTATTCTAATACCGGGTAAACTGCCCGGCCGCCGACCGCCCGCTACGCGGGCACGCCCCCCAGGCGGCCTGGTCACAGAATACCATGACGGAAGATAACGGACCCTCACACTGTCCAAAGCCGTTTGGTCGAGATCTCCAGGGCAACCCTATTGCCTGCAAACGGTGGGACTGTCCCCACTGTTCCAAAGTCAAGATGATGCGGGTCAGCAATAAGGTAGCCCTGAACTACAAAGACCATGTAAACCTCTACCGGATAACCATCACTCAACGTCTAGGATCAACCAGGAACATCATGCACGACTGGAGAAGATTGCGACGAAAAATTGAACGACGTTATGGAGTGAAACCTAGCTATTTTTGGGTTAAGGAGAAAACAGAAAATGGCCAGAGGCACATTCACATGATTACTGATTGCGCTATTGACTGGAGATGGTTAAAAGACAACTATGCAGAAGTTACCAAAGGGGAATCGTTCCATATCTATGTTTCAGAAGAACCCGTAGCTCACAGCTGGGGATACGTCATGAAGTATATGACAAAGGATCTTGATTCCCGAACCATGTGGAAATATAAAGAACGAAAATATGGGTTCTCCCATGATTTTGTCGGAATCACAGGAGACCAGGAGTGGTTCACCGAATATGAAAAACAAAACTCTGCCGGCCAGAACTGAAAAAGTAGTTACCACACCCTTTTTTCATTCCCGGCACGGCGTATTTATATCAATTCTAAGGGTTATCAATGTTTGGATTCCTGACTTTGACACCTTTTTTTGGTTATGGATGCGAGCACATCTCTACTGCATAGCGTTCTGCTGTATTTGGGTGATGTAAATGCAAGAAATTAATTGGAAAATCGAAAGAAACCGTCATCACCGTAAATTACAGGAAGCGTGTGCCTGTAAAGTCATCAAGGGATTTACACCCACACCAGAACCAGGATTAAAGTATCTTGAGACTGAACGAGATATTCCAGAGAATATCGTTGAAACTACCCTTACCAAATTCGGGGTGCTTCCATGAATCGAATATTTTGCTGGGTTAAATTAGATATGGTTAAAATTGATACCCTTGATGGTTGTATTTATGACTGTCCAAGATATCCTGGTGTATGGTCTGATTGGTGCAGAGAATATTGCAAAAGGCAAGCGAGAAAGGATGAAAGGGTGAGAGAATCATGAATGATCCTCTAGTTTCCCTCGGGCAACTCGCCCGAGATGTTGTGGTCGCCAGCAGAGACTTGCACTTTTTTTTTGTGGTTGGCATTATCGCCATTATTGTTGTGGCTGTGTTTTTATGATCATCGTTCTTACCGGCATGCCAGGATCAGGGAAAACCTGCCTTGCCACGCAACTGATCTATGACGCCTGGAAGGCTGATCCTAGTCGTAAAATTTTTACGAATTATCCGGTCAGACTTGGAAACAAATCAACCATGATTTGGGAACCCCGTTTCATGAACGAAAATATTCAAGATTCCCTTATCGTCATTGATGAGGCATACAGAGACTATAACAGTCGAAAATCTATTCGCGGTGGCGATGGTTCCCTTGATGAGAACACCCATATCCAAATGGCGACCAACCGACATAACGGAAACACGTTTGTATTGATCAGCCAGAACCTAGCCAGGCTTGATACCGTTATTCGAGAGATTGCGGAAATATGGTGGATCACTAAAGTAGCCCGGCCTAACCTTAAACACCTTGCAGAATTCGACCAGTGGCACCCCCTTTGGTTTAAGGCTGAAATGTATGATTGCCTTGATTCCTTCAAGATGAAAGCCATTATGGGTAAGAACGCGGCCTGGAAAACAAAACGATGGAGGTTCAGAAAGAAAATTGCGCAGATGTATGATACTCATTATTTTGGTGATACAACTGAACAGCCGTTTATAACTAAAACATGGTTTAATGTGGAGGAATTACCCGAACATGTCACTATCAAACAACGAGTTTATGATGCTGTACATTCTTGTGTGGAGCATTTTAATCGTGTTCCTATTATGGCTTATCTTACATCCTACACCTGGAATAATTCCAAAAATCAAAATTTAAAATACGATCTCTGGGAACCACAACCCAAACCAAAAATTAGAGTGCAAGTTATGGAAACTGGAATGAAGATACTGCTTTGGAATTATTCTCTCTGGCAACCACTTTTTAAAAAGGTGGGGATTGAATGAAGGTTCTTATTGCCTGTGAGTGTTCTTGTGTTGTCAGGGATGAATTTATCAAAATTGGACATGACGCCTGGTCTTGCGACATCCAATTTCCCCGCCGGCCAGGAAATCATATCAAAGACGATGTTCTTAAACATCTTAATGAATCTTGGGATCTCATGATTGCTCACCCTCCCTGCGATCACCTGGCCGTATCTGGTGCCCGGTGGTTCTCGATGAAGCAGACAGATGGACAACAGCAAGCGGCCATCGACTTCTTCATGGAGATGATAAACGCCCCAATTGAGAGGATAGCAGTAGAAAACCCCATCGGGATAATGAGCACAGTATACCGGAAACCGGACCAGATAATCCAACCTTGGATGTTCGGACATGAAGAAACCAAAAAAACCTGTTTATGGCTGAAGAATTTACCACTCCTTAAACCTACAAAAGTTGTACTTGGAAGAAAACATAGTGTTCACCATGAACCACTAGGATCAAACCGACAATACAACAGATCGAAGACCTTCCCCGGTATTGCAAAGGCTATGGCTGAACAATGGGGATAACTTAACGCATTTTTTTATCGTTTCACTCAAAAATGCTTTACGACGGCCTTAACGGCCTTTTTTTGCGCCCACCCAGGCGCGATGGGATACCCTGAGCACAATAACTTTTTAGGGTATTCGACCTCGGAAGTGAGTTTGAATGAGTGCCAAGCATTAATGCCAAGCGCTTTCGTCGACAGAACTGCTTGGCAAACATTGATATAGCATTAGGTTTAATGATATATCATGGCAAAAGAGAAGTTTAAGTGTCCTTGGTGTGGTCTACCTGTAGATCCTTTATATCGTCAGATCCCACTAAATGAAAAATCAAGAACTTTCAGTAGAGTTCCGGTGAATTGGTGCATAGTCTGTGGATGTGTTGATGATGGTTAATTGTGTTGTATGTGGTCGGTTTTTGTCGGATAAGGATATTTGGGCTGCTCATGGATTGGTATATGATTGCATGTATCCGGTAGAGCCCAACGACGAAGAATTGGAAAATGAGGCTGATTATGTGTGTAGTCGTTGCCGATATCCTGGTGAATGAATGCCAAAAATAGGAACGTCAACAATAAGAATTTCTGAGGGCGACTTGCATTGGATCGGGACGTTATCAAGAGATTTTAGAATTACAAACGAGCAATTAATTTCATCAATAATTGATTATTTAATTGATAATCATATAGAATTCATGAGTTATTTAAAGAAACAGTGGGAAATTGCATTATAATTTTTTCATGAGATAAAACCGATTGTGAAGTGACGAACGCGATGGGATACCCTGATATGGATAGAAATCTTTATATCTGAGCTGATCCTATTCCAATATTGTCCGAGTGTGTTAACTTCGCCACACCCGAGCGTCACCGGACCTGGTTAGGTTTCAACCCTGAACCTTGCAAACAATGAATGATTCCACCTTAACCGGTTCACCCTGCCTCTCACCTGGCCAGGCCGGAGATGACAACAAAAGAGGCGTACCAAAATCCTGATTCAGTAATATTATGCAGAATACCTATTTTCCTAATTCTGGCCAGTTTATTAATTGGTGCTTGCATTGCTGACGTAGCCTCATTTAATCCTTCTTACTGGGGACACTTCACCATGGGTTCTTCCAATTCTGATTGGTCAGTATTACACAATACTGCTG
>JBAQFX010000169.1:0-19958 GCA_049287485.1 Anaerolineales bacterium
CCATGACATCCACATGGATCCAATCAACACCAGCTTTTTCTGCCACCTGAATTTGCTGACCCAAATGGGTAAAATCAGCTGAGAGGATAGAGGAAGAAATTTTGTAAGCCTTCTTCATAAGAATTACCTCCCTGGAGGGTTATAAAGGAAATAGATCCACACCCAAAATGGTATCAATCCACCAAGAGTAATCACGGTTAACAGGATCAATCCCCAGGTACCCCAATCGATATCTATGGCATTTTGTGAGGAACGCTCACCAGCAGGGAGCTGTGATTTTGGCGGGGAAACCTTTTTGGAGGCTAAACTAATGCCAGCAGGTTGGGTGGAAGTTTGAGGGCTCGGCGTTCTGGAGGAGGCAGCATTGGTAGAGATACGTGTGTGCGATAGGTCACCAGTAAGTGGCTTCGCTCCAACAGTAGTCGCCGTTGGAGAAACCTTGATTGAACCGCTCAGAGAGATCAGAACTCGACCAAATTGATCAGCCGTGCGATAGCGTAAGGATGGCTCTTTGGAAAGTACCTTTAAACAAGCCTGTTCTAAAGCTGGTGGAATGAGGGGATTGATTTGGGATGGAGGGATGGGAGTGGCCGTGCGGTGCAGGTAAGACAGCTCAGAGGCAGTATCGGCAATAAAAGGCAAACGGCCGGTAAGCATCTCATATAAAACCACACCTAAACCATAGACGTCCGAGGCAGGGGTGGGTGGCAGACCTGCAGCCTGTTCAGGAGAGAAGTACTGAGGTGATCCCCAGACAGTATGATTAATCTCCTGTGGATGGATGGATGCCAAAGCACGTGCAATGCCAAAATCCGTAACTTTGAGGTGCTGGTCGGGGGTTACGATCATATTGTGAGGTTTTACATCACAGTGTATCAGACCGGCACGATGCGCATATCCGATCCCTGCACAAGCTTGAATGATGAGAGGCAGTGTTTCATCAATAGCTAAGACGCCTCGGTTTTCCAAAATAGTCTTTAAATCGGTGCCAGGGATATACTCCATGACGATAAAAATCTGTTTTTCATCAAAACCAAAATCATGGACGGTGACAATATTTGGATGAGAAAGATTTGCGGCTGCTTTTGCTTCCTGACGAAAGCGCTCGCGAAAGGCTGGATCTTGTGAGAAATCTTCACGCAGCAGCTTGATGGCAACCATGCGCTCAAGCATCTGGTCACGGGCGCGGTAAACTTCTGCCATGCCACCTGATCCAATACGACCCTCAAGCTGATAACGATTATTTAAAAGGTTTGAACTGCTCATCTTGAGCCCTATTCTAGCACGAATATGGTGGGTAACGAAAATTCGAGTAAAATCATTAGGTGCGTACAGCAGACATGATATTCAATCCAAACGCTGGCAGATTTCCATCGGGTATATTGGCTGAACGGGCTGCCAATGTGTTAAGGGCTGGCGGATGGTCCATTCGTTTGATCAGGACACGTGATGGCGAGCATGTAACTCAATTGGCGCGCAATGCAGCTGAAGAAGGCAAGGAGGCTCTGTTTGTCGTAGGTGGTGACGGAACCATAAACCTGGCTGTGCGCGGGTTGGCAGGCAGTACAACTGCATTAGGTGTGTTACCCGGAGGGACTGCTAATGTCCTGGCGCAGGAGTTAGGTTTACCGGGATTAACCTGGACGAGATGGATGGCTTTGGAGGAAAGTGCACGCAGGTTGATTAACGCAAGCACACGAGAGGTGGATATTGGGCAATGTGCGAATCTACCGTTTTTGATGTGGGCTGGCGTGGGTTTGGATGCATTTGCAATCCATCATATCGAACCCCGTCAGAGGGGAGAAAAGTTGTTCGCCAATGTAACATATGCAGCCTCTACGGCCTGGCAAGCAACCAAATGGCATGGCATCAACCTGAGAGTCACCGCAGATAACCTGCACGTCAGTGGTCATTATTTATTAGCCCTGATGAGCAATATTCATCTGTACGCTGGAGGATTGGCAAAAGTATCACCGTTTGCATTACTTGATGATGGCGTTATGGATTTATGGTTATTTGAAGGAGATACCTTAGCTGATACGATCCAACGATTATGGGATTTGTATGCTGGAAGACATGTTGATTCGGATAAGGTGCGTCATATTTCGTTTAAACATCTAGAGCTCGAATCAGATTCGCACTTATTTGTACAGGTGGATGCAGAACCGATGTCTACCAATTCCCATTCGATTGAGGTCAATGTGATCAAACAGGATTTACGATTGTTGGTTCCCAAAGATACACCCAGGGAACTTTTCCACCATTAAACTATTCTATAATAAAACAATAACCAATTACTATGAAGAAATTATCATCTTTTTTACGTGAAAATCCGATTGCGATCCTGTTATTAGCACTGCCATTTGCCGTACTGGCTGAAATCCTGAATTGGTCTCCTATCACGGTTTTTATCATTTCAGCAATAGCGATCATTCCCTTTGCAGGGTACATTGGAACGGCCACAGAGGTACTGGCATTTCATACCAGTCCACGTATTGGAGGCTTGCTCAATGCAACCCTGGGGAATGCGGCTGAGCTGATTATTACTATTGTAGCTATCCGTGCAGGTTTGCTTGAATTAGTAAAAGCCTCAATTACCGGATCGATCCTTGGGAATCTGCTGCTGGTGCTTGGCATGTCCATCCTTCTAGGGGGATTAAAACATGGTGTGCAGACCTTCAACCGAAAACTGGCCAGTAACAATGCCGTGATGCTTGTACTGATCGTGGTAATCCTGTTGATCCCATCCCTATTAAGTCATTACATTGGGAATGTTGAAGCGCCAGGGCCGAGGGTCGAAACGCTCAGCCTGGGTGTAGCAGCAGTGATGATAGTTTTGTATGTTCTGGGAATGATCTATAGCTATACCGTGCTTGAGGGACCACTGGCTTTGGCAGGAACCGAGGAAGTAAATGCACCGAATAAATGGTCTTTACGCAACGGGATCTTTGTTTTGGTTATTGCAACCGCTGGTGTAGCATACCTGTCTGAAGTGTTGGTCGGCTCAGTCGAATCCGTTGTTAGTACTTTGGGATTATCTGAATTCTTTATCGGTTTAATCTTCATTCCCATCATTGGGAATGTGGCTGAACATATTGTGGCGGTCAGAGTAGCCTTAAAGAACCAGATGACATTAAGTGTTGAGATTGCCATTGCATCCAGCCTGCAAATTGCTATGTTCGTTGCACCCTTACTGGTATTCATCAGTTTGTTGATCGGGAATCCCTTGACACTGGTTTTTAATCAGTTGGAGTTGATCGCCCTCATTGCGGGCGTATTGATCGCAGCATTGGTGTCGGCGGACGGTGAATCGAACTGGCTGGAAGGGGCTGAATTATTGGCAATTTATGTCATCCTGAGTTTGACTTTCTTTTTGATGCCCATATAGGACAATTATGTTCAGATTTTTGAAGAATTTGTTAAATATTAAGGTCATTCTGGGGGCGGTTTTCTTTGCTGTTGGCGTGTTTGCTGTTTTAGTGGGGTTGTTATGGTCAGCGAGGGCTAAGGGAAGCTCGCCGATTGCAGCTACAGCTATCCTGAAGATCATTGAGGCTCCCACCCAAACCCCTCTATTACCCAGTATCAATGCGACGCCCTCACCAACTTCACCCTCCTCTCAGCGGACCCCACTACCAAGCGGTGATATTACTATTGGGAGTTATGTGCAGGTGAGCGGTACCGGTGGAGATGGTTTACGATTACACGATTTAGCCGGGGTTTCGAGCAATGTAAATTATATAGCGATCGAAGCTGAGGTGTTTTTGGTGAAGGATGGTCCGATTGATACCGATGGATATGTTTGGTGGCAACTCGAGGATCCGTACACCGATCAGGCTGTGGGATGGGGGGTAGCAAATTATTTAGTGGTTGTACAAAACCCATAATCTACCAATGCAAGAAATAACCTTAGTAATTTGCATGATTCACATTTTCGTTATATAGTAATCATGAAGTGAAGACTGAAATGAACACTATTTTCCCAAAGGGGATTACCGCGAATAAAAAGATCAAGGAGCTCAACGTTATCTGGAGTGATGGACACACAAGTGTGTATCCGTTTTCTTTATTGCGTCATGCCTGCCCTTGTGCGGAATGCCGAGGTGGGCACGACCAAATGAGTGACGAACCTCCTGGTGAAGTATTTTATATGCCGATTGAGGATAGTCCTGCAACGCGACTGATCGGCGTGGAAAATGTTGGTTCTTATGGCATCACCATCGAATGGGAAGATGGGCATCATTATGGCATTTACAGCTGGCATTACCTGAGAGCTCTTTGCCCCTGCCCGATTTGCCGGGAGATGATGATCTATGGTCAATAAGCCAAACTCGTCAATCTACTCGATCGTGGAAAAGGCATATTTCCGCTTGCAAGCGGGAGATGTATTGACCCATTGCATTGAAGATGGTTCTACCGATCCAATCAAAGAAATGATCCAAGAGATGGTACTGGCTGGACCGCAGAGTTTGGAAGCACTGCGTGAAATCCTTGGAGAAGCAATTAAGAGAAAATCACAAGTCTATGATGACCTGAACCAGGTGATTAACCAGCTTTCCATTATCCTGAAGGGTTATGGAATAAACCTGGAAACGCAAGGGGCTAATCAGGTTTTGCAAAACCTGACTGTGCAACAATTAATTGACCTGATGGATAAACAGGAGGTTAATGAAAAAGAGACACGTTCAAGTGCCCTGCAAGTCATGAAGGATAGCCAGGAGCTCATTACAACTTTGAATGGGAAAATTATCTTATTGGAGAATATCGAGAATTATCTTCAAGACTGGCTATGGGGATTAACCTACCAGTTCATTCGACAGGGTGAGGACGAAATAGATCATCCATCCATAAACAAAGATCTGCTCTAATTCCTCTACCTTTATTCAGGCATCAAACGGCTAGTAGATATAAATAATTTCAATCAATCCTGCTCATCTATGGTTGAGTTTGAACCAAACAGGAAATACAGCCGGTTTCATCCAGCACACGCTGTCGAACCACATGGGCTATTTTATTTCCTCTTCGATGCTGATACCGGAGGCAACTCTGACCTCGAGCTCCCACATGGATCAATTTTAGAATGGCTTCTTTATAAAACTTATAGCTGGCGAATGACAAAAACAGGGTAGCGGCTAACAATGCCACCACTAGGAAGCAGAAATTAACAGGTCAATCAGGGAATGAAACGATTCAGCCAGGGGAGCCATAACATGGCTATAAAAATAGGCGATTAATTTAATGAGCATGATGAGGGCATAAAACCCGATGTCAGGTATATACTACGGGTTTCTATTTCCGCAGGGATTCGTGGAGTGCTCATGAATACCTCCCTTGAGAAACTACTTTGATAATGGAATAACTACAACCCCATCAGCTCCTGAAACTATTGGAAATCACACCAATGATTGCTACAATTCCAAATCCAAAGACAATTGATCCCGCAATGCGGTTCACCCAGATTAGCCTGGAAATGTTTATCCGATTTCTGAGCAAGCTGGTAACCCAGCTGAGGATGAACCACCAGCAGGATGACCCCAGGAATACACCCAAGACAGTCATCGCTGCCGAGTTATAAGAATCACTTACTTTCACCAAACCAAACCCAGCAAAAATGGCCGCAAATGATAGAATAGTGAGCGGATTGGTGAGGGTGAGCAAAAAAGTGGAGCTATAGGCATTCAGCAGGTTACCTGAGCTTGTTTGTGGGGAGATCCGCGAAGGTTTTGAAAGGAAGGTCGTAAATCCAAGAAAACAGAGGAATACTCCCCCAATCAATCCTAGCCAGTTTCGTTGTTGAATAAAGAAATCTGAGATAAAAGTCAGACCGAAGGCGGCGATAAAACCATAGAAAGTATCTGCAGTAGCGGCTCCTAATCCGGATAGAAATCCATGAACCCTACCTGAAGCGATAGTCCGCCTGATGCACAAGATGCCGATTGGCCCAACAGGTGCAGCGATGGAGAACCCGATGATCAGCCCTTTAAAAAAATAAGCGATCGGCATAAGTATTTATCTCCTGAATATTGGATGATCCATGCTGATCGGAATTTTAACAGAGGGGCAAGAATATGTATATATTGCGCTAAAGATACCCAAGCGATGGTTTATATTATTAAAACGTTCACACCATCTCATGGTAAACTTTTTACATGCCAACGATGACCAACCAACAACTCGCCGAAATCTTCCGAAAGATTGCCGATTTGCTTGAAATTAAGGGAGAAAATATCTATAAGATCCTGGCTTATCGTAAAGCCTCGGATAGTTTGAGCAATTTGGGCCAGGATGTAAATGAGTTATGGAAACAAGGGAAATTAACCGAGGTGGACGGAGTGGGGAAAGCAATCGCAGAAAAAATCGATGAGCTACTCACCACCGGACACCTAGGGTTTTTAGACAGGTTGGAAATAGAAGTACCAGTGAGCCTGGCCGAGCTATTGCAAGTGCCTGACCTGGGCCCCAAGAAAGTAGCATTGTTCTGGAAGCAGCTAGGTATCACCCAGTTGAGGGAGTTAGAAAGTGCAGCCAGAGAAGGTAAATTACGCACACTTCCTGGTATGGGAGAAAAATCGGAAGCGAAAATCATCGCTGGGATAGAGGCGTTGGGAAGGCGTACTGACCGGATCCCTCTGGGGCGTGCCTGGCCTTTTGCCCAGGAACTACTGGATTACCTGAGAAAAGCACCTGGTGTGGAAGCGGTTGAGCTGGGAGGCAGCCTGCGGCGGATGCGGGCAACCGTTGGAGATATCGATATTTTAGCAGCTGCCAGGGATTCAGGCGCGGTGATGGATGCGTTTGTAAAGCGCAAGGATGTAGCCAGGGTTTTGGGTAAGGGAGAAACCAAGGCCAGTGTTGAATTCAACCAGGGGCTGCGAGCCCAGCTGTGGGTCCATCCACCCGAGCATTGGGGTACTGCACTGGTTTATGCAACGGGATCCAAAGACCACAATGTACGCCTGAGGGAATATGCGTTGAAGAAAGGTTATTCGCTATCCGAACATTCTCTGACACGAGAGGACGGAAGTGAGGTGACCTGTGAACGCGAGGAACAGGTATACCAAACCCTCGGATTACCCTGGATCCCACCTGAATTACGCGAGGATCGGGGAGAGGTGCAGGCAGCAATCAAAGGTAAATTACCCAACTTGGTTGATCTGAAGGATATTAAGGATGAATTGCACTCACACTCTACCTGGAGTGATGGAAAATTATCTATTAGACAAATGGCAGAAGCAGCTATGAAGCGCGGATACCAATTGTTAGCGATCACTGACCATACCAACAGCCTGGGTATCACCCAGGGAATGAATCCCGAGGACGTCAAGGAGCAGCGCAAGGAAATTGATGAAATTGCTCAGGAATTGGGAGACAGTATTCGCATCATTCAAGGGGCAGAAGTGGAGATCAAGTCTGATGGTAGCCTGGATTACGCGGATGAAGTGTTAGCTGGATTGGATATCGTGATAGCCTCAGTGCATTCCAGCTTACGACAGCCGCGTGAAAAAATCACGGAACGGTTTATCAGAGCGATGCATAACCCGCATGTAGATATCATCGGGCACCCGAGCGGTAGATTATTACCAGACCGTGAAGGAGCCGACCTGGATATGGATGCCGTATTGAAAGCCGCAGTAGAGACAGGCGTGGCATTGGAAATTAATGCACACCCTGCACGGTTAGACCTGGATGATATTCATACCAAGCGGGCAACCGAAATGGGGATCAAGCTAAGCATTAATACCGATGCACATAGCGACACTGACATGGATTTAATGCACTTCGGTGTATCCACTGCCCGGCGCGGTTGGGTGGAAGCAGAGTCAGTGATTAATACATGGAATGTCTCAAAATTATTGAAATGGTTGAAAAACAGGGGATAAGATCAGCTAGAGAAAATATAAATACGACGTAGAAAACATGAACCGTTTTCGGGCTGATTTGGTGTTGCTGACTGTGGCACTCATCTGGGGAAGTGCATTTGCAGTTCAACGCGTGGCAGCCCAATATTTTGATGCCTTTACCTTTAATGGGCTTCGCTTCCTGCTCGGGGGTCTGGTACTGTTACCCTTCAGCAAGATCAACCCGTTTTATAAAGTCAAGAGTCCTCAGGTGGATGCCGAAATCGGAACCAATATGTTATCAAAACGTGGTCTGGATGGAAAATCGTTTGCCTTTATGTTCATGGCAGGCGGCTTATTATTTGGGGCAGCCGGACTGCAACAGCTGGGCTTAGAAACCACAACAGCCGGAAACGCAGGCTTCATCACCACGCTATACGTCGTGCTGGTACCGATCATCCTGACGACCTTTTGGAGAGAAAAAATCCACCGGGTTTCCTGGCTGGGTGCTGGAATGGCGATCATTGGCAGCTTACTTTTAAGCACTGGTGGTAAGCTAAAGCTAGCCTCGGGAGATGCGCTGGAGATGGCAGGCGCGCTATTGTGGGCTTTGCATGTGATACTGATTAGCCGCGCGGTGAAATTTATGGATGTACTGACCTTTTCAACCGGACAATATATTGCAGCAGGTATGTTGAATATATTGGTGAGTACGATTTTGCAAATGCCCATAAACGGGTTGGCTACCGGTTGGTGGACTATCATTTACATCGGATTACTTTCCACTGCGTTGGGTTATACCCTTCAAGTATTTGGGCAGAAATATGCTCCACCCACTGATGCAACCATCCTGCTCTCCATGGAAGCAGTATTTGCAGCGGTGACTGGGTTTATTTTCCTGGGAGAAAGTATGCAATTGATCCAATTAGCGGGATGTGGATTAATCTTACTGGCGGTAGTGGTAACTCAATTAAGTTCAACGAGATTACAGGTGAAACCTATACAAGCATAAAGCATCGATTACAAGTGATTGATTTGGAGTTAATCCCATGACTGAACCACTCAATTGGAAAATTTCATCCGATGAAACCGTGAAAAATTTAGCACGCCTGATTCAGGCTGAGACAGTGAACCCGCCAGGGAATGAGCTCCCGGCGATATTAATTGTGAAGGATATCCTTGAATCGGCAGGATTCCCACAAGAAGAAATTAAAATCGTTGAATCGGCGCCCAACAGGGTGAACCTGGTTGCGCGGTTGCATGGGGATGGTTCACAGCAGCCATTATTATTGAGCGGGCACGTGGATGTGGTACCGGTGGAGCGGGAGCATTGGAGCCACGACCCCTTCGGAGGAGAAGTGATCGATGGTGAAGTGTGGGGTCGGGGGGCACTAGACATGAAAGGTTTCCTGGCGATGTATTTACAGGTTTTCCTGGAGCTTTTTCGGCGTAAGGAGCCGCTTAAACGCGATGTCATCCTGGCTGCTATCGCTGATGAGGAAGCAGGTTTTATTCACGGATCGCGATTCTTGGTGGAACAGCACCGGGAGCTGATCGATGCGGAATATGGCCTGACCGAAGGTGGCGCAATGACCATTCATTTCGGTAAAATCAAATTGTATCCAATCCAGGTGGCAGAGAAGGCGGTGTGCTGGCTGAGGATGCGCGCTCGCGGGAAACCCGGGCATGGTTCTATGCCCCATGCAGATAACCCGGTTTTATTACTCGCCCAGGCAATCGAGAGGATCAGGCGGGTGAAACATTTACCAGTCCATCTCAGCCCGACATTCCTAAAAATGCTGGATGGCGCTCAGGTGCAATTGCAATTCCCTTTGAGCAGCCTGGTTGGACTCCTGCACTCACCTGGAGTAATGAACCTGCTATTGAATACCCTGAAGGGAGATAGCAGCAATATGCTAAGAGCTCTGGTATCCAATACCATTTCCCCGAATATGTTGCATGCGGGGATCAAGATTAATGTGATCCCTTCAATTGCCGAGGCTGAAATCGATAGCCGCCTGGTGCCGGGACAAACTTCTGAAGATGTGATCAGAGAGATCCACGAAATCGTGGGAGAGGCGATTGAGGTGGAAGAAGTATATACCACCATGGGAGCAGAGTTCTCCACAGAAACGCCCTTCTTCAAGCTACTCGAAAGTAGGACACGTAAGATGGATCCGGAAGGCCTGGTCATTCCAATGCTCATGCCTGGAGCTACGGATGCTTGCCAATACCAGCGGGCAGGCATCACAGTCTATGGGTTTACTCCGGGAATCCTGCCAGCGGGGATGCAGATCCTGCAAATGGCACATGGGCATAATGAACGTATGCCCATCTCTTATATCGAGTCAGGACTACCCGTACTGTGGGATGTGGTGAAGGAGTTTTGTGGTTAGGGTGAGGGCGATTGGGACGAGTGGGTCAACCACCACCGATGACAGCCAGGAGCTTGACGATATCTCCATCCTGTAAGACATAATCCTTGGATTGCTGTTCATCGTTTACAAAAACACCTGCGACCAGATCAGGATTAATACCGAGGTTGGTTAATGTTTCCCGGATAGATAGTCCGGCATCGACAGTGGTCTCTTTTAGATCGCCGATGTAGGATTTCAGCATTCCCAGTGGTTTTATTGTAGCGCTCATCATGCAGTAGAAAGGTGTCCCCGTTATCAAAAGAAGGGCGCAGCGGTAATTGGCATCATCCCAGGGTGATATTATTTCGCTGCGCCTTTCTTGAAACAGGTAATTTCAGGTCACGCTACCAGTGCAGTCAGGTTGAGGTTTTCCAATGTACCCTGGGTGGGAAGACCATTACTATCCCAGCCCCGTTGTTCATAATACATATCCAATAACTTTTGGACATCCTCGAATTTGGTTATCTGACCCGCGGTAACACCTGTCTTAGGCGGGTCCATGTAGAAACGCGGCGCTGGCATATCCCACTGACGCCCAAAGCCATCAATTTCACGCACCCAATACATGCGGGTGAGATTCCAGATACGGTTGCCAACAGCTTCCAGATCTTCCCAGGAGCGTTTAATGCCAGTAATGGCTTCCAGCAGTGGGACATATAGTTCACGATCAATGCCCAGCTCTACCCATTGGAGGCGGCAGGAACCCAGGACATCAAACATTGGGCGGAAGTTTTGCAGCCAGATCACGCGGGCAACTTTTTCGGGAACGATTTTATCGCGACCCACCTGAAGATCATAGGTAATGGCCCAGGAACGGTTGTGGTGAGCACCCACATCACAGGTCATATAAGCCACCAACATCGCGGTAGCATTATGGGTGGCATAGGCGGATTGTTCCATACCTTTGACGTGAATGGCGAATTTATCAGTGCCCTGTCCGACCTGTTGCGCAGCTCGCTTGACCCCGAGTGCCAGAAGCTTACCGAGCGCACCTTCACGATAGGCGATTTTCTTGATCAGGGTGAAAACAGCCTCGATATTGCCAAATTTCAATTCGAGGCCATCGGTATCGGCTTTGGTGAATATACCCTTCTCATAGCATTCCATTGCCCAGCCAATGCAATTCCCAGCGCTGATGGAATCAATCCCCAGGTCGTCTGCCAGGCGATTAGCTTCAGCGACTCCCTGGATATCCCCGATGCCCAGGTTGGATCCCATCATACCGATGGTTTCATACTCAGGACCCTCGACGCGGGTATTGTAGCGTTTCATACTTGAATATTTGCCACAAGGGGAAGGGCAGCCAAAACAGCCCTTATCCGTGATGACAATCTCCTTGCGCATCGTCTGCCCGTAAATGCCCTGCCCTTGTTCAAAGGAGCCAGCACTGAAGTTACGGGTAGGCAGGGCACCTACTTCATCACACCAGCTGGTAACCACTGTAGTACCATAGCGGGACCATTCCGCCAGACCTTCGGCATCCTTGCAGGCTTTATACAGGGCAAGGCCAGCTTTGCGATACCCTTCCGGGTCGGCCACTCGTACCGATTTGGTGCCATGCAGGACAATGGCTTTCAGGTTTTTATTGCCCATGACTGCACCAACGCCACCGCGCCCGGCCTGGCGGCCGAAGTCATGGTTGATGCAGGCATACAAGACTTGATTTTCTCCTCCAGGCCCGATTGCGGCAATCTGAAATTCCTCGCCATATTTTTGCTTAAGCTCTACTTCCACATCGATGGCACCCTTTCCCCACAGGGAAGAGGCATCCAACAGTCGAATTTTATCGTTGTCAATCAGTAAGTAGACAGGCTTATCACTGACCCCTTCAAGGATGATGCTATCAATACCGGCATATTTCATCTCTGCAGTGAAGTGACCACCCATGGAGGCACTGGCATAGCCGCCAGTGAGAGGGGATTTGGTCGTCCAATCACATTTACCGCCGCCGGGGACTAACATCCCAGATAGTGGACCCGTGGAGATAATAAGCTTATTATCTGGTCCGAGAGGATCGGCTCCTTTGGGGACTTCGTTGAACAGGAAGTAAGCACCGAAGCCTCTGCCACCAATAAACTCACGCGCCATTTGGGCAGGTGTAGGCTCTTTGCTGATTTTTCCTTCGGTCAGATTAACCCTTAGAATTGTTCCACCGTAACCATTCATGTCTACCTCCTAATCTGCTATCCAAAGTGCACCGGTACCACATACGCTGACGCAATCACCACACAGGTCACATTTCCAGGCGGTATTAGCCAACTCTGTGCGTACGAACATGACATCTTCAGGGCACTCAGGTACACAGGCTTCACAAAGATTGCATTCTGCAAAATCTACAAAATATGCACCGCGCTCGTTTAGTTTGATCGCCTCGGTTGGACAAACAGCAGCGCAGTTACCACACTGGGTGCATACTTTCATTTCATACACACCCGGATTGGGAAAATGAGGGATGAGATTGAGTGAGGCTTTTTTGGGATTACTTTCTTGAAAGAGATTGAGCGAACAGGCTACCAGACAGGCTCGACAACCAGAGCATTTGGCACTATCGACATATAGTCGCATAGTGGACCTCCTTTCATGACCGTTAATATAAAGTATCGCCTAATTAGAAACCGATGACGAAAATGTTTAAATTACCTGAACGTACTGGTGAACATAGATTATATCAAGAAGTGGAAAGCGGATAGAGACAGATATCCTGTGTGTCACAGGATAGTTATCTTAATTTTAATTATTATTAAGCAGAAAAAGTGCCATTGATTCATCTCAGATAAATTCTGACAAATATCACTTGCCCTTAAACTGACAATCCGGTATAACAGGTTTATGATGTGAATTATGAAAAAGGAGTGCTTATGACAGTAATATTAGATGGAAGCGGATTATCCATAGAAAAATTAACCAAAATCGCCCGACATGGAGAGAAAGTAACATTGCACCCGGATGCCCTGGAAAGGATTAAAACATGCCGGGAGATGGTGGAAGAGAAGATCAAGGCGCACGAAATTATGTATGGTGTGAATACAGGGATTGGTGAGTTTTCAGAAATTGTGCTCGACGATGAACAGGTAAATCAATTTCAGAAGTACCTGATCTACAACCATGCGGCGGGGATAGGTGAACCCTGCCCGATCGAGCACATCCGGGCTGCCATAGCTGGAAGGATCAATGTACATGCCCATGGCAATTCTGGTTGCCGCCCGGAAATCACCCAGACGCTGGTGGAAATGCTGAACAAAGGGTTGACCCCAGTAGTATGCCAGAAAGGCTCAGTTGGGGCGAGTGGAGATTTGGCACCCATGTCTCAGATCGCGTTATTGTTGATGGGTGAAGGGGAGGCGTTTTTCGAGGGTGAGCGCTTACTAGGGAATGTGGCTATGGAGCGAGCGGGGATCGCCATTCCAGGTTTGCGCGCTCGGGATGGGCTGGCTACCATCAATGGCTCGAACCTGCTTACTGCAATGAGTGCATTACAGCTATATGATATGAACCGGTGGCTGAAACAGGCTGAGATTGCCTGCGCGATGAGCCTGGAGGCGTTACTGGCTAACTTAAAGCCATATGATGAGCGATTGCACCAGGCCAGGGGGTTTAAAGGTGCCATCCGTACTGCCAGAGCGATCAGGAAGTGTATCGAGGGTAGTGACCTGGCAACGGGAAAAATGAAAACCAAGGTACAGGACGCTTATTCGATGCGGTCATCACCCCAGGTGATCGGAGCAGCCCACGATGCACTCGATTACGCCCAGAGCCAGGTGGAAATTGAATTGAACGGCGTGGGTGACAACCCGATCTTCTTGCCGGAGTTCCGCCTGACCCTGACAGGGGCGAATTTCCAGGGCTCACCCGTCAGCCTGCCCATGGACCTGGTTGGAGCCGCCATCAGCATGGTATGCGTGTTATCTGAACGGAGATTGAACCGGCTGACCAACCCAGCTCTCAGCGTGGGTTTACCGGAATTCCTGACCAAAGGGGCGGGGATGTTCTCTGGTATGATGCTCAGCCAATACACCGCCGACACGTTGATCGTCGAACAACGCATTCTTTCCATGCCAGCAAGCACACAATCGATCCCTGCGGCAGCTGATCAAGAAGACTTCGTTTCCATGGGGATGAATACCGCTCTCAAGAATGGTCAAATCCTGGATAATGCCTACGGGATATTAGGGATCGAATTCATGGCAGCAGCGCAGGCACTTGATTTTCGGGAATTTACCCCCGGGAAGGGTGTACAGGTGGCGCATCAGGTGATCAGGAAGCATGTCGCTCACCTGGATGAAGATCGACCTCTGCATGCCGACCATAATACGATGAAAGGATTGGTCAACTCGGGTGAGATTCTCGAGGAAGTAGAAAAAGTCATCGGTAAATTGGATTAAGCAATATTTATTCGAAACTTTTTAAAGGCACAAAATACACCACTTCGAGGGTGATTTGTGTCTTTTTGGTTTAGAATAGATTGATCGAGAAGAAGATTGAGGAAGGGAATTGTTATGATAGAACCTGTCAGTCCGCCAATACCTGATAGTTGGCATCTGTATTCACAAATGGTGCGGTGCCGGATGTTTGAACTAGAGGTGAAGCATCTCTGGGAGGAGGGGGCGATTCCGGGAGAAATGCATATGAGCATGGGTGAGGAGGGGATAGTGATCGGTATTGTAGACCAGCTGGAGGATGGGGATGCGATGGCGCTCGATCATCGGGGTACTGCGCCTATGCTTGCCAGGGGAGTGGATCCATCATTGCTGATGAAAGAATTCATGGGCAGATCGGATGGTTTGGGAGGCGGAATGGGTGGGCATATGCACCTATTTTCTGTGCAGCATTTAATCGCTTCTTCAGGGATTGTGGGAGCATCAGGCCCGGGCGCAGTGGGTTTCGCCATAGCCAATCAGAGGTTGAGACCTGGGAAAATCTCTGTAGCATTCTTTGGGGAGGGTGCAACCAATGAAGGGATGATGATGGAATCCTTTAATCTGGCTTCAGCCTGGAAGCTCCCGGTGATGTTTGTATGTAAAGATAACGGTCAGGCGATATTGACGAAATCCATGAATGTTACCGGTGGGAATTTAGTGGACCGAGCAAAGGGTTTCGGATTACGAGTGGTCGAAGTCAACGGAAGCGATGTCGAAGAAGTATGGAATGTTGCCAATGGAGAGATCAAGCGTTTGCGAAATGGGGAAGGTGCAGTTTTTATGCATGCCCGTTGCATTCACTTGGAAGGGCATTATATGGGCGACCAGCTACTTCGTTTTGCCCACCCTTCCATGAGCGAAATGGTCAAATTGACCGGTCCATTGGTGAAAGCTCATACTCAATCCAGGGGTGCCCCTCTACGCGAGCGAACAGCGGGTCTAAAAGAGATGTTTGAGATAATCTGGGATAGTATTCGTATCCATCGCTCCTCTGACCGAGACCCCATTCCAGTCTTGCGAAAAAAATTACTCAATCTGGATGCAGAGAAATTACGTGATATAGAGAAACAAGTGCAAGATGAAATAATTTTACTCAAACAAAAACTGTCAACGCCAGTCGCGCAGGTGGGAGGACGGGCAGCATGAGAACGATGAATTTTTCGGATGCAATCGAAGACGCTTTGATGCAGGCTATGGCGAATGACCCTAATATCATTATTCTGGGAGAAGACGTGCATGGCTTACGGCTAAATTTGCGGGTCCGGTTTGGACGTGACAGGGTACTTCCCACGCCGATCAGTGAGGCAGCATTTGTTGGTGCAGCAGTAACCGCGGCGATGGGTGGCTTGCACCCGGTGGTGGAAGTGATGCTGGTAGATTTCATTGGCGTTGCTATGGACGCCATCCTCAACCATGCGGCGAAAATTGAGCGATTTTCAGGTGGTCAATGGAAAGTGCCGTTGGTAATCCGCACAGCTTGTGGAGGGGGTTATGGGGATGGTGGGCAGCATGAGCAAAGCTTATGGGGATGGCTGGCACATATTCCTGGCTTAATCGTCCTGGTTCCATCCACCCCATTGGATGCAGGTGGATTAATGACAGCAGCACTTGCACATGAAGGACCAGTTATTTACCTGGAGCACAAATTACTATCTGACGTCTGGTTGGATGCGCTGGGAGGGGGTAGCCGCAAGAATGTGACATTTGACGTGCCTGCTGAAGGTGCACGGGGAGAAGTACCCAAGATATGGCAGCCCATCCCCATCGGGCAAGGGGTGATCCGGCGAGAAGGGGAAGACCTTACGATCGTCTCCCTGGGGGTATCGGTGCACAGGGCTATTGAGGCGGCGCGCTCATTGGATAAAAAAGGCGTTTCTGCAGAGGTAATCGATCTACGCACAGTTGCACCATTGGATAAAAATCTCGTAGTAGGGAGTGTTGCGAAGACCGGGCGCATGCTGGTGGTGGATGAGGATTATCAGGGGTTTGGGCTATCCGGTGAACTGGCTGCCATCGTCCTTGAAGCCGGGGTTAAGACGAAATACACACGGGTCTGCACGCAAGATACGATCCCATTTTCACGTGCGCTGGAATATCAAACTCTACCCAATGCTGAGCAGATTGTTGAGGCGGCATTCAAATTAGTAAAATCCTAAATCAGGGAGGTATACCTATGAAAGTAATTGCAGATTTGTGTGTGGTGCCTATTGGTGTTGGGGTATCAGTCTCAAAATATATCGTGGAATGCGAAAAGATCTTGAATGAAGCCGGGCTTAAGACCAACCTGCATGCTTATGGGACGAACGTTGAGGGGGAGTGGGAAGACGTATTTACAGCTATCAAGCGCTGCCATGAAAAATTACATGCAATGGGGGTACAACGCATCTCATCCACACTGAGGTTTGGCACACGAACTGATCGCACACAAACTATGGATGACAAAATAAGAAGCGTGAATGAAAAACTTCAAGCTCGATAAATTGAGCTCCCCCTGTTGCAGTAGCAGGGGGAGCGATATTTGATCATTTGGATATCGATTGGTACAGCTTAAATTTGCGCCTACGCTATTTTCAAAGCTCCCACGCTGTCTTGGGGAATTATCGGGTATTCAGTTGCTGAGGCAGCGGTCACCAATGACAAAGGCTGGAAAACTATACTGATCTTTTTTGGAAATAGGTTTCAGGCCCGGGAAAAAACGCTGAGTATGGGAAAGGCAGTGGTAGTTTTGGAACTGGAAGGATCAAAACTTAGCATTTTTATTATTGGGCGACGAATTATCGACTGTATTCAGGCGGAAGAAAAGATTAATAAAAGAACCTGTTTCCAGGTTCTTTAGCTGATTTCTATCAAACCCTTATATAGGCAAATTCACCTGTCAGGTAATCCATTGGTTATACTTGATCGTATGTGCTTATTTTGCTCCCCTGCGGGTTTGAACATCAAAGATGACCGCACCTGCCAGCACGAGGGCTCTGACGATATACTGGATCGAAATGTCCCAGCCCAGCAGGTTCATGCCATTCGTTAAAGATGCCATAACCAGAGCACCCAGGATTGACCCAGAAACCTTACCCACACCGCCTGCTACTGCCACACCACCAACAAATGCTGCAGCGATGGCATCAAATTCCATCCCTGCTCCTGCGATCGTCGTGGCGGAGCGTAACCATGAAGCATAGAGGATACCGGACAAAGCAGTGAGTAAACCCATCGAACCGAAAACGGTAAAGGTAATCCTGGTAACACTGATGCCGTTTAGCTCAGCTGCCTCAGGATTTCCGCCAACTGCATAAATATGTCTACCAATGACAGTTTTGGTGGTGATG
Source organism: Anaerolineales bacterium (assembly GCA_049287485.1). Taxonomy (GTDB): domain Bacteria; phylum Chloroflexota; class Anaerolineae; order Anaerolineales; family UBA4823; genus FEB-25. The sequence goes on from JBAQFX010000169.1 coordinate 18,000, forward strand.
TAAGTATAGATGATGACCACAAATATCAGGATGACCGCAGCCCAGGAGAGACCCTGATATCCAGCCAGTACCCAGGTAATAACTGCAATCACCAGGGATACAAAAACTAATTTCAGCATGAATAAATTAATTGGTAGAACTTCGAATTGATAAGCCTGTGTCTTTCGGCGATTATTTATTTCACCATTGATATATAGGATGATAGCAAATATACCGAGAAGGAGTGTTACTTTATGTACACCAGATAATATTCCAATATTAGGAAGAAAGTCGGGAATAAATCCATTGCCCAGTTCGTTGAAAATTTTATTTTCGATGACTATTGTGCCTGTGCTTCGGGTGGCAAGCTGTAAGGCTCCTCTGTATCCCAGCCATCCAGCCAGTGTGGCAACAAAGGCTGGAATTCTCATTTTAGCGACAAGGAAGGCAGTTCCCAAACCAGCTATCGTTCCAAGCACCAGGATAAATAAAATCGTCGGAACTAAAGGCACATGCCAGTATTTCATAGAAATAGCGGCAATAGCACCAAGAAAACCAGCGAGATAGCCTACCGAGAGATCGATATGGCGGATAACAATTACCAGGGTCATACCGACTGCTAAAACGGCGATATAACTCATCGCATTCACCAGATTGCCGATATTCCTCGGCGTGACAAAGAGACCTTTCGTGGTGATGGCAAAGAAGATGATTATGACCAGAAATGCGATGTACATGCCATATTCACGAATATTGTGTTGTTGTTTTTTTAGTGTTTCATTGAAAGACATGTCATGCCTCCTCGCGGCTATTAGCCAGCCAATGCGCTGGCTTCTTTGGCGAAGTCATCACGGGCGCCAATCATATAGGCGACCACACGCTCGCGAAAGTCATCGATATTCCCCTCGATGGGGCGGTCACGGACTTTACGACCGTTACGCATCACCATTAACCTATCGCTCACGCTGTAAATATCTTCGAGACGGTGGCTGATGATGATGACCGAAGCGCCCTGAGCCTTAAGCTCCTTTACCAGATCAAGCACCTTGCTGATAGCCGCCACGCTTAAGGCTGCCGTTGGCTCGTCCATGATAATGACCTTTGAATTAAAAGCCATAGCGCGGGCAATAGCCACAGCCTGACGCTGGCCACCGGATAGCCTCTCAACCAGCAGTCGTACATTAGGGATATCAATTTTGAGGCGATCCAGCAAACGCCGTGCTTCTTGCTCCATGCGATGACTATTCATCACGCCAAATGGCCCGATCTGTCTACCCACGGTTTCTCGTCCCAGGAAAACATTGGCGGTTATATCGAGGTTGTTGGCAAGGGCTAGATCCTGATATACCATCTCAATACCAAGCTGACGAGCATGCAAGGGGTCTGTGAAGTGTACCTTCTTCCCGTCGATGAGAATCTCACCTTCCTCGGGGATGTAGGCACCACTGAGTACTTTCATCAGGGTAGATTTACCAGCTGCATTGTCGCCAACTAACCCTAATACTTCATTATGGTGTAATACCAGGTCTACTCCTTTTAAAGCCTGGACAGCAGCAAAGTTCTTCTTAATGTTCCGCATTTCTACGACGGGTGGGGTTTCTGTCATTGGTTCCATAGTTTTACCTTTGTTAAGACTGATAAAGGAACATAAAATAGGGGTATCTCGCTATTTGTTGCTAAAAAGGTCAAACCAAATTAGCCAGATCAGTATTTTAATTTATAAAAGTGCAGATGACAGGAGAATTGCAGGAATAGTGGTGGATTTCCCACCACTATTCCTGCATTGACAAACAAAGAAATCTTATGGTAATCCGATGAAGTCACTGGCTGGGTAATAGCCAGAGTCGATGAGAGCGGCGACGACATTGGACTTATCCACCGTGACGACCGGGGACGGCTTGGCAGGGACGTCAATCACGCCGTTGTTGTAGGTGGTGGTCTCTGGAGGGGTAGAACCCTGGAGATAGGCCACTGCGGCGG
>JBAQFX010000170.1:0-2732 GCA_049287485.1 Anaerolineales bacterium
CATATTGCAAGTCTTAAGCCAAATTAACCAGTGAGTAATTACCCTAATAATATATATAATATGTTCTATATGAGTGGATGGATGATTCGTAACGAAGTAAGTACTTCTCATAAGTGAAACCTATTACACTTACGAGTTGAGTCTACAAGTAGATTACTTTCCTTTAACAGATAACAGAAGGGTTTGTTGATGACTAAGAATTCTGAATATCAAGGGCGAGAGGGATTCGCATTTACTTCTGTAATATTTGGAATCGTCGCTCTCGTGACCTGGCAATGGCTTCAAATCGGTACGCTAGTAGGTATGATGTCCGTTGGTTTTGGAATAGTCGGCCTCAGAAGCACGCGAAAGTTTGTCGCCGTTATCGGTATCATCTTAGGCACGGTTGGTCTCGTCCTATCGCTGACAACGGCGTTCCTTCAATGGCCTTAATGGTCGGGTGTGCTCTCTGGCTCAATTCATGTCGAAATTGACGGTGCGATTGTTTGGGTCCTCCGACCGTGGGACCTGAGCTGGCTTTTTTTTATGATATGTATAGTCCAGCCCGAGTAGTTACCGCGAAAGTATTTAATAATCTCACCGAAAACCATAAGCAGTAAATTCTAGTTAAGCTCTTTGTCCTATGATCATCTATATATCCTTAGTGGTAGGGTCAATTAAGTATTAGATTGAAATATATGAGAGATGTAGTAATTTATCCTTATTGATTCCTCCAGACCAGTCGTTAATGTTACGAATGGGATACCCGGGCGTTATTATTAATAGAAGTTGCATCGAAATCAAGGCTACAATTTGATAGGCTGGTGCCAGTGAGACTTTGGAAGCAGACAAAATTATTGATTTGACTCAGGAAAATGTCACCCGATTCGAAACATTGTTCGAGCACTATTTTGATCGGGTATTTCAATACGTGTTTTCCCGGACCAACAACCGGCAAGTCGCCGAAGATATTACCAGCCAGATATTTTTGAACATCCTTGAGGCGCTTCCGCGCTATGAAAGCCGCCGGCCATTGGCTGCATGGGTCTTTACCATTGCCCGAAACACCCTGATTTCACATTATCGTTTCACCTTTCGCCATCCCATCCAGAGTTTAGAGGCCGTTGGATTGCTCGAATCAAACCCTTTTGCAGCAATTAGCGGAAATACCAAAGACGTGGATCATTATTTAGATCTAGAAAAAGCAATGAATCAACTAACCGTGAAAGATCGTGAGTTATTGCGTCTTAAATATGCTGCCGGCCTATCTTTCGATGAGATCGGTGATTTATTGGGGAAAAGTCCTGAAGCGATAAAAATGGCGATCCATCGACTTCTGCGGAAGTTAGAAGATGGAATGGAGCTATCGTAATGACAACCAACGAAATGAATACCAGCACTAACCAACAATTAGAAGAAACGCTTGTGGGTTATTTTTCTCTATATACTGCAGAGCCAGAATATAGATCTGCCTTGCAGAAACTGTTGCTGGATAAATCTTCGAAAACGAATTTAATGCATGTCGGGCGAAGAGATAATAGCTTCTTTAAATATTTACGTTACCGGCCAACGTACAAGTGGATCGCAGCAGCGAGTTTAATTATCCTGATATTCATCATGCTTATTGTCATTCGTCCGGTAAGAGCCGCCATCGAACGCCTGATTGACTTCGGTTATCTGGAAGGAGCTGGTTTTGTCCGGGTGAGCGAAACATACGTTTTACCCGGCCCGGTCTATTCCATGAGACCCAAGCAAACCATAGTGGTTGATCGCGTCATCGCCGACCCACAAAAAACCGTGGTTTGGTTGCGCGTGACCGGTAATCTATTCGCTCCAGAAGAGATGAATTCGGCGTCTTTCGCAACCATGGAAGTCAACCGACAATCATTACCGTCTTTCTCGTCCTTGGTTTCGTATGGCGAGGGTCAAAGTGAAGAGGAAGCAGTATATCAATTTAGCTCGCTTGGATCTGGTAATTCCTCGCCATTCATCCTGCACCTATCGCCAGGTTGGGACATTCCTGTCAGTCTGATACCCATGAGCTCGATGGACCAAAGTCAAACCACAACGATTTATCCACACGAGTGTCAAACCCAATTGGGCGTTGAACTATGTCTGCGCACCTTCATCTCAGATTCAACCGGTTATCACTTGTGGCTAAGCGCTTCATCGAGTAATCCAATTTTATATCTGCAAGATCTGTATCTTCATAATCCATTAACTGGGGAAGACCCAATCCTGATTGATTCATCCGGTCACCAGCTCGATCCAGTTTACTCTTCTGAACTGCCAATCGTCATTCAAGAATCGCCAGTAATAACCGATGCTATTCAAGAAGTAAGGACAACTTTGAGCTTCGAACGTTCTGCGAACGAAAGTGGCTCATTGGAACTTCTGGTTGGGGGTCTAACCAGCAAGACCCCAGCTGACGATACCATCGTTTGTGGGCTGGGAAATGACCCTCAAATTGGAGATAAATTCCCGTGCGAGAAATCGATCAGCATTGCCGGTGAGCAAATCAGGTTTCACGAAGGAGAGATCACCCAACATTCAGATGGCATTCACTTAACTGTGCTGAGTGACCCGATCCAAGCCTCTAATGGATTATTGGTAACCTTCGTGAGTGCTGAAAGTCTCAATTATGAAAACTCATCTTTAGTGGGCATAGGCTTTAATCCACGCACAAATCAACTTGAGATATGGTTGGGTTTAGATTCGCTAAGTGCAAAAAATCAATTTGCAGTGAAAATCAC
>JBAQFX010000171.1:0-8618 GCA_049287485.1 Anaerolineales bacterium
GCACACTTTCTGTGAGGTAATGGAGTTCTTTCCCATCTATTCGTCGTGGGCTATTTATTGTAATAGTAATATCCGTAGGTTTCGGCAGCTCTTCCACTTCACCAATAATAGGTTCTTCTCCGGTTGGGTGAAGGATGACAGTATAAGGCATATTTATCTCAACTTTCTTATCGGTTCACTAAAAGTTGTATCTTCATCTTACCCAGGGTGAATATATCGCCATGGGTGATGGGGTAAGGTTTGTCAGGGGATAATTTCTGTCCATTGAGTTGGGTCCCATTGGCAGAGCCAAAATCAATCAGGAGGGCGTTTGGTTGACTTATCGTGATGGATGCATGTAATCGGGATACACCATAATCATAGGCATGGTAAGGTGCCAGGTCAACATCAGGCAATATTGGTTGATCTTCAGATGATCTTCCGATAGTGTACTCAGTAAGCCCTTCAAGCGGAATTACTTGACCTGTATCAACGAGAAATAAAGATAGCCTCGCATCGTCTGGAGTAGGCGGTACAGTCTGCTCTACATCTTCTGGTTGTTCATCATGAAGATGGTCTGCAATACCATTGGGGATGGCTAATGTCGGGTCTTGGTTGGTAATAGAGAATTGAGTGCCGCATTCATTGCAAAATAATGCACCAGGTAACTCTTTGTTTCCACAATTTGGACAGATAATCATACTTATGCCTCATCAACACTGGCTGGAAGAAGCAAGGAACGAGTACCATATTTTATCCGTTTTTGACCTTCTTCGCTAAAGGATTGATTATGACGGATATAAGTCACCTCATGCAAAACCGATTTGGCAAGACTCTCTTCTCCATTTTTTAGCAAATGCGTGGCAAGATATTCCATATGGTGAGCAGCGGATAAATAATCACCTCTATTCATTGCTTCTCTAGCTCGTTCTTGCAAATGTAAGACGGATAGCATCGTCATGGCATTCAAGATGGCGGTGGGAGGTACGTATTTTTCAGGTTTACTCGTAATTTTCCGATCAAACTTCAATCGATGAAAATAACGTGACTTTACTGTATGTCGAGGAATCTCAAGGTCTAAAAATCCTTTTGCCAGAGTGAATAGGTTTGTGTTTTCGGGTATATCGTGGATAACAAACTCATATATAACACTCAAAATTCCACGATGTGGAATATTTCCTAAAATAAGTGGAGAGATTATATTTAAGGATGATGGATCAGGTTGTAAGCGATAAGCTGCGGATAATTCAACTTCTTGAGACAATTGATAATTTGTAGATATTTTTTCAGTCATGTTTGATCCGAGACGGGAAATTTCTTCCAAGATACTATTCCGTATGTCACCACCGTCTGGTATATACTTACAAATGCCACCGGTTTTGGAGGTAATGTGATCTAAAAACTTGTCGTTCCATTGTGTGCCGATGCCAAGTGCACTGATTCCGATACCAAGAGTAGATGATTGCTCAGCCAGCAATACACAATTAGCTTCATCACCATAAGTACGACCATCGGTGATAAGGATAATGTGGTTTACCCGTTGATCGGAGCGAAATTGCTTGACTTGTGCAAAACCCATCTCCAGGCCTTTCAATATTTCTGTTCCACCACCTGCCTGGAGGAGCTGGACTTTCATCTCAGCGGATTTTAATTCAGACAGGCTTCCTGGAGCAATGAGAAGTTCAGCCCAATCGTTGAATTTTACCAGGGAAAATATGTCGTTCTGTTGGAGCTTCCTGAGAATATCAATTGCCGTTAACTTAACCATGTCTAAGCGATAGCCCTGCATGGAAGTTGAGCAGTCAACAACCAAAGAGATATTCATCGGAGCAGAGGCAGTCCATAATTTGGTATCAGGTTTAATATTCAATTCCAACAGGACATAGAGCAACTGTGGCTCAGAAAGCCGGACAAGTGAAGATTGACTATAGAATGTTTTGATATCAAGGGGAGTGAGAATATCGGGCTCGGAGGGTATTTGCTCATCGTAATCGTTTTTTTTCTTTGGATCAGAGAGATATTCATAGGCTTGTTGAATATCGATAAATAAACCAGTCTCGCCTTTATTGACATTCGTATCGGGATGAAGGCGTAAGACTAGTTGGCGATATGCGCGGCGAATTTCCTCTTGGGTCGCATCCCTGGGAAGACCTAAACGCTCATAGTAGGTTATTTCTTGCATGGTTCAATCTGGAAAACGAACAAGGATCACCGAAATATTGTCGGGTCCACCCACTTCATTGGCGGAATCTATTAATGATTGACAAATGATCTGTGGATCTGGTGAGGAACTAATTATACGGGCCATCTCCGAATCTGGAATCACACCCCATAATCCATCAGAGCATATTAAAAGCTGACAACCATGACGCACCTGAAAACTAAAAATATCCGGCTCAAATGGATCTCCCTGCCCCAAAGCTCGATACAAGACATTGCGTTGAGGATGGACCAATGCTTGTTCAGGTGAAATCTGACCGATTTCTACCAGGCGTTTCACCAAAGAATGATCATGTGTGAGGAGTTGCAAGGTTCCATCGGGCTCTACTGTATAAGCACGACTGTCACCCACATGAGTGATCGTTATTTGATCTCCTAAAATTAATGCAGCCGTTAGAGTCGTCCCACCACCTTCGGTCTCGCTTTTGACGGCATGGTGGGCTTGTAAAACACCTGCTTGCATTGCCTCCTGGATAGATATTTCTAATCCATCACTCGAAGAAGTGATTAATGGCTTGTAGAGTGTATTAATCACATGTGAGGCTAGTTTTCCGACCGCAAGTCTGCTGGCTAATTCCCCATTATCATGACCTCCCATTCCATCAGCGATGATGTACAAGCCGCAGTTGATCGTCCTCTCATTTGTAGCCAGATTCGTTGTCAGTGTAAATAAAGAATCTTCATTATGGTCCCGTTGTAATCCAACCGATTGTGCTACACCCACCTGTAATTGAGGAATTTCGAGATGCGTTTTTAAAATTGGGGTATTTATTGCCTCTTTATCAGTAACCATTGTATCGGTAGAAAGGTCGAGAGATCTGGATTGTTCCAGGGCAGAATTCTGTTTCTTTGAAGCTATGTTTTCAGGTATTTTTTTATGAAAAAGCCTGTTTAAGAATGATGTCACAATAAATCCTCCACAAATGACATGCCTGCTTATAGAACAATAGCGTATATCTTATGGTCATTGGAACCAAAATAAAGTACATCATTTGCTATCACGGGTGTTCCTGTGACGGGACCTCCGGTTTGATATTTCCAGCGTAAACGACCTGTACGAAATTCCAGGCAATACATGGCACCATCCACAGAACCACAGTATACAGAATCTTGGTAGGTAATGGGAGAACTGGTAACCTGGCTGTCAGTCGCAAAATTCCAAACCTCTTTAGCTGAGTGTAAATCAACGCAGTAAATGTGAGAATCTACAGAACCGGTAAAAATAAAGTTATCTGTAATCATTGGCGTTGAGATCGTAGCCTTTGCCATACGGAAACGCCAAATAATATAACCGGATTTAGCATCTAATGCATAAAGTATTGTATCAACTGATCCAATATATACGATCCCATTGGCGTAGATGGGCGATGAGGTCAGAGCACGTTTGGCTTTGAACCGCCATTTGACATTACCACCCAGATCAACACAGAACAAGTCACCGGCTTCAGTGCCAAAAAAGACATGCTCACCCACCAATAAGGGTGTAGAACGTGCTGGAGCACCAGCATCTACCCGCCACGCACGCCTTCCACTGAGGGCATTAATCGCATGCAAGTAAGCATCATCCGATCCAATAAAGATGTGCCCTTCAGCAACGTGTGGTGACGACCTGATAGGGCCGTTCGAATAATATGACCAAATCTCCTGCCCAGAACGTAAATTAATACAATAGAGGCGTTGATCTTCAGAGCCTATATAAATATTCCCTTCATAAATGGCAGGTTTACAAACGATACCACCTTCGGTAGCAAACTTCCAGATAAATTCTCCATTGGTAGCATTTAATGCATAAAGATTGTTATCATATGCTCCAATATATATTGATCCATTAAAATATGCAGGCGTGCCACGGATTTCATCTTCACATTCGAATTTCCAGGCTGAAGTTACTTCGGATGTTTCACGGTTAAATGGCTTAATTGCTGCTGGAAGTTTATTCAATAATCCGGTTTTCTTTGCAGATGTAATCAGCGCATTCTTCATCTCTTCCGCAGTAGAATAACGTTTTTCGGGATCATAATTTAGGGCGGTATAAATGACAGTTTCCAGATCCGGGGATATAGCGGGATTGATCGATCGAATTTTACGTTCTTCAAAAGAAAATGGTGGCTCCAGACGGGGATCACGTTTGGTGAGGAGATGGTGTAATGTCGCTCCAAGGGCATAAATATCTGCTCGTTGGGTAGCCTCGCCCTTATATTGTTCAGGAGGTGAATAACCTTCCGTACCTATCATGGTGCCTTTTTGCCCGGTGCGAAAGGTCTTGGCAATACCAAAATCAACCAGCAATATGTGCCCATGTATATCGACCATAATATTTGAAGGCTTGATATCCCTGAAAATGATCGGTTCAGGCTGATTATTATGCAGGTAGCCGATCACGTCACATAATTCGATTGCCCAATTTACCACTTGAATTTCTGGAAGGAAATCCTTGCTATCTAATAAAATCTCTTCCAGATCTTTACCTTCGATAAATTCAATAATGAGGTAAGACCGATCATCCTGTGAAAAATAATCATAAATACGTGGAATCGAAGGGTGGTTTAATGTTGCCAGGATATTCGCTTCGCGCTCAAAATTGCGGACGATTGTATCGTGAATGGCTTGGTCTCGGGCAAGGTTTATCATTTCCTTGACCGCGACTCTTTTAACAACGTTGGGGAAATGAAGATCACGCGCACAATAAACAGCCCCCATTCCACCGATCCCAACCACATTCTGAATCGAATATCGATCTACAAGGATAATGCCTGGTTGTAAATGGTCTGATGGTTTTCTTATGGTTCCTGTATCCGCCAGGCTATGGGTTCTACGTTTATTATCCAGTGAAACTCCTCCAACTTTATGACAACTTCTATCAATTATAGCCACCATTAGTCAAAAAAGGAAATTAATATTTAGAAATACTTAATGGTGATTATCACCAAATTAATTCCCCAGGGCTATGTAATTATATACTCAAGTTACCATTAACGTCTTTAGCAATCTACTTAAAGCGAAGGCCTCTCGGTGTAAAAGTTGTATATCGGTGCGTAAGAAAATGAGGCTCCAACAATTGCAGAAATGCATCAGTACATTATCGCTCATGGATATCAAACAAATGGCAAACACCATGAAATCTATTTGGATGACTCGAGAAAAATATCTCGTGAAAGACTGAAAACAATTCTACGGTAGCCTATCCGAAAAATGTCCAAGCTTCCTGATCCACGATTTTCGGGATAGTAGTTTAACTATTAATTGCAAGCAATATCACAGATATCAACGATAATCTGATAACGGTTTTGGACGATTTTCCAAGATTGATTCAATCTGATCCATCACATCTATGGTCAATTTATCTACAAAATCCATGGCCTCCATATTTTCAATAACCTGCTCGGGTTTCGACGCACCAGTAATGACGCTGCTGACATTGGGATTTTTTAAACACCACGCGATAGCCATTTGGGAAATCGTCATTCCAAGTTTTTCTGCAATTGGCTCAAGTTGAATTACTTTCTCAATCCGATGTTTCGCCTGGTCGCTTTCAAAGCCTTCGCGCAACCATTCATAACCATCCAGGCTCACACGTGTTCCCTCGGGAATGCCACGGTCGTATTTTCCAGTTAGCAATCCACTGGCGAGGGGGCTCCAGATTGTTGTACCAAGACCTATTTGCTCATACAAACGAATGTACTCATGCTCAATTTTCTCACGGGTAAACATGTTGTATTGGGGTTGTTCCATTAGTGGTGGGATCAGGTCAAATTGCCTGGCAATAGAATAAGCTTCCATGATCTGGTCGGCACTCCACTCACTGGTCCCCCAATAAAATGCCAAACCTTGATCTAATAGGAAGTTCATAGCACGAACAGTTTCTTCAATAGGTGTGTATATATCCGGCCGGTGACAAAATACAAGATCGACATAATCCATTTGTAGCCGGTTAAGAGACGCCCTGGCACCTTCAATAATATGTTTACGAGAAAGCCCAGTTTGATTAGGGAATCTCCCACCCCAAAATAGTTTTGTTGAAATTACCAGTTCAGATCGTTTCCAACCTGCTTTTTTAAGCACATTGCCCATAACTATCTCCGCATTGCCATGTGCATATGATTCTGCATTATCGAAAAAATTCACCCCAGCATCATAAGCTAATTTCATGCATTCATAGGAGATGTCTTCGCCAATTTGCCCACCCATGGTAACCCATGCCCCTAATGAAAGCGCAGAAACTTCCAAGCCCGATTTTCCTAAATGTCGATACTCCATGATGATTGCCACTCCTTTTTCGCAAGGAATCTATATTTATAACGAAAAAACTCATACTAAAGATTAAAGTTAGCTATGCTTAGGAAAATATTCACTCCTTTAAGTCTTTATCCTGAACAACAAAGGCGAATTTAGATTTCCTTTGAATCTTTTTTTGCCCGGTGAGGAATACTTCTGGTGTAGCAGCAGCCAGGGTGGGATAGTTACACAGGCTAAAATTATCTTGTGAAGAGATGGGGAAAGCAGGTGAACCTTCAAATGCAGCAATCTTGCCTCCTGCTTGCTCCACTAATAGCCAGGCAGCAGCTAAATCCCAGATTTTTGGGGCAGCATCAAATCCCAGTAACGCAGAGCCTCGCGCTACCATACAAAAAGTATAAGCTGCTGAGCCCATGATACGTGGTTTATACGGTACGCTGATATTGTAATAGCGAAAACTCCTTGAACAACAAGCGAAAAATGACATTGGCTGTGAAGGGTCAGGTGCTCTAACGAGGATACTTTTTTGGTTCAAAAATGAGCCTGAGCCTCGACGGGTGGTGTAAAGCTCGTTTATTATTGGAAAATATAGCACACCGAGGGCTGGGATACCATTTACGATGCGAGCGATGGAAACACCCCAAATGGCTAATCCTAAACTGAAATTAGTGGTGCCATCCAATGGATCGATAATCCAAATTGATGTTTGGTCATTATTTAGCAGATGAGAGGATTCCTCACTAATAATTACATCATTGGGATAGTGCATCTGAATCTCATGGGTGATGAATGTATCTGCTGCCAGATCAGCCTCGGTCACAACGGTATGATCTGGTTTCACTGAGGCGTGAATGCCAGCAGGATTGAAGAATTCTCGCAAAAGATTCCCTGCTTTCAATGCAAGCTGAACAGCAAAAGACCATGGATCATTCATTATTATTTATTGCTCATTATGTAAGGGTTTTGACCTTTGGTTGTTATTCGGCGACCGAGGTAATAAGATGACAAGAGGGATTACTAAAAAACCTGAGATTGCAGTCCATAGAAATGCCTGGCGTAATCCGATGCGGTCACCGAGCATCCCGATACCAACAGCTGACAGCGATAAGCAGATGAAACTAATAGCCATGAAAAAACCATTTCCAGCTGAGCGGTGATTAGGTAGTTGATCCTGGACGATAGCCAGTGTGATCGGCTGAGAAGACAATCCAAAAAGACCTGCCAGTATCAAAACCGGGATAGTCAACCATCCATGGGTAAGTAAAAATCCTAGGACCATCATCGGAGCGAGAAGAGATATTATAAAAAGAACTGGCTTTCTTCCCAGTCGGTCACTGATCGTTCCACCTAATACGGCCCCGACTACACCTGCAAATTGATATATTGCCAGGGTGATACCTGCTTTCCAAACAGTGGCACCTTCACCTTCTAGCAGGGTGGGTAGATAAAGACCCAAACCTGTAATTAAGAAACTGCGAAAGAAAATAATGCCAATTAATGGTAAGAAAAGTCGGCTGGCAGTCGGTAGAATTTCACGGAAGCCGGTCTGCTTCTCAACATGGACAGGTAACCCTTTAAAGCGGATGAAAATTGCTAAAGAAGCTATCCACCCTAGTATGGCTATCGGGTACATCTTACCTAAAGTAAAGGTGAGTAAACCCCAGGAGGCAAGTAATGGCCCTACTGTCCTCCCGAGTTCTCCCGCAGCCATATAATAGCTCATACCCCTTCCAACCTGGTGCCCAGATGCACGGGCGATCATTGCCGGAGCTGGCGCATGAAAAGCTGAGATGCTCAGACCAGTGATAAAGAGCAAGATCACCAGGCTTGGGTAATTAGGGGCGATACCCAGACAGCTCATTGTTGTGGCAGTGATAGCTGGAGCCAGAATGACAAAAATCCGCAGGCTGACTTTATCATCCAAATAGCCAATAATTGGGTTTAGCAGGGATGGCAATTGAGTGATGGCTGAAAGTGAGCCAGCCTGGGTATAGGAGAGAGACAACTTTTCTATAAGGTTAGGTAGTAGGGGAGCCAGGAAAGCTGAGTAGGTATCATGAATGAAATGGGCGCTAATGATCGTCAACACCCTATCCATATAAAATTTGGATGTTCCTATTTTTTCTATATTAATCTTATCTGGGGAGGTTACGTCGGTCACCTATTTTGAGGGCCTTGATTTA
>JBAQFX010000172.1:0-1551 GCA_049287485.1 Anaerolineales bacterium
ACTTATATCCATAGAATTCACTGCTCTTCTGATTTTGTACCACCACACCTAATAGATTTATTCCTGCCATGCGTAAATCACTTACCACCCTTTTTAACAGTTCTGTTCGTGTTCTCTCCGCTCGGGAAACAATGACCACTCCATTCACCAGTTTTCCCATAAGAAAAGCGTCTGAAAACATTAACGCCGGTGGACTATCGAACAGAATGACATCAGCGAGCGTGCTCAATTCATCAATAATACTTTTCATTCGTTCCGATCCCAATGCCTCCACAGAATTGATCGCTGCTGTGCCACTAGGAAGGATGAGTAAATTATTAATTTTCGTTGTTTTTAGGCAGCCATACCACGTCGTCGAACCAGGTTTTTCAATCAGATCTTTTAATCCGTTTTCGTTTGCTACTCCGAAAAGCGTGTGAATAGCGGGTTTTCTCAAGTCGGATTCGACCAGGATCACCCGTTTGCCAAATTGGGCCATGACGATCGCCAGGTTCGATATCGTCACACTCTTTCCCACCGAAGGTTCTGCACTGGTGAACAAAATGGTCCGCAAAGTTTGCAAATTTGAGATAGATTGTAGGTTTATCCGTAGCATCCGAAAGGAATCGGCTTCAGGGGAACGTGGATCTTCTATAGCAATTAATTTGTTATCATTTTTTGAGCCGTTAATTCGGCCAATCTTTGCGAGCGTCGGTAAGTTTACTAAAGATTGGGTGTCATCTGTCGCTCGTACTGTGTCGTCCAAATATTCGATAACGATAATTCCGCCGACAGCCAGTACAAGTCCTATTGCTGCCGCAAGCAGGACATTCATGCGGGTATTGGGAGAGAATGGATTCGTTGGAAAACTGGCTTCTTCGACGATATTGAGGACGTTTACATCTCCACCTTGGAGTGACTTTAACAGCTCTGCATAGGTGCTTTGCCAGTTGGTGATTTTTGTCTCTAAGATAGTAATCTGGTTCTGTAAATCCTGAATCTGCTGGGCACTGTTGGCAGCATCAAATTCCACTCTCAATTTGGTCACATCTTGTTTAGCGGAATTAATTTTTCCTTCTAAATCAGTTAATTGCGACTGGATAAATGCTAACTGTTCCTGGTTAATTTTGCTTGTCCCGGATGGGCTGAGGTTGATGAGTTGTTGAGCAACGGTGTCAGCCAGTACTTTGGCGGCTAATGGATCGTCATCAATCGCGTAAATTTCGATAAGTTGCGTTTGAGAAACAACCCTAGCACTGATCTTCGATGTCAGCTGTCTCCAGTCGATATTCCAACCAAGGCTATTTACGGTTGCCTTTAGCACCGGTTCCCGCAGCGCCATCTGGACATATGTGCCTGCCAATTGTTCCCCGGTATACAGTTCAGAAGAACTTGGATCAGGATTCTGCATGCTATTACCGACCAGTAAGGTTGTCTTGGTTTGGTATAACGGAGTAGTATTCTTGCTTGCATAATAAGTCGCAGAAGAAGCGATAAATACAGATATGAGGATTAACCACCACCATTTCAGATACGGTTTTATATAATTCTTCAAATCCATTACAACAAGCC
>JBAQFX010000173.1:0-3929 GCA_049287485.1 Anaerolineales bacterium
GATTTATCCTCAAGGTGATCAACCAATTAACCAGGCTGGCGGAAACCGTCAATATGGGAACCAATAATGCAATCGCCAGTACGAGAACCGAAATCCAATGCCATGGAGAACCCGAATGAAGTAATGCCGATCGGAGTATTAAATTTGAGATAAGCCCCAAGATCAGCAAGCTAAGCAGAAAGATGCTGCCGAGGTATAAGGCACCGGCATGTTGCGCCCCCCACCGTTTGAGCGCTGTTTTAACATCTGGATGATAACCGATTCTATGTTCAAGTCTGATCCAGCCTTTCCCCAGCAAATACTCGCCTACATGGGAGATCGAGTCGTCGAGAGGCTTTTTAACCCCATTTGTACCTGGAAATATTCCGGCAGATTCGGGCTCTCCTGTGCTGCTTTTGCGAGCCAAGTCGATCGTGATTTCAGCCAGTTCGTTTTCTTCCCGGCCACTCGTGAACGAAAGTAACTCGATTTCTTTTCGATATAGATCGCGGGTTTTAAAGTCCATCCATGGGTATATTCCAGCCGGATCCTCACGCAGAGTCCGTTCCAGGCTACTAACTGCCTCAAAAAAGTCGTTCCAGTTTTGTTCGGAAATAGCCCGCAAGCTAAGGATGATATTGGCCACGACCCCGCCGGCTAAAGTATCGTTTGTGGTCGTTTGGTTTGCTGTAAACGGATTACCAGTCCCCATAAGTTGCACAGGGAAGACAGGTAAATCAGGTAAGGGTTGGGGATGGATGATCAATTCGAGTAAGTGTGCCAGGGTTTCTATCAGGCTGTAGCGCAGGAAAATTGGCAAAGCCCATAGTTCGCCTATCGTTAACGGTATATGTTCCTGAACCTGAATCAAGATGGCTTGCAGGTCGTTCGCATTTAATAAATAATTTTGGAAAGAAAGCACGGCCCGTCCAATTGCATAGATGCGCGGCAGGCCCTTCAATGGTCCACCTGCCAATTTAGGCAACTGCTCATAAAAACTAGTGGGTAAATCTTTTTCGATTTGCAGGAGAGCCTGCCGGATGATGTAATAATTGTCCAGCACCCATTCTGCGGCAAGAGTAAGCGTTAGATCTTGATTCGTAGCCTCCCGGAAATAGGTGTGCGCCTTATCCAGCCAATCTTCATAAACCTTGAGCTCGCGACCCATAAAAATGGTCTTCGTGCCGGGCTGTGTATGAACGCGGCCTATTTCCCGATAATTACTTACCAGAAAATTGACCAGTTCCTGCATTTTTTCAGTTTTAGATGAATCTGAATCCACCGAGATAGGAAAATCCTGTTCTCGGTTATTATGATTTATGTCATCCGGCATGCTTAACGTCTCCCGGATTTTTCTGCCGCAATTTCCGCCGCGCTAGGTCTCACTTGAGAACGCGGCACATCCTGAATAACCAGGACGGGTTTGGTGCCATGCTCTATGTAATTGCGTGTAACGGTGCCATATGGCCAGGTGAATTGCCCAGAATAACCGTGGGCGCAAAGGATTACCATGTCGATATCTTCCTGATCGGCTAATTTAAGGATCGCGGAAGGTACGCTGGTACTCTCGACAACACAGGTATCACACTCTACCGGCAAACGCTCTTTCATCTCGTAAAGGTATCGGTCAACGGCCTGGCGGCTGACTTGTAACAACTGTGTCGAAAGCTGGCTGATTTCAAGCGGGAACGGTTCCGGAATAGGCAGTTCGGGTGGTCGAATCACTGCCAATAAGAAGAGAGTCGATTTTTCACCAGCGGTTTCTGCTGTGCTATCGGCGGAGGTTTCTCCTCGCGCCAGTTCAATCCCGGCAGAGAGAGAACATTCAGCGCGTCGTGAGCTGTCGATCGGGAGGAGAATTCGGCGGTAATGAATCATGCTTTCGTCTACGATGGGTTGGTTAAAGGCACGCACAATCAGTACTGGCAGATAAATCAGATCGATTACTTTTTGGGTGACGCTGCTGATGTTCCAACGACTCAGACCGCTTGAGCCATGCGTGCAGATTACCAGTAAGTCGATATTCTCGCTATGCGCAAAGTCGATGATATTTTCCGCAGCTTTTCCTTCTCGGACGGAATAAACAACCCGGCTCTTTTTTTCATCTTCACCCATCGAGGATTTTTCGCCCAATCTAGTTCGAATTCTGTGTGCGATGCCCTGCATATATGCATCCGCCTCCGCTTTACGGAGTTGCCAGCGCAATGGATCAACAGCGTTTGGCATTTCTTGGTAGGAAGTTGGGTCAAGAACCTGGAGAAGGATTATGCTTGACCCAAAGATTCGTGCAAACAGCTCGGCATGAGGAATTGATCCTTCGGCCAGCGCCGATCCATCCAACGGAACAAGGATTCGGGTAAACATGAGATTCACTCCTTCCTATCAAGAAAACTAAAGAAGGGACAGCCTTGACCTGATTACTTCTCCAGACAGCCCACCGATGAGCATTGTCTTGGGTAGGTTCAGCATGAGTGATAAGCTGCAGCAGGTTAGATAGAAACATCCATGCAAAACATATGACGGGGCTAGCTCTGCTAATCAAGAAGTCGGTTATGTCGCAAGGTGGTTTGGCATTGATTTTGGTAACAGTGCCTTAGCTGCGAAGGTTAACTCGTCAAAAGCCCCGGATTTCCAGGTGCTAGCCGGCGATCCACACCAGAGACGAAGCGCTCAGAGAAAAGAGAAAAATCAAACCAACCAACCTCTATTGTATCAGCAATGACGCGAACCGCGCCCGTGCTATGGGATGTATTGGAGATTTCATGATCATAAGTACCGGTGGACAATAAGGGAATCGGCTCTTCATCGGTTTATCGAGCCTTCGAGCTGTTCCACGTTTATTAATCATGTGACTACTCCCCACGCCTAAGGGCGTGGGGAGTAGTCACACTATATAAGCATTGAAATTCTCTTTCAGGTTAGAATTTCACTGATATTATAGCTTTCAGCGTTTGCTGAAAGGGTATTGAATAATGAAAATCAAAACTGATGAAATTGCTGCTATTCAAGCAATAAGAGCCTGCATGGAAGAAATCCCCTTCCTCCATGTGATGGAGGTTTCCAGTGAGGAAAGTTTGTCGGGACCGGATTTTCGCATTGAGGTAATTGTGACACTCCCCCGCCGCTTTAGCGGTAGGGGAGTGTCACGCAGGAAGCACTCATGAACTAGAAGGAGAAGTTTGCTTCGCCCGATCACGTTGGACCGAAGCACGTGGCGGACTTCGAAGAGATCACTGATGCAGATGAGGGAGCTCTGCTCCAACGGGATGCATACGAACGCGTAAATGCGTTACTTGCCCTTTTGCAGTGATAGAAAATTGGTAGATAATTCATTAAAAACATTGCACACAACTGCCCCTGAGAGATGCCGTTCCCACCTGTTTGTACTGAAATGCACCTAAGAGTGCTATTTATCATAATTATGAGTTTCACGAATTGTGACTCGAAATGCTACTAATTTCGAACCTCTCAGGACAGGGCTACGGCTTGCCTCTCCTTGCTTCATACCGATGTATATAGGGGTGCAATTCGGGTACAGATCTGCTGAAACAGCATGCAAGGAGAGCAGCGACTTGTTTGGTGATTTTGGTACATTCTAGACGTAATAGACGGCTTTTTACCCCTTTTCCCCTGCCTGCTTATCTATCGTACTGAAGAAGCCGCGGGTTCGAATCCCGCCAGGCCCACTGGATTGCCTCCACAGGCGGAGGATTATTATTTAATACATCTACATATGGAGATTGTGGTTGATTTATGGAGTTTTCCTTCAAATTTAGGGATAGCGCGTGCAATCTTGCTTAACAGTTTATAGTGTAATTAAACAACATTGGTGTGATTCATGAGAATCACTCGGATATGATTTACCAGATTATCAAGCCGACCAGCGAACCTCTCTGGAACAGGGGGATGCTATCATGTGGTTATAAATAAAACTACGTTAGATTTAGGTC
>JBAQFX010000174.1:0-9888 GCA_049287485.1 Anaerolineales bacterium
CCAGGAACTCAACACCAGAGGTATTCCCAGAAAACCAACAATAATCCCGAGGTACATCGGATGCCTAATGAAGCGGTATGCTCCTTCTTGGATGACCACTTGCCCGCGATCCTCCTGCAATCGGGCCCAGCTTGAGAGATAGGCATTGATCATCATCACATGCCAGACCATCACACCGGCTACGACCAGAAGGATCCAACCAAACATTTGAACACCCAAGGGGACGACCGACCAGTGATATCTCCCCCCATCCAGAGCTGGTACTATCAGCAATACCACCAGAATCACGGAATAGATGCCCATCACCACCCGATCCCAGGCTTCGGCCATATCGGCTGGACGATTCCGCTCTCGCACCAACTCAGGATTCAACTTTGAAAGACGCCACCCCAAGATACTCACGTAAATAATGAAAATCAACAGAAATGCCCAGCCTTGCCACCAGGTTACACGTCCAGCGATCCCAAACCAAGCCAAGGTAAATACAGCCAGTCCTAAAATCCCGGTCACAATCCGGGAAAGGATCACCTTCCGGAGGGGTTTATTCAAATCTGCTGGTTTTGACATATTGTTATTCTACATTCTAGCTCATTTGGCAAGCACTGCCTAATGGACTAGCTCAGCCGCAGTGCCGACTTGGCACTGACACCCTCACTCCTCACGACGCCCAGCCCTCAAACACCACCGATCTCAAGCACCGAAGGCGCTGTCGGCTGCAGCGCGGGTCGAGCGTCCCCCGCTGCGCTTATGCTTGAACTGCCAATGTCTTTGATCTCTTCGTGGGCCAACGCTCAACAATGTACTTTATAAGGACTGCTCCAATAAGAAGAGCAATCCAAAGAAACGCATACAAGAGGGCTGAAGCGAGAGTTTCATCTACCCCTGGTGTGTTCTGCACCAACAGCAAAAAGATATCGTGTACATGGTGAAAAACGATAGCCGGTAAGAGCGATCCTGTTTTGAGTACGAGATAAGTGAAGAGCAATCCCAAAAAGAAAATGCTGACCACATCGACTATCATTTCTAGGTTTATTGCCATTGGGTTTAGATGCACCACAGCAAACAGAAATGTTGACAAGAATACAGCCTTGCGTAGCGGATATATTCTCATGAACAATACCAAGATAATTCCGCGAAAGAAGACCTCTTCCCAGATACCCCGGGTGAGACCTTTCACCCACCGTAACGCAGGCACCGTACTACAGTTAAATACAAAATGCCCCGTCAGCAGCGATGTCAAGAAGATGCAGGACAAGGTAAGTGTAGCCATCAACAAGCCAAGCAAAATCTTTCGTCCTCTAGGCGTCACAGGTAATAGACGGATGTCTCGGCAGTAATCTTGGAACGATTTGCGACCATTGGGAAGACCAATAACGTAGGGCATAAGATATAATGCCAGAAACCCCAAGGCAAAAAAGTAGAGCAGAGCGGGAATAACTGTCCCTGGCAAGCGTTCCAGGTAGCTTAACAACAAGTAGGTTACAGCCGTTAAAGCAATAGCTGGCCTTGGATAGTTGGCCAACTTTGAATTGTACTGGGTTTGATTTGTGCTTGTCACCGCATGCCTCTATGATGAAACCTAGCTTCTGGTCGGTCTTGGCAGCCCAAATAGTACTATATATAGGGCTATATTTATCGACTGTGTCTATATTTTACATATGAGTGCACCGTATCTGCACCAAAACTGCACCAAGGTTGAAGCGAGGAATGACTGCCCGTAACCCTGTCCAGAGGGGAGAGAAAAGTTCATCGATACCCAACTGGTTTGTGTCAAAGCAAATCGCCAAGGGCAGTGAATCAATCTCCACGCCTGCCTTGTTAAAGTTGTGGTTCGGGCAGCAATCCACGCCTGGTCAGTTCACCCGCAAGCTGCGCAGGCTTGTGGAAGTGGATGGTTTGAAAACCCAGACCTTGGGCGGTGGCAATGTTGGCAGGTGAATCGTCAATCAGCAGACATTCCCCTGCTGGCCGATCAACCTGTACTAAGAGTAACTGGAAGATACGCGGGTCTGGTTTGGCAATTCCTACCTCCCCTGAGATGACGATGCCCTGGAACCAGTCAAAGAATGCATATCTTGGACGCGCTAGGTAAAATTTCTCTGCAGGCCAGTTGCTAAATCCAAACAGGGAGAAGCCCGCCGTCCACAGGTAGCGCAGTATGTCCACCGTTCCTGGGATAGCGCCCTTGATCGATTCCAGGAAACGTTCATCGTAGGCTCGGATCAGGTCACAGTACTGCGGGTGACGAGCACATAGTTCGGTGATGGCTTCGGAGAAGGGTCTGCCTGCGTCTTGCAGATGGTTCCATTCATTAAAGCCGATCTCAGCTAGGAAGCGCTCCATTCCCTGCTCGTCGTTGGGAAACAGCTTGCGGTATAAGTAGCGTGGGTTCCAGTCCAACAGCACGCCGCCAAAGTCGAAGATGATGGCGGGCGGGTGGGTGTTGGTTGTAGGCGTTTTCATGGCGCGTATTTTAACATATGATACAGATGGCATTGGGGTACGCGCTGGGGTGGATGTATTCAGCTTACAAAAGCTAATGGAGCATGCTGATCTCCAAGTGCTTCGGAGATACCTGGCTCAAACTACAGCAGATCTTGCAAAAGCTCATAGGATATCCTGTAGATAATCATAAATGTTAAAACTACAACATACAGGATTGTAATAGAGACTATATCACTGGAAAAACATTTTTTATTAAAAAGCCTATTTAACTCAGGCATTACCACCCAATATCATTGCACATCGGTAGCCAGGAGTTGGCGAGCCTCCTTCGTGTCACTTCTGCCATATTGTGCCTGCGGGCGATATTTTGCTAAACTACCTTGATTTATCTAAATCATGGGTGTCACCACTTCCATACGCCCGTATCATTCAGAGACCAATATGCCTTCGTTAGAATACGAAAATGGTCGTGCTCCTCCTCAGAGAGTCTAAGGAACATTTTATGACCTTCTGGGTCAGTGATTTGAGCAGCCAAATCAGCATATGCTCTTTCCGCCTGTCGCTCGAGTTCCAACGCCTCCGTAATAATCTGCATCGTGCTTTTTTTATTAGGTTCCTGAGCAGCCTTTATTTCAAATATTGGAGGTAGGGGAAACTCTTTCCCTTCATAATTAATAAAATCACCTTTTTCCTCCAGAGATTTCTCTAGGGCGGCTATTCGCTCGTAGTGAAATTTCTCAAATTCACTCAAGCGCATGAACAGCTCCTTGCCCACTTTCCCAAGCGTAGTGGCTGCGTCAGCATATCTTTCGGATGCTATCCTTTCATTTTCTTTGACAACACGTATTGCATCTAATAGATTTGGGGTATTCAATCGTTCCTCCTTGTGGTTGATTTGGAAAACTTCTTCTGTCGAAATTGCTGGGAATATATAATTTTCTTGAGTGTGGTTTAGCCAGAATTGAGGTGGTGATAGCGTTCTTAGGCGATGATAAAGTCCTGATACTTATTATCATACCTAAAAGTGAAGGAAATATTGTGTTATGTCCGTATGTCAAATAAGGTTTAGATTGTAACCTATACACAGTTCTATCATGTTTGTAACATATTCTTATTTTAATTATAAGATAATAGCTTTTACATTACAATACATTCCCAATGATGTTTACCTAAAAAACACCCAGTTCATTGATCACAAGGTTACCACTAGATGAGTTCAACCAGAAAAGTTTGCAACAATGGGAAGATGAATTTAAGAGAATTCAAGTGCTGCTAGGTCATGCTTCCTTGCAGATTATATGTAGATAGCTTGCTCAGACAACAGAGTATATTGCTCAAGCTCGCAGAATGGGAAGCCATGTGGATAATGCTAGATTTTAAACAGCGATTTGTTGTTTTGTTCTGCTCATGAACCAAGCAATAGATTTTATCTTGACTTCAAATAATATTTCCTGTATTCTATAGATATAGGTTTCTAATTTGCATATCAGTGAGGGGTTAATGGCACAGCAGAAATATTCTACTCATGAATTAAACAAGAAAGCTCTCCACATACCTGAGTGAGGTTTTTTCTTTTTTGCATTATTCCAAATAGTGCTTTTACAAAGAGGAGGTATACAATGGCACAACCAATTTATAAAGTCTGGTTCATGAAATACAAGGAGTCCTGGTATAAACTGACCCCTGAAGAGCAGAATAAACTCATGGCACAGAATGAGGCGTCACTGAAAGAGGATGGTGGAGAGCTCATCATGACGCGTATGTCAGGATGGTCTTCTGAGGAATGGCTTGCTTGGGGTGTAGAGAAATATCCAGATATTGAGGCTGTTCAGAAACATGCAATGAGTCTTTATGGTATGAATTGGTTCCAATACGTTGATAGCAAAACGTATCTTGGAGTCGAAATGCCGCAACCATGAATTACTGGCATAAATCACCAAGAAGATAATAATTTCAATTGTATTGAGGTGTTCAGGAAGCCAGGCTCTGGCGATATACTCGCGTCAACTTGTAGCCTTTGGGTCTTTATAGACATGTTGACCTACATATGTTGCATCGGTATCTAGCTCAGACAACAGAGTATATTGCTCAAGCTCGCAGAATGGGAAGCCATGTGGATAATAACAGGCTATATACAAAACTACCTTTTCTTCTCCTCATGAGATACCCCCAGCCATAACAGTGGTCATGGACACTTCGACATGTCCGCTTATGAAGCGTATCTTGCAGGCAAGCTTCAGGATTATGAATATCCGGATGAGGCTATCAAAGCTGCGTTGAAGGAGATTCCTGAAATCCATTTCTAATCAGGCAGAATAGCCACCCAGAAGAGCGCAAAACAACCGATTCTATTTCGCCTGTCCCCAGGTCCGGATTATCTCTGAGAGCAGGCGAAATGACCTTGATCAGCAGGACATAGTGCAAATATGTTGAAGAATCCATCCTAACCACTGGTGAGGCTGACGAGGAATTCGCTGCCGGGTGCGAGGCTTTTATCCGCTTCCAAGGCAAGCTGCTATTCGTGGAAGCGGAAGACATTGTCTCCATGCCAGCCCTCTTTTCAGCATAAGCAGCAGTGGCAGGATGATCGAGATTCCTTCTCAATGATGAATCAATTCCAACCCAATACATTCATCAGTAACACAGCCGCTGTCCACTTGCAACTCATGTTAGGCTGCGTTTTGTGACTGCATGACTATCCTGGGTGGGAAGTTGCCTTTTTAAAAGAGATTAGGTGATTGGGTTTTTAGAACTCCAATATCTCACTAGCAAGACCAAGCTATAAATGCCGATAGTAAACAGGATCATATCCTCATAGACACCATATTTTGCTATTTGGAAGAATGGTGTGAATGGGACCGCGAAGAAGAGCATCAAAATGTAGATTATCTTATCGATCTGTGGCAGTGCCATCGTCATCAGGAGCAAACCAAGTGCAGTCGTTGGGCATGGATAAGTGCCAGGCATGATCAGGTTTGTGAAATCCTGTCCAGATCGTATACCGAATAATGGATAGCAAAACACCAGCATCATCAATAAAAGCGTAGCATACTTTCGCCATCCGACTGTCGGGAGATGGAATCGCATCTTTTGTCTGAACAAATCGACTATAAACAACACCGAAACAAGGATGAACAAAGGTCCAAGGAAGTAATTTCCATGGCTTTCGCCGGCCATACCTTTGGCAAGTATCATATAGAACATAATGCCATTCCATGCGAATGCAATCGAGAGATACAACTTTACGAAGATGTCCTGAAATTTACCGGGTTTGAGAAAAATCCATACGACCAACAAAATTGCAGCAATATAGAAAATGATTTGGATAGGCCAGATTCGAGTGCTATAGGCTTCCATAATTTTCCAAAATTCATCTCTGCTTACCATTTTCTTGCCTTTGAACCTTCCGATTGCTCTTTGCAGAATGTCTATTTTTGATAAATGCCTAAAATCAAACCTGGTCTCAAATCAGCGCTATCTTTCTCACTCTTGGTGAATGCTATGGTTTGGTTATGTGGCTGGGTGGAATCGATGAGACTCCTTCACTATTATCGCATTATTTCTAGAAAGGCGCTGATGGACGCATGGCAGAGTCGCAGTCCTCTGGAGCCTATGTTCGGTGCACTTTTTCTGAGATCGAAAAAGCGCAGACTGCGCTAAACCTGCTCGCCTAACTCATCCCCCCTCTCTTCTCCTGACTAGGGGCAAGTAGCGTCCTGTCCTCGCGCAGTAGGCCTCGTACTCAGCCCCATGCATCCGCTGTAAGTATTCCTCCTCGACATGTACCTTCATCTCGTAGCCAATGACATTGACCACCAGGGCAAGAAAAGCCAACAAACTGGGAGCGATAAGAAACGTACCCAGTACCAAGAGAATTGTCCCTAAAACAACCGGATTACGTATGTAGCGATAAATGCCCTTGGTGATCAACCCTGTTTTCTCCCTGGGAAAGGCGAGGCAAAACGACTCCCCCAGCGCAACCTCACCAGCAATACTCACTAGTGAACCTCGGCGTTCCAATCAGTTGGCTGTAAGGAGGTATCGGGCGGGAAGATGGTGCGGGAGAAATACCTGTCCCTTGCCCTCTTCAGGTAGTCGGGGAAGCCGTCCATGTATTTGGTGATAACCTGCTTTATGAAGGTGGAGTCTTCTCCGGAGACAGAGAGGAGTGCGAAAATCTTCAGGCTGCCGTCCTGGCTGGACCATACTTCGAAGCGCTTCAGTGTCAGTGTGGTGAACTTCCGTGCCTGTACAGTTTCATTGGCGTCGCACAGATTGTAAGCGGTCTCTTTGATGTCCACAGGCATGTCGGGAAGATACAAGTTGAGCAGCTTCCGGGCGTGCCGACCGCCGTCGGGCATGTTGATTGTCAGGTCGATGGTGAAGAAGGTGGTCATAGTTTGCTTTCCTCCTTAGTTCAACCGTTCAAAGCTATTATCGTAACACGCAGAGGTATCCAGGAAGTTGATGCCGCTTCCCAGAGCCAGGTTTAGCAGATGACCTGCGATAGAGGCATCTGGCAACAAACCAATCTCGCCAAGACCAGCGTCCAGGCAGCTTACTTTCAGACCGGTTTTTCTTAATATTATCGTTTTCAGCTTTCGCGCCTTATGATCGTCTCTGCGTAGATGTTTTCGTACGCACTCAACAATTGATTCTACGGATTCTTGCTATACTGCAAACTCACTGTATTTTATACCTGAAGTGGAAAAATATCCTGCGTTTTGTCTATACATCCAAGAAGACTTCGATTATTACCTATAAATCGGTTAGTTGAACTGCCATGTTTCTCACATTTGAGTCTATAAACGCGATCAAGTTTTCCGCTACATGCAGCCTACAAGCAGACCTAATGCACCTGCGGCATGCGAGATTGACCGTGAGTTTGACAAGGTTGGCAATATAACGTTGATTACTCCTTGACTATGCACTATCCTGGGGGTTATTAGTGGAGCAATCAGGATCAGCAGAACAAAGGCTCGCGTATCGATGGACCCGGATTGGAGATCCGATGTAACCCCAACCCTTGTGTTCCTCCTGCTCATGTTCGCCATGCCTATCGTGTATTTGCTCGCAGGGATTTGATTACCGGGGACAATTTCTCTCCAAGAGGTGAATAGAGAAGCTGGGTTGACTAGGTGCCTATTTACGGAACAGATGTCGTGTGTGAGCTTCCCGATCCAATAATAAAACTCATGATCATCTGGTCGAAGGTCTCACCCTTTGAACCGCCGATGATTGGATAGATAGTCATATTCGAGTAAGGATAGACACGCGGCAAAGAATATCGATCTGCATCCATCACTTCCACACTGCGATCTGGGCGCGAATAACCCCCCACAGCGAATTGGTAGCCAAGGGATTGGATCACCTGGGGCGCATGGCTGGGGATGCTATCAAACGGATATGCGAACCCAAGCGGAGCTGTACCCAGCTTAGCGGAGATAATCTTAAAAGCTTGCCCCGCGTCCCAACGCATTTGGGCGGTAGTCAGGGTGGCATAATCGGGGTGGGTGATTCCATGGGATTCGATGGAAGCGATGCCTTCTTGCTGCCACTGGCGCAGATCATCCCAACAGAACTTACCAGAATTGTCGCAAGTATCGGTGATCACGTTATCATTCACCAGAAGGAAAAAGAGGGCTGTAAACTTGTATTTTTCCAGGGTTGGGATGATCACATTGATGAAATTATCTCTCCTGGCCGTACCCAGATCGAAGGAAAGGATCACGGATTTTTGCGGGAAAGCGCTGCCATTCATGTAGGCGATCAGGTCGACTGCGCTCAAAGTGGTGAAGCCATTATCGGCCAGCCAGCCCATCTGGCTTTTAAACCAGTCTGTAGTCATCATGACCTGGTTGCTGACGTTATATTCTGAATAATGGTATTCGATGATGGGAATATGCGTCGCCGCGATGGTTAATGTGGGTGTGGGGGTTGCGGTCAGCGAAGCAACCGGAGTGAGGGTCAGAGAGTTAGACAGGGTAAGAGTATCCACCAGCGGGTTCGTTGGAAGGGGAATTTGTGTGTTTTCAGATAGGAAAGAAGTCGATGAGACCAGTGTCCCATTAATCAGGGTGGGGATTGCGGTCAGCGAAGCAACCGGAGTGAGGGTCAGAGAGTTAGATAGGGTAAGAGTATCCACCATCGGGTTCGTTGGAAGGGGTGTTTGTGTGCTTTCAGGTTGGAAAGAAGTCGATGAGATCAGAGTCGCTTTAATTCGGGAGTGGGCAGACTTCGGCGCCTTTAGTGTTGTAGTAAGCCGATTCATACAAGCGGTCAGACACAGGCATAGGATGATTAACACCTCATTTCTCAAAATTTCAGTGGTTTTGCGTGGATTGATCATGGATGGCGGCTAATATAGGCGTAGGGGCCAAGTTGAATTAAGTATCATCAAAATGAGTGTAAAGGCCACCATTTTACAGCAGCTCGCTGTGCGTGACTAACTCGATGAGATGGATGTGGCTCATTATACTTGATAAAAAATCATCTAAGTCAAATCGTATCATAAGGTTCGCGATTTTTTTGTCTACCGGAGCAATTGCGCCTATGGAAACGCCGTTATCATCTCTGCTCCTTTTCTGCTTTTTTTTCGGGTCTTTGGGAATTTAAGGGGTAGCTCCCAGATATAGGGGTGGAATGAAATATCGGACCCCGTCTAGAACGCGCAGCCTGCCTTCGGTGTCATATCGAACGATCTATCCATGTCCATCTCTCAACTGAGAGATGGACTTTTTTTTAAATAAGTACATATTTTGGGCAAGAGGTTCAAATGATAATCAAAATAAATTTTAAAAGTCCCTATGATATGGGGAACACCAAGTATAAGTGAACATAGGGGGGCGATACAATTGAATATCAATCCCTTAGTGTCAGTTGCTGTGTAGGGTACCGCCTAACACCCGGGGATACTACCTCAGTATTACTGTGGTTGAAAGAAAATAAAAAGACAGCTGCATAACTGGGATTTTACCAGTCAGCTCTGGCTGCGCTGGCCTAAACCGGCAGCTGATTGCAAACACTGGTTTACCCCAATTCCTCAGGTTAAAATGTAATTACAACTCAAATGTACCAGGATTTGATAATACAATTCATAGGTAGATACTTTATGGATCGCTCCTTTATGCTGCTTCAATGTTTATTCTTATCTCAGATAGGCTGTCGAGCATACGCTGACGGGGCCGAGCCGTTGTCTTGGTTTTCGCCGCCTTGACCAAGTCTCTCTCTTCAACCACTTCAGTACCTCTTTCTTGAGCTAACGCTTCACTGGCCTCGACTATGGTCATGAGTGCTTACTGGCGCACAAGCCCAACGGCATGGCGGGACATTTATGTCCGTGCAGGGCAAGACCAATTTGAAAAACTTCATCGTTACGATTCATTAGATAGATCTTCTTTTCGTTTGCAATCATTCTTTTTGAGAATGATTGGCATAATGGTA
>JBAQFX010000175.1:0-34756 GCA_049287485.1 Anaerolineales bacterium
GCCAAACACTTTCGCGAGCTTGCCATTGGCTTCTCAGTATGGTCACGGCTGGCCCAAACGTCTCAAACCCGGAGCAGAACGTTCCCGTTCTCTAGCCAACGAAGAGTCTACTCCCAAACGCACCCGGCCACCCCTTCACTGGGTATTGAATGCTAACACTTTCCTTAGATCAAGGGAATATAACCAAGCATCAAAACCAAAGAATAAAGTTCGTAGTATCTTTATTTGTGTTCACCAACCTGTGGATAACTCGTAAAATACTGTGGATAACTTATTGAAATTGTGGAAAACTTGTTAATATACAAAATATTTTATGACTCGAGTCCCCAATATATGGCGGATATTCATAGAATAACCCCATGGCAACTTCTTCCCTAATTATAGGGAGATCATATTTGACCATTTATCCACTTTTCGTCATCATCGAATTGGGGACAAATATGTCTATATGTCGCCTATATATACGCCCACACATCTTATACCCCCCATCTATGGGTGAAAATCTGGAAATAGAACCAGTTTTCCACTTTTCCACAATCTCTACTACGACTACTATATATAAATAATACTATGTTGTATAGTATTATATTTCTCCCCTCTCCATTAATATCACCAAACTAAAGAGAGGGGAGAATAATTATGGTAATACCAACAAACTATTTATTCACCAGTGGCAAGAAAAATTCCATGAACTTTTGCAGAATGGTAATATCTTTATTCAACTGCTGTGTATCACAGGCATTTGTGGCGGATAATGTGACTGTGTAATTATCAGCTGCCATATAGCTGTGGGTAACAGTCTCGCCGGTGCCGGTGTAAGTATCCCCAAAGTCCCATTGGAAATTGATCGGCAGGGTGCCAGTGGCAGAGGCAGTGTAGGTGATCAAATCACCATTGAATGGCTCGAGGGGTTCCCAGCTAAAGTCGAGATCACTCACCGGTTGGCAGGCTGGCTGGAGAGCAAAATCTTGGGTGGTGACTGTATTGGAGATGACGCTTACCCCACTGACGGTGACCGGCAGGTAGCCATCCGCGGTAGCAGTGACGGTGTATGTATCTACTGGGAGCGTCATGGTGTAATAACCACTGCCATCTGTGGTAGATGGATAGGTATGTCCAAGCCCATCATCCGCGGTCACCGTTGCACCATCAAGAGGGGTTCCATTACTGGCCACGGTGACATGTCCATCAAGGTAACCTTGATCGGATGGGATCAGGCAGCCACTCATGTGGGCATAGGTGGCGATGGAAGCTTTAACAAAGTTGGTGAAGTAAGCCGGATCGGTATGGGCAGGCGTATCATCCGGACTGTGATAATAGGGGTTGAAATCACCACCCAGGTCATCCTCGATTGCCAGGATAGAGGTAAAGCCATAATCCCAAAAAGAGTTATGGTCACTACCCCACAGATTCTGTCCAAAGCGGATAAGCAGGTTGATATCATACGCATCGATCACATCCGCATATAGCTGAGCCAATTCCTGGGTGGGTGGAAGGCTGGTGGAATAGAACAGGTTGATATAGGGATCGGATCCGATTGTATTCCATGCGATCATATCCAGGTTCAGGTATCCCAGGATGTTCTCTCCACTTTGATATGCCCGTTGGGCATATGCATGGCTTCCATAAAGACCCTGTTCTTCTCCCGTCCAGAAGGCGAAGCGCATGGTGCAACCCCACTGGTATTGGGAGAGAATGTCAGCCGCCAGCAAGGTAGCAACTGAGCCGCTGCCATTATCATCTGCACCGGGTGCACCTGGGACGGCATCAAGATGGCCGCCGATGATAAATATATCGTCGGGGTTGGTCAGACCAGGGATTTCGCCAATCACATTAGGGTTGGTATCATTATTCCAGACGTGATATTCCACATTCAAGCCAAGGTCTTGCATGTGCTGACCAACAAAATGAGTGGCCTTTTGGATGGGTGTTCCACTATAGGTGTAGCGAGTAGTAATGGTATACCAGTCATCATCCACCCACACCGGTAACTCACCAGACAGTTGGCGGTCATAGGTATACACCTGCGTCTCGGTTACCTGATCGATCATGCCCTGGATGATTGGATCAGGCTCAATGGCCTCGGGGAAAACTTGATCGCTTTGTGCTGACGGCAGGGGCTTGGCGGTAAGTGTAACCTTTTGCAACTCGATGCCGGCGCGAGTAATCGCATCCGCCTGGGATGGTTCCATTTGCAAAACCACACCATCAGCCAGATTGAGCAAAACCTGCCCGTATAAGGCAAAATCAGGAGCTGGGCGACTGGCTCTGACCTCTGCTAGGTAGTACGTGCCTCCGTTCAGATCGGGATCGAGCACTTGATAGCTCAACCCAGCTTCTTGCAAGCTTTGTTGACCTGCCTGGTCGGAGCCAGTCAAGAGGCCGCCTTCCAGCAAAGTATATAATGGTAACCGGGTGGAGGCGAAGCGGGTCAGGTCGTCTGAGGTCGCAAGGTTAACATATACCAGAGCCAGCGGATCTATTGAATGGGGGGTCACTGCCTGGGCGTTGCCGGTGAGGGTAACCAATAAGACCAGCAAAAAAATAACAGTAAATGAACGTTTTTTCATATACATTCTCCTAGAGATCAATCTATAAACAGTTTATCAATAACATGTATTTACAGAGGAAATTCATTGGAAAAATTTACACAGCCAGCCTGGCTATTGTTACTCCTTCACCACCTTCTTTATCCCCACCAGGCTCGAAAGACTTCACGTGCGGGTGGTGAGATAAAGATTCACGCATTGCCAGACGCAATTTTCCCGTGCCTTTACCGTGGATGATCCTCACCCAGGGTAAACCGGCCAGGTAGGCTGAGTCCAGATACCGTTCGAGTGCGTCCAGGGCTTCATCAGTGCGCTGGCCACGCAGGTCAAGCTCGATGCCAGGACTTTCAGCGTATATGCCTGACCCAGATAAGCGGCTGCTTCCTCCGCTCGCCTGCGCGGCCGGGTGAGATTGACTGGCTGTCATTAACTCGCGGGCGGTGGGTAAACCGGTGGAACCGGGTGTAGGAAGCGATTCTTCACCGAGCAGCTGTAACTCAGCCAACCGGGCGCGAATACGCAACACGCCCACCGACACCTCGGCCTCTTCTTCGCTTAGAGAGGTAACAATACCCTGAGTATTTAACGAATGCAGGCGGACTTTATCTCCCAGACGGATGGCTCGATGCACAGGTGAGATAGCCGCTTCTAGTGTACGACGTTCCACTGGAGCCACTACCGTGTCCTCTAGTTCTTCGACCCTTTCTTCAACCTCTTCGATGACCTCCAGTGGTTGTCTGGTGCGAGCCAGTTGCCGGCGAATCTCGCGCAGTTCATCCTGCACTGCCTCGAGCTCTTCCGCGGCTTGATTACGAGCATTATCCAGCACTTGCATGCGTTCATCTTCGATTTTCTCCAACCGTTTTGCCAGCTCGGTTCGCATGGCTTCAGCATCGTGGCGAGCATTTTCTGCAGCAGCACGCGCTTTACGGGATAGATCACGCTGGCGATGAATCTCATCCAATAAATCTTCAGCCTTCAAGTCGGTAGGGCTCAGCTCTGAGCGCGCAGAAGAGATGATCGGCTCCGGCATTCCCAAACGCTGGGCGATGGCCAGAGCATTCGAGCGCCCCGGTAACCCAATGGTCAGGTGGAAAGTGGGACGCAGCGTCTCCAGATCGAATTCAACACTCGCGTTGACCACTCCGGGGGTGGAATGGGCAAATGCTTTCAATTCAGGGTGGTGAGTGGTGACCAGGGTGGTAATACCTCGCTCGAGCAGGTGCGTGAGCAATGCACGCGCCAGGGCTGCCCCCTCCTGGGGGTCAGTACCTGCCCCCAATTCATCCAGGATGACCAGCGCGCGCCGGTCAGCATGGTCCAGGATGCGGATGATGTTGGTGATGTGCCCAGAAAAGGTTGACAGAGACTGCTCTATGGATTGTTCATCTCCAATATCAGCGTAAATGTTGTGGAAGATACTGATCTCAGAGCCGGAATGGGCGGGAATATGCAAGCCCGACTGTGCCATGAGGGCTAACAAGCCCACGGTTTTCAGGGTAACGGTCTTTCCACCGGTATTCGGACCAGTAACGACCATGGCATAAGTCTGGTTATCCAGTTCCACGTCAATGGGTACGACGGTTGCTGGGTCAAGTAATGGATGGCGAGCCTGGTACAAGCGGATGACAGTACCCGGGTGATGACCGGATGTCTTGCCAATTGGATGCAGGACAGGTTCGCTAGCTGCCAGATTATCGGAATATTTGGCTTTGGCAAAACACAGGTCGAGAGCAGCCACCCTGTCGACCGCATTGAGGATATTGTCAGCTTGGACACCCACCTGTTGAGAAAGCTCGGTCAGGATACGCCGTTCCTCATCCCGTTCGGCCAGCTGAAGCTCGCGAAAGGCATTATTATGCTCAACAACATTAAGGGGCTCAATGAACAGGGTGGCACCAGAGGCAGATTGGTCATGAACGACCGCTTTAATGCGGCCTTTAAATTCGGCTCTCAACGGAAGGACGTAGCGTCCATCGCGTTGGGTGATCAATGCTTCCTGGAGATAAGGAGAGGTATGCGGATCTGAGACCATGCGCTGGAGCTTGGTCATCAAGCGGTCGTGAGCAATGCGCAAATCCCGCCGGATGATTGCCAGGGCATCAGATGCGCTATCCAGGATCTCGCCTCGCTCCGAGATAGCACGTGTGATCCCGTCCACTAAACCTAATGAAACGGGTATCTGGGAAGCAATCTCAAATAAGGTTGGGTATTGATCTCTCAGGTGCTCGAAAGTACGGTGCAGTGTACGTGCAGCAATCAGGGTTGATTTTATGTCCAGCAAATCGGAGGGTGCTAGGACACCACCATGAGCTGCCAGGTCCACTGGCTGGCGCACATCCCGTGCACCCCCAATGGTGAGGTCTGGACGGGTGACGAGCATATGCACAGCTTCACTGGTTTCAGCCAGACGGAGCTTAGCATCATCGATGTTTGTGGTTGGCTGAAGTTTGTGAGCTTTTTCTATCGAGGCGGCAAAAGCACAATAATCCGCCAGACGTTCAAGTACCTTAGAGTACTCAAGTGTGTGTAAGGTTTTCGCATCCATGTGATCAAAATATCCTGATAACGGCAGGCAATCAGGGAGTGTACCACAGGATGATAGCTCGGGGAGGAGGCTTTAGACGTATAATTGGTTTAGATAATTTTCGTGAGGTGATAAAAATGGAATATACATACGCAGTATTGGGTACAGGCAGGCAGGGAACCGCTTCAGCCTACGATATGGCTCGTTGGGGAGAAGCGAAACGAGTCATCCTGGCAGATAGGGAACTGGCAATCGCAGAGCAGGCGGCCGGCCGCGTGAACCGGCTGGTGGGTAAACATGTGGCTGAGGCAACCCAGGTGGATGTAACCGATCTGGAGGCATTGGAGGGGCTGCTGAGAGGCGTGGATGCTTTCGTTAGTGCAGTGCCCTATTATTTCAACCTGGATATCACCCGCGTTGCAATCAAAGTAGGCGCCAGCATGTGTGACCTGGGCGGTAATACCGATATCGTCAGGCAGCAGCATGCCTTGAACGATGAAGCACGGACAAAAGGCATCAGCGTTATTCCCGATTGCGGTCAGGTACCCGGTTTGGGCTCGTCTTTGACGGTCTATACCATGGGACTCCTGGATGAGACAAGCGACGTATACATGTGGGATGGAGGTCTCCCCCAAAACCCACAGCCTCCCTTCAATTACCTGCTGACTTTTCACATCGCTGGGCTGACCAATGAATATGCCGAGCCAGCTATTTTTCTACGCAACGGCAAGATTACCCTGGTTGAGCCGATGACAGAATTGGAAACGGTGGAATTCCCCGATTCAGTAGGTATATTGGAGGCATTTGTGGCGGGAGGTGGCACCAGCACCATGCCCTGGACGTTCGAGGGCAAGTTACGCACCTTACAAAACCTGACGCTGCGCTACCCAGGGCATCATAAACAGCTGCGTGCCTTCTGGGACCTGGGTCTATGGGATTTAAACCCAGTTTTGGTGGGTAAAAATCAGGTAGTGCCCCGCGACGTTTTCCATACTCTGTATGAGCCCAAGGTGACTTTCCCCAATGACCCCGAGAAAAGCAAAGATATTGTCCTGGTGCGAGTGAAAGCTCTGGGCAAGAAAGGTGGCAAACCAGCCCAGGCAGTGGTTGAGCTGGTGGATCGCTTCGATGAAAAGACCGGTTTTACTGCCATGGAGCGCACCACGGGATGGGATGCTGCTATTGTAGCGGAGATGATGGCCCATGGATTGACTCCACGCGGTGCAGGTGGGGTAGAAAGCTTCGTGCCGGCCGTGCCATTTATGAATGAGCTACACAAGCGTGGTTTTCAGATCATCGAGAAAGTGGCTTAAGAAAGACACCGTTCTATAGAGAAACTTTTTTGGGTGCAAACGAGAGCCAAAAGCAAGCTTCTTGTTTTTAATGGAACAATGCAAATCTTCGTGCACACAGCATAGGTGTCTGAACCTTATAAGATGACTGGTTCATCGAAACCTTAGCGTGGGTAATGCTGAGTTACTGACGGGTGAGACCAATTTGCATCAACCTATTTTCCCAGGCGGGCTCGCTCCTGTTCTGCCACATCTACATCCAGCTTTTTGAATAACGGAGCAGGTTGTTCCAGGCGCTGCCCAGGTTGCAGGTTAGAAGGCTCCCAATGCCCTCCTGGCTGGGGTGGTTTATAGCGCAGGATATGGTGAGTACCCAGTTTATCCTGCTGTGCTTCCACATATTGCTCACCAAAAAGTGGTTGAGTATAGCCCAGAAACCTGTGCAAGCGCTCGCTGCTGAATGGGAGGAAGGGCGCGAATAAAATCTTGAGATTGTCGACTATCCGCAAGGCGGTATAGATCGATTTGGCGGCCTCATTTTTATCCGATTTGATCTCAAACCATGGTGAGGTTGCATCCTGATATCTATTACCTTCCTTCGCCAGGCGTAGAGCCTCAACCAAAGCCGACCGTAGCCGCACTGCTTCCAAATGCTCTCCGATGGTTTTGAAGCCCTCTTCAATAACTGCGATGATTTCCTTATCAATCGGGCGCAACTCACCAGGGTCTGGCACCTGACCCTCCCAATGCTTGTACGCGAAAGGCAGGGTACGGTTGACCAGGTTGCCCCAGGTAGCTACCAGCTCATTGTTGTTACGGGCGACAAATTCATCCCAATCCCAATCAGAATCCTTTAATTCTGGCATATTGATGGTTAAATAATAACGTAATGCATCTGGATCGTAACGGGAAAGGAAATCCAACCCCCAAATAGCCCAATTCCGGCTGCCGGATATCTTTTGCCCTTCCAGATTCATAAACTGGTTAGCGGGTATATCGTAGGGTAAATTAAGTGGGACGCCCTCTTCACCCGTGAAAATTTCAACGAATTCGTTACCTGCGCCTTTTAATTGTGCTGGCCACATGGCAGCATGGAAAAAAACGTTATCTTTACCAATGAAGTAAAAAGTCTTTGCAGAAAGATCGGTCCACCAATCTCGCCAGGTATCTGGTTGGCCGGTAATTTGTGCCCACTCGATGGTAGCGGATAGATAACCAATCACAGCCTCGAACCAGACGTACAGGCATTTCCCTTCCCAGCCTTCCACCGGGACTGGGATACCCCAGTCCAGGTCGCGCGTGATGGGCCTTGGTAAAAGCCCTTCGTTTTCAATCTGCCCCAGGGATTGCCCAATTACGGTCTCGCGCCAGTAATGCTGGCGGTTCCTGAGGAACTCCTCCACATCAGGCTCTAGTTTGGAGAGGTCCAGAAAAAAGTGCTTTGTCTCGCGTAGCTCAGGGGTGGAGCCATCTTCCTTTGAGCGGGGGTTGAGCAATTTCTCTGGCTCAAGCACATTCCCACAGTTATCGCACTGGTCAGAGCGAGCACCCTCAAAACCACAAATGTAGCATGTGCCCTCTACATAGCGGTCGGGTAGGAAACGCCTGGCAACGGGAGAATACCACTGTGGTCGTGATTCTGTATACAAGAAGCCGTTCTTCAATAATGCCAGGAACATACTCTGCGCTACTTTAAAGTGATTTTCTGTGTGGGTGGTGGTGAACAGGTCGTAACTGATCCCGGCTTTTTGGAACAGCTCAAGGAATTGGTTATGAAATTGTTGGTACACTTCCTCCGCCGGTCGTCCGTCTGCATCTGCTCGTAAGGTGACGGGAGTGCCGTGAGAGTCGGTGCCAGAGACCATCAATACTCGATCTCCCTTCAGGCGATGATAGCGCGCCACAATATCACCAGGCAGGTGAGAGCCTGTGATATTCCCCACATGGATCTCCGAGTTGGCGTAAGGCCAGGCAATGGCGATCAGAATATTGTTCGACATGTTGTCCTCCTCATAAATGTTCAGGTTTTGTTTCTGGCAGTCAACTGCATAAAAAAGGGCTGCCCAATCCAGGGCAGCCCTCAATGATTCTTTCTCTGGTGATTATCTATCATCGTCAAAGGCGGCTGCCCAGGCGCGTTGAACAAGCTCCATCATGACCATGGACATGAACATTGAGTTGTAAACGCAGCTACTCATAGCAACCAACCTTTCAGAATAAAACCAAGTCTAAACGGATGGGTATAATTTGTCAAGATTCTTTGATGATTGGTGATCATCTACACTTGATCGCTCACAGATAGTCCCTGAGCAGCCTTGCTCGGTAGGGATGGCGTAACCGGCGCAACGCCTTGCCTTCAATTTGACGGATGCGTTCACGGGTTAATCCGAATTTATGACCCACTTCTTCTAAAGTATAAGGGTGCCCATTTTCCAGCCCGAACCGTAAGCGCAGGATGCGAGCCTCACGTGGTGAAAGCGTGGCTAACACCTGATTAACTCGTTCACGCAGCATATTTTCGTAAGTTGTTTGGGATGGCGAAGGGGTAATGGTATCTTCTACAAACATACCCAATTCAGAATTGTCCTCATCGCCGATCGGGCTCTCCAGCGAGACTGGGATACGCGCCACCTCTAGCATCCAGCGTAACTTATCCTGTGCTACTCCCATTTCCGTGCATAGTTCCTCCTGGGTCGGCGGTCGCCCATACCTTTGTTCCAGCCTATGGGCGGCCTTATACATCATCCGCAGGCGGTCGGTCATATGCACGGGTATGCGGATGGTGCGACTTTGATCCGCGATGGAGCGGGTGATGGTTTGTCGAATCCACCAGGTGGCGTAGGTTGAGAAGCGAAAGCCACGCTGGTACTCAAATTTTGAGACCGCTTTCATCAATCCAAGGTTTCCTTCCTGGATTAAGTCCAAGAAAGCGACACCGCGCCCAATATATTTTTTAGCTACACTTACCACCAGCCGGGTATTGGCTTTAATCAGGTGTTCACGGGCTAAAATACCATCTTGTATGTCATTTTCGTATTTCGTTCGATGTTTGAGAGAACCTTTCCCGTTCATCTTGGAAAGTTTTGCCTTGGATTCCTTGGCCAGCTCGATCCTTTGTGCCAGGTTAACTTCTTCTTCTAAAGAGAGCAAGGGCACACGTGACATCTCCTTGAGGTATAACCCGACACTATCATCGGCTGAAATGTTTTCTAAATTGGGCAGTAATGTGGCGTCCAGGGCAGTAGGATTAAAATCAAGGGCAGAGTTTTCGAACTTAGCTAGATCGGGTTCAGTCTCAGCTTCTTCTTCGATAACGATCTCAATTCCCTGCCGGTGGAGTGCCCCGAAGAGTTCGAGCAATCGTTCATCATCTTCTCCATCCCAGGGAAATACTTCCAGAATATCTCCCGTGGTTAGATAGCCCTGGACATCAGCTTTCTCCAGTAGTGTAACCAGGGCTTCAAGCTGTTGCGGTTGGGGGTTGGGATTTGCCACGGTTTCCCTCCTATAACTGGCGATCCTATTTCTTCAGGAGTGATTTTAATGAGGCTAATCTGGGATCTCCAGGTTCATCCTCGTGATAACAAGTGCTTTCATTCAGGTTATTCCCGCAAATTGGGCAGAGACCTTTACAATCCGGGCGGCATAATGGACGAATTGGGATCTCCAACAAGATATACTCGCGTAACACTGGTGTAAGGTCAATAATGCCTGTTTCGGGCATCAGCAAGCCAGAATCGGTGACATAACGTTGAGAAAAGGCGTACAATTCAGTGAAATTAAATTTCAGGGTTTGCTGAAAATCAGCCAGGCAACGCACGCATTCAAGATCGATTACCGTTTGAAAATCTGCCTGTAGCAGGATACCCTGCGGTGTACGGGTCACCCGCACCAAACCAATCAAGCTATTTAAACGTAGATCGGGTGGGATGTTAATCTGCGGGATATCGAATGGGAAATCCCGGCTGAAGCCGGCAGACTGAGCAACGACAAATCCGACATTCAGACGTAATGGAGAATGTGGGTCAGACACAGTGTTTTATGAAAAATATTTTGAAAAATCGCAAAGTAATTTATTATATTAGTAGATTATTATAACATATTTTGTTGCCACGGGTAGGGTAAAATAGGTCCGTATAACCCATATATGGTGTGTGGGAAAGGCATAAATAGCTAATTTTACTGGAAAGAGATAATGGAACAGTTATTAATCGCCACAGGTAATCCGGGCAAATTACAAGAGATACGGTCTCTTTTAGATAGCATGGAGGTCATACTACGTACCCCAGATATGCTTGGGATATCTATGCAGGTAGAGGAAAGTGGAAGCACCTATGAAGAAAATGCTTCCTTAAAAGCCAGCGCGTTTGCCAGAGCATCAGGTTTAGTCAGCCTGGCAGACGACTCGGGATTGGAAGTGGACGCCCTGGAAGGATTGCCGGGTATCCGGTCAGCGCGTTTTAGCCCTCTTCCCAATGCGACAGACGCTGACCGGCGCGTGTATCTCTTAGGATTATTACAAAACTATCCACGTCCCTGGTATGCCCATTTTCATTGTACCGTGTCGATAGCTACTCCAGAAGAAAAGATATACCTAGCTCAAGGTAATTGTCCCGGCGAAATCATCCCAGACGAACGCGGTACGAACGGTTTTGGTTACGATCCTATCTTTATGATCCCTGAAGTTGGGCTAACCATGGCAGAGTTGAAGATGACCGAAAAGAACCGTCTCAGCCATAGAGCCCGGGCGATAAAAGCAGCCATACCGATTCTCAAGACGATACTCCGCAAGCCCAATATCGATACGACAAAATGATTTCTGTTCTCGATATGCTTTCCAAGCCGTCATTTTTAGGTTATCATAATGGCGATGAATTCTGTTAGTTATACCCTCCTGGTCGGTGCTATTTCGATTGTTGTGGGTATACTCATCTGTTTGGCTGTTCTGAATGCCATGGGGAAATTACATTGGGGGGATTTATTTCACAGGCGAACAGGTGAAGATCTGGGGGGAAAACCAATTTGGGATATCGATGCTCGCAGGTTACGGGAAATCTATAACCTGATTTCTAAAGTTACTGCCACATTAAAGTACCAGAGCGTGCTTGAGATTGCGCTGGACCTTGGGTCAAGGGTACTGGCGACACCCCATATTCCTGCAGAGCGACTGGTAAGTGCAGTACTGCTGTTTACTGAGGCTGAATACGATCGGCCAGCCTTAACCGTTGGCTCAGCCCGGCACTTTACCCAATCAGACATGCGTGTTGTGCTACCGGGAGACAGCGGGTTGATTGGTGAAGTGATAACAGATGGTACTGCAAGGAGTGGGGCTAATCTTGCAAAAGACCCTGAGTTAAGCCGGATCGTTTCTCTGCGCGACTGTTCTTCTGCCTATTGTCTGCCTCTGCGAGCCGGGTTGGACACTTATGGGGTATTGCTGTTCGCTCACTCTGACCCGGATTTTTTCACCCAATCTAAGTGCGAGCTGCTCGATATTATTGCTCACCAATCCGTCATCGCCATTCAAAACGCCCGTCTTTACAGTGATATCCAACAAGAGAAAGAGCGGATGATAGAAATTCAAGAACAAGAGCACAGAAAGCTTGCCCGAGACCTGCACGATGGCCCCACGCAATCCATGGCTGCTATCGCCATGCGGATTAATTTTGCTCGTAGGCTGCTGGAAAGAGATCCAAGGGCTACCGCAGACGAACTTTCAAAAATCGAGGACCTTGCTCGCCGCACTACAAAAGAGATTCGCCATATGCTTTTCACTTTAAGACCTTTGGAGCTCGAATCCCAGGGTTTAATTGGTGCATTGAAAGCTATGGCTGAAAAAACCCATGAAACCTATGACCAGAACGTTATCGTTGAGGCAGAAGAGCATGTAATCTCGCGGATCGAGATGAGCAGGCAGACAATCATATTCTATATTGCTGAAGAGGCAATCAATAATGCCTGTAAATATGCCCAGGCGAATCATATATGGGTGCGAATGAGAGACTATGATAAGGATCTAGTGATGCTTGAGATCCAGGATGATGGCGTTGGTTTTGATAAGGATCATGTGGAATCTTCTTATGATCAACGTGGCAGCCTGGGGTTAAAAAATATGAGTGAACGCGCTGAAATGGTGAATGGAATATTTCGTTTGGACTCAGCAGTTGGCAAGGGCACCACCATCCAGGTACTCATCCCATTATCTGAAGAGGCTGCAGAATATTTACACAGAGGCGGGTGATCTATCATGCCTGTTTCTGAGAATCTATATTATTCACAGCATTGTGACAAAAAAACTGAATTTCCTCCTCTAGTACTCATCCACGGTGCGGGTGGTATGCATCTATACTGGCCACCTGAGATCCGCCGTTTACCTGGCTATTGTATATATGCCCTGGACTTGCCAGGACATGGGAAATCTGCAATCTGTGATGGGCAACAAACCATCGGTGAATATGCCCGATACCTGGTTCAATGGTTGGAAGCTATCCATCTACGTAGAGCGGTTGTGGTCGGTCATTCGATGGGCTCGGCGATTGCACTGGCATTGGCGATCCATCATCCAGAATATGTGGTGGGTTTAGTTTTGATCGGGGGTGGAGCGCATTTGCGGGTTCACCCGGATCTATTAAATTATGCTGCGGATGTGACAACTTTCAAAAAAGCTGCTGAGCTCCTGGTATCATGCTCATTTAGTCAAAAGGCTGCCCCGCGTTTGGTTGAATTGGCCTCCAGGCGTATACTCGAGATCAGGCAGAGTGTGCTTTATGGGGATTTACAGGCATGCAATCGTTTCGATGTGATGCATCTCC
Organism: Anaerolineales bacterium; assembly: GCA_049287485.1. GTDB lineage: Bacteria > Chloroflexota > Anaerolineae > Anaerolineales > UBA4823 > FEB-25. The sequence goes on from JBAQFX010000175.1 coordinate 13,181, forward strand.
TGGGTACGATCCAACAGCCCACCCTGGTGATTTGCGGAATTGATGACCCAATGACCCCCTTACGGTACTCCCAATATCTGTCCAGCTCCATACCTAATGCCCGGCTAAGCATTATCCCTGATGCAGGTCATATGGTAATGTTGGAACAACCGCGCCTTGTCGTAGACAGTATGCTTTCTTTTCTAAATGATGTTTCTTTTTATCCGGGTGAGGTGATTTGATATGTACATTGCCATCGAGGGAGTTATTGGGGTTGGTAAAACCACCTTAGCACGTTTGCTTCAACCAGCGTTCGAATCAGCACTGGTGCTCGAGGTTTTTGAAGAAAACCCTTTTCTTTCAGATTTCTATTCTGATCGGCAGCGATATGCCTTCCAAACCCAAATCTTCTTTTTACTCAGCCGCTACTATCAACAACGACGTTCTGTGCCGGAAATCTTGAAGCGGGGCGAATCCTTGATTACTGATTACACTTTTGCCAAAGATGCATTATTTGCACGGATTAACCTGGTTGGCGACGAGCTTGAGATGTACTATCGGGTGCATGATGCCCTGGCAGAGAAAATACCCCTCCCAAGCCTGATTGTCTACCTGCGCGCAGACCTGGAAGTGCTTATGCAAAGAATTGCCTCACGCGATAGACCTTATGAGAGGAATATGGAGAGAGAATACATTAACCAGCTCATCCGGGCATATGATGATTTCTTTATCAACAATCAGGCGAGGAATATCGGAGGAAATGTAACTGTCCTGTCTTTGGATACCAATGAATTGGATTACGTGCGCCGGGTTGAGGACTTGCGACTGGTTGAAAATCGAGTCCGCCAAACCTTAAAACAGGTACCTTTCCAGGCTTCGCTACCCATCATCGATGATGTATGATTTTCGAACTATATTTCTCGCTTGACGGGCTTACCTCTGGTAAAATCCTATTCATTGTGAGTTTATTTCTTATTTTTCAAACACGCCACTTAGTTTCTTTATATTGCCCATATTTTACCGGGGGTGAAAATGCGCATTAATCGTAGTATGCTGCTCAAATTGGCCAATGATGCTGTTAAGAAAAACGTGAGTAGTGATCGTTCACTAATGGCAATTTATCTGCAAGGCTCATTGTTAGGCGATAACCCATTGATTGGTAATACAGCTGATATAGACCTGTTTTTTATCCATAGTGACGAAAGTAAGGCTGAGCGAGAGATTATCAGGATATCCGATGAGATCCATCTGGATATCTCACATCACTCACATATGCTGTACCGTCAACCACGCGAGTTGCGCCTCCATCCCTGGTTAGGGCCAGCAATCTATGGTTGTAAAATCTTGTATGACCCACAACACTTTGTCGATTTTGTGCAGGCCAGCGTTCGCGGTCAATTCAATAGTCCTGAAAATGTGCTCAACCGTGTGCGCAAACAGGCTGAACACGCCAGGGAAATGTGGGAAGCTTTTTACAATGACCCACAGTCGCCCGATCCGCGCGAGGCAGCTCTTTATTTACGCGCTCTGGAACATGCAGCTAATGCTGTAGCCGGCTTGAGCGGGCAAATCCTGACCGAGAGAAGATTCTTGATCGATCTACCTCACATAGCAGAAGCTGCAGGTAAACCTGGCTTATACCCAGGTTTTTTGGGTTTATTAGGTGCGCCGGCAGTCGATGCTGCAAGCATGCGATCCTGGCTAACTGAGTGGCGGGATGGGTATAACGCATTGACATTCAATACTGCACCCATCCGCTTGCATCCACACCGTTTGCAGTATTATGAACGTGCCATCGAAGTCATGTTGAACAGTGAGAGCGCCCAAGATGCACTCTGGCCGCTTTGGCATACCTGGACGCAAGCAATCTGTGCTTTACCGGATGATTCGGCTCGCCGTTCCATATGGCAAAAGGCCGGCGAGCAGCTGGGGCTACTCGGAGCTGCCTTTGAAGAAAAAATCACCGGGTTGGATGCTTATCTCGATGTGGTTGAAGAATTATTAGATGATTGGGCGCGGGAACACGGGGAATGATAACCTCCTTCAATTTAGTCAATAGCTGGTAAGCCGATTGTTATACCTCTCTATTTGCAAAATATCATACAAGAATCTCTAGTTTATACATATGTTATAGCGTTTATATATTTGTGTTTCACGTGAAACAATTAATCATTACTGGATCTGGGGGTACCGCTAATCTAGAGCGTTTCACGTGAAACAACCTGATTCCCGGTATTATTTCTAGAGTATTGTCCCGAACAAGGCATCGGGGTGGATGAGCGTGCACACTATAAGATTGTTGCTGCAATTAGAATTTGCTGTTGCCTGGTGCATTGCTGAATTCGTTTCGGGTAATGATCTGCGGTATATGCTCATTTGCAACCCGCCTCTTTTTGCACATTTATTGTGGTGGGGTAAAATATGGGTGGAGGGTATAAAAGCATGAAAATCCCACTGCAAAAAATAAATCCTTCGACCAGCCCCATTCGAAAGACATGGGATGAAGAGAAAATGCAAGAGCTATGCTGGTCTTTCTTAGAGCAAGGCCAGGTCGAGCCGATCGGCGTTTATGAGGATGCTGATGGTTATACGTTGGTTTGGGGTCATCGCAGGGTAGAAGCTGCCCGCCGTGCGGGATGGACTGAGATTGATTCCCTGATCGTTCCTCGAGATGAGATTGACAATCTCATCCAATCAGGGATAGAGAATCTTTCTGGCGAGGAAATGAGTGTGGACGATAAGGCTGAGTGGGCTCAAAGACTGGTCGATATGGGTTTTAGCCAGCACGAAATTGCGCGACGCACATCCATTCCCGTCGCTACCATCAGCCAATGGCTTCAATATAAACGGGAAAAAGAAGCCGGGGTATTTGTGCACACACGAAATCAGGCCAAGGATGAAGGCGTTATCAAAACGGTTAAAATTGCTCAAGTTCTGGGAGATGACCTCGAAGCTAAAAAAGTCGTGGCAGCCAAAGTATCCGCGGATGGTTTAACTCAATCACAAACAACCGAGATTGCCCGTGCTTATCATGATGCCCCCTCCCCAGAGGTAAAACGCAAGATCCTCGAATCGCGCGTATTCTCTAGTGACACTGCTGCGGATATCCTGCGACGTTCCGTCGCTCGAGTAAATCTGGAAAAGGGAGGCTCAGCGGCTGGTAAGGATGCAAACGTACCAGCCAGCTTTAAAAAGGATTTTACGCGCGTGGTAAAAGAATTCCTCGATACGATAAACCCGGTCCGCAGAAACGCTTACCGCATGGTTGCCATGATCAAACAAGGTGTATACTCAAAGGCGGCCTTGCGCTATACCATTCGCAAGATCGATCAATTAATCGACGAATTAAAGACCATAAAAGCCTATTTAGAGGGAGTGGAATAACTCCCCGGTCTGGTTCCATCCGAATTAATGCCTCCGTAAAGCTAACTCCCGGGTCACAAGCTAGATAAGGGCTAATACTGAAGCCTGGCGGCGCAGCGCCAAGGTGGAAATTGCCAGAAAAACAACCGTGCTGACCAGGACAATGCCCATGTCAAGCAGGTTGCTCCCCGGTGTTCCCAGGTTTTGAGCAACATTGATGACCCCATCGGCCAGGTAGTAGGTGGGTATGAGCTTGACAATGAATAAAACTGGGCCGTTACCCAGGAGTTCTCCTAATTGACCGACGAAGATGCCGCTAATGATAAAGACAAAGGCCACCAATCCCGATACGGTATTGGCAGATTGGATTGTATTGAACAGTGAACCTAATAGCAGGCCGGTGGATAGACTGAAGCATGCGCCTAAGATCACATAGAACAGCACCAGCGGTACTGCTCCGGTGAAGCTCCCCAGGATTGCCAGCACCGCACAAGTAATGGCAAGCTGAAAAACCAGGACCACCAGTAGCTTGCCCACCAGGATATTGATGAAAGAAGCCGGCGTGACCAGGAGCATACGCAGGGTTTTCTTCTCTTTTTCTTCGAGAAAGCGTAGCTTCTTGGGAATGGATGGCACGCACATTCGCATGAGCCATCAAATCTGACAGCTTTCGCTGATCTTTTTCATCATCCATATTTAAAACTTGTTGTGTAAGCTGGTTAGGGTGATTAGGGTCAGACAAAGTCAATTTCAACGTCCGTTCTCCGTGGGAGAGTTTGAGATTTTCTGGCGTGTCATTAGCAACCAGATGTCCGTCAACAATGAATGCCACACGCTCACACAGCTGGTCAACTTCTTCAAGTAAATGGGTGGTTACCAATACCGTTTTGCCGTTTTGGTTGAGGTTTTTAATGGTTTCCCGCACCTCACGGGCAGCGATGGGGTCCAGATCGCGGGTGGGCTCATCCAAGAAAAGCACAGGTAGGTCGTGCAGCAATGCACGGGCGATCATCAACCGTTGTTTCATTCCTCCTGAGAGAGTACGGGTAGGTGCTTTGGAACGTTCTTTCAGGTGGACCAGCTCTAAGACTTCATCGATGCGGTTCAACGGCAGGTTGTACAGCCAGCAATTAAAGCGCAGGTTATTAAAAGCCGAGAGACGCTCATACAGGTTTTGCTCTTGGAACACGACCCCAATCATACCTTTCAGGGTGCGGTCCTTCACCACATCACAGCCGGCAACAGTTGCCTTGCCACCACTCGGGTCAATCTGCCCGGTCAACAGGCGGATGGTGGTCGTTTTCCCCACCCCATTGGGTCCTAATAAACCGAAGATCTCCCCTTGTCGCACACTGAAACTGACTCTGGCGACTGCTTGAATATCACCAAAATTACGACGGAGATCGGTCGCTTCAATGAACTATGTCATGGCATTTGTATTTATTCACTTTTTTGGCTCTCGTCTTCTTGGTCAGCCTGCTGTTTACCCTTATTCACCTGGCTAAATCCAAGGGAGACCAGTCCGCTCATGCTGCCCAAGTTCATTGTATCCACTGCGCTGCTGGGAACGATGACCAGGGCACCCTTTTGCTTTAAGCCTTCAAACAGCATGTTCATGGCTCTCAGGTGTAATGCAGTGGGGTTGCTAACATAGGCTTTTGAGGCTTCAGCGAAACTGGAGGCAATCTGTTGTTCTGATTCTCCAAGAATTACCCGTGCTTGCCGCTCACGCTCGGCCTGGGCCTGGCGTGACATGGCATCCTCCAGGTCTGACGGAATAGCCACATCACGGATCTCGACGGATTGAACGGTGATACCCCATGGAGTGGTACGCTCGTCGATGATTTTCTGCAGGTCAGCGTCCATCTTTGCCCGGCCAACCAGGATATCTGCCAGTGACATTTGTCCAATGATCTCGCGCAATGCCGTTTGAGCTGCCCACGAAATTGCCATTGTATAATCAGCCACTTCCAAGGCTGCCTTCTGGGCGTCCCAAACCAGCCAGAACAAAACTGCGTCCACATCGACGGGAACAGTATCTTTGGTCAGTGTTTTTTCAGCCGAGAAGGGAGTCACATTGACCCGGTGATCAATCCAGTTGACGATTGAGTCGACAATTGGGATGATCCAGAATAACCCTGGTCCTTTTAACTTCTGGAATTTACCAAATCTCAACACTACCGCCTTGTCCCACTGGGAAGCAATCTGCAATGCCAATAGGATATAGATACCAAGTAGGATCATGATCACCAGATATGGGATGATGATGGCTTGCGAAATGCCATTATTCCCCATAAATTGCGCCCCAAATATTGCCAGCAGAACGAATATGACAAATAGAAAAGCAGCAACCCCACTGATGCGCACATTTGATTTTGGTTTCGTTCCCGAACTATCAGAAACGCTAAGCTGTTTTAACATAGTGGACCTCGCTTCCTTTTTTCTAATAGATTTTTTACTCACCTTTCTTATTAATCAGGTTGATGAAAATATCTTTCACTTCATCCCGTTCATAACCCAGCCGATCAGTTTCGCTGATCAACGCCTCAATCAGGTTGTGTAATTTTTCTAAGCGGATGGCCTGCATTTCCTCTTCGCCTGGGGTTTTGGCGACGAATGTACCGATGCCGCGCTCAGTGACGATTACGCCTTCGTTGACCAGGTCACGATATGCCAGAGCAACCGTATTGAAGTTTACCGATAAATCCACGGACAGCTCTCTGATGGTTGGAAGCTGGTCTCTGGTCTTGATTAAACCGGAATGGATTAGACCTTTGATCTGTTCCTTGATCTGGTCATATATAGGCACTCGGCTGGTTTTATCGATGCGGATATCCATGATCTGTTATATTCACCGTCCTAAAAATAATTCTATTGTACTATTGTTATAGTACTATAGAATTATAGCATAATTTAATAAATTGTCAACTGATACTTGGGGATATTATTCAATCTATCCCGAGGTCGAGAGATACAGAAAATGTTATATTAACTTGCCCGGAAAAAGAACAGATGGGTAACTCGATGAAGTAAACCCCTATTGTTATTATCTTTACCCAGGCAAACCACGTATAGATAAGACTTGCTTATCTCAAGCCAATCTTCATTTCAATGAGAACTTGGAATTGGGAGGATATACCTCCATTCGTTTCTACAATTTATAACCGATCATGCGCAGAAAACCTTTGCGCCAGGCAATATCTTCCTCAGCCTCAATTCCAAGTGGTGACGAGCCATCCACAACTCCCAGAATGCCTCGTCCCAGCTCGGTTTCAGCAACCAGCACCTCCACTGGGTTAGCTGTAGCACAAAAAACGCGGCAGACTTCAGGGACTGCCTTGATTGCATTGAGCACATTAAGCGGGTAAAAACCATCCCCCAAAAAGACGATAAAGCTATGACCAGCCCCGATAGCCTGGGCATTCTGACGCGCCAGATCAATCATAGCTTCATCCGTCCCACTCCAGCGGATCAGGCATTTCCCGGAGGCTTCACTGAATGCAACGCCAAACTTGATCCCAGGTACAGTATTGACCAGAGCTTCGTGAATATCTTCCACCGTCTTGATGAAATGGGATTGCCCGAGGATGAAGTTGATCGAATCGGGTTTTTCTATTTTCACATTAATCAGGTTCATGGATTACTCTCCTTGCATTGTGTATTTGCTTAACTGTAACAAAATAACCAATAGGATTCAAGAGGATAGACACGCTAGATAAAATTTCCCGGATTGTCATGCCATTTGGGGCGTGGTAGAATGCTGTAAGAGGTAAAAAAAAATACCATGTTATTTGCGAGACTGGCGTTGCTGCTGAAGCACGGTAGTCTTTTCATGTTTTCAGGAGGTTGTTAGATGGAAGGACAAACAAATACTTTTACAGTGAAGAAAGGTTTGGCGCAAATGCTCAAGGGAGGGGTGATCATGGATGTGGTCACTGCCGAGCATGCCAAGATTGCTGAGGACGCAGGTGCTGTAGCTGTAATGGCACTGGAAAGGGTACCAGCGGATATCCGAGCCCAAGGTGGTGTGGCACGCATGAGTGACCCGGAGCTGATTCTCCAGATCATGGATGCAGTATCCATCCCTGTGATGGCAAAATGCCGCATCGGTCATTTCGTTGAAGCCCAAATTTTGGAAGCCATCGGAGTGGATTACATTGATGAGTCAGAGGTCCTGACGCCTGCGGACGAAGAAAACCACATTTACAAACACGATTTCAAGGTGCCGTTTGTGTGTGGTTGTCGAAATCTTGGAGAAGCATTACGGCGCATTGGGGAAGGTGCCGCCATGATCCGCACCAAAGGCGAAGCTGGCACAGGTGATGTGGTGGAAGCTGTCAGACACGCGCGTACCGTGATGGGAGAAATCAGACAATTGCAAAATCTACCTGATGATGAGTTGATGGCTTTTGCGAAAGAACTTGGAGCTCCATATCATCTGGTGGTGGAGACGCACCAGGAAGGGCGGATGCCCGTGGTGAACTTTGCCGCGGGTGGTATTGCAACTCCTGCGGACGCGGCTATGATGATGCAATTGGGTGTGGATGGGGTTTTCGTTGGATCAGGAATTTTTAAATCTGGTGACCCCGCCAAGCGCGCCGCGGCAATTGTCAAGGCAGTCACTCATTATAATGATCCATATATCCTGGCGGAAGTAAGTCGAAATCTTGGGGAAGCCATGGTGGGACTAAACGTATCTACCATGCCTGAGGTGGAGCGGCTGGCTGGGCGCGGTTGGTAAATGCGTGTTGGTATTTTAGCTTTACAGGGTGATTTTGCTGAACACCGTGTGATGCTCCAGCGCCTCGGAGTCACCGTGGTCGAAGTACGCTTGCCAGAACAGCTAGAAGGCTTGAGTGGTTTGATTGTTCCAGGCGGTGAATCAACCACCATTGCCAAACTGGCCGTCAGTTATGGGTTAATGGGACCATTACGTGAATTCGGTCAGGAAAAAGCGATCTGGGGCACATGTGCTGGAGCGATTTTCTTATCCAAGGATGCTCATCGTGCACAACCCATACTTCAATTGATGGATATCACCGTGGAGCGAAATGCTTTTGGTCGCCAGGTGAATAGCTTTGAAGTAGATTTGGATGTTCCTGCCCTGAAGGAAATTGATTCAGATGGTAAACCTTTCCACGCAGTGTTTATTCGCGCCCCATTGATAGAGTCTGTTCAAGCTGATACTCATATCCTGGCTAAACTAGATGACGGGCGCATTGTAGCTGCCCAACAAGGACGGTTATTGGCAACTGCATTCCACCCAGAGCTAACTGAAGACGATCGATTTCACCGCTATTTCTTGCAGTTGGCAGCATGAACATTCGTCCTTTTGGATGGCGTGATTTACCACTCCTGCATAGATACCGAATGCGTGGTCTATTTCTGGATAGTTCACGTATTTTGATCCATGGCCAGGTAATGATACCATTGGGGGCTATGATATCCTTTTTCGGGCCATCTACCCGGATTTACACCTATCGATGTGAGAACCACTCACAGAGTGATAAGCCACTTATTGGGCAGGTGAACTATTTACCAGGTGCTTCATACGCCAGGCTTTCATTTCTGGCACCTGAAGAAGCGATCGAACAAAGCGAGTTAAGCGCATTATCAGATTACCTGGCGGTTCAAATGGGAGTGCAAGGGATATTCCATATCCTGGCAGATGTCGATGAAAACAACCATGTGTTTCAATTGTTACACAATGCAGGTTTTGCAATTTATGCACGCCAACGTATTTGGCGATTAGAGGACCATCCTGCTGGTGAGGCAGATACTGTTCCCTGGAGAGCGATCCGATCGAGAGATGTAATTGGAGTACGTTCGTTGTACTGTAATGTGGTGCCAGGTTTAGTACAGCAAGTAGAACCGCTACCCATAAATGAATTAAGAGGGGTCGTTCATTATCACAAAGATGATCTCCAGGCCTTCGTAGAGTTGAAATACGGACGGAGAGGCATTTGGGTACAGCCATTCGTCAACCCTGATGCGGAAGGCCTCAACCGGCACCTGCTGAGTCTATTAAAAGAGTTACCCGGAAGGCATAATCGACCGTTATATATTTGTATCAGGTCTTACCAATCGTGGTTGGAGCTGGCGATTAAAGCAATGGGAGCTCAACCCGGACCTCAACAGGCGGTGATGGTTCGCCACCTTGCTGTAACACGCCGGGTAAATCAACACCTTCCTTTACCTGCGATGAATGGCAAGCGACCGGAACCTACCGCACCTATTCTCCACATGGATAACTCTGACTATCTGGATCCTTCAGAAATGGATAAACAACCAGGGTAAATTATCTATTGATCTAAGGACACAAATTATTTGTAGATGATTTAGGATGTATATGACGAGAAAACGAATTACTGATAATCTGGATGTGTTACTGAATGTGTTACCACCTCTGGTAGCGCGCCGCCTTAATGAAATTAATCGTTCAGATGACCTGTTGGAAGTGATTCTCGATCTTGGAAGGGTGCCTACCGCGCGTTACATTGACCGGGAAGAGACCCTCAGCCAGGTTGAAGTTACGCATAACGACATTGATTATGTGGTTGAAAGGATCAGCGCCTTTGACACGGATAATCGCGCTGGGATGGAACGGACGTTACACCGTATTGCCGCCATCCGTAACCGGCGGGGCGAGATTGTGGGTCTGACATGCCGGGTTGGCCGGGCTGTTTATGGCACGACGGACATCATTCAAGATTTTATTGAAAGCGGCAAGAGCTTATTGTTGCTGGGTCGTCCTGGGATCGGTAAAACCACCATGCTGCGAGAAGCGGCACGTCTCCTGGCTGAGAAAAAGCGCGTTGTTATTGTGGATACTTCCAATGAAATTGGGGGTGATGGTGATGTCCCTCACCCGGCGGTTGGTCGTGCCCGGCGGATGCAGGTCTCCACGCCATCATTACAGCATGAAGTGATGATCGAGGCAGTCGAGAATCATAATCCTGAAGTGATTGTGATCGACGAAATCGGACGCGAATTAGAAGCTGCGGCTGCCCGGACCATTGCAGAACGTGGTGTCCAGCTGATCGGTACTGCACACGGGAATACCCTGGAAAACCTGCTGCTCAACCCCACGTTATCCGACCTGGTTGGCGGGATCGAATCAGTCACGCTCTCTGATGAGGAAGCGCACCGGCGAGGTACTCAAAAGACGGTCCTTGAACGCCGCTCGCCACCCACCTTCGATATGCTTATTGAAATACAGACCCGTGACCGCCTGGCTGTTCACCTGGATGTTGGCGATTCTGTAGATGCCTTACTACGAGGCTATCCAATTTCCCCCGAATTACGTTACCGGGATGAGGCTGGGGAAATCCATATTGAACATTCCACTTCACCTGCCAAACGCGGCCTTGGTGCTCAGGGATATAACCGCCAGCCCATGGAGTTTGGCAAGGATCGCGGACTTTCAGCTATCGAGAATAGGGTTAATGTTAACGAGCCATCCGTAAATCGTGAAGATGAGGGATCCAGGCAGCCTCTATCCACGCTCCAACCTGTGCGCATTTATCCCTATGGAGTGGCTCGTAACCGGCTGATCCAGGCGGCCAAGTATCTGGGGGTTCCAGCGATCGTGGTAAACGAATTAGGTGAGGCGCAGGTCCTGGTTACACTCAGATCATATTATCGTAATCGCCAACACCCGGTAGTCGATGCAGAGAATCGTGGTATGCCGATCTATGTATTACGGGCAAATACCGTTAACCAGATGCAACACTTTCTCAGCGATTTATACAACCTGTCCACAACGGTATCTGATGAGCGGGGCATGGAACCGGCCATGCAAAATACTCAGGCGGCTATTGATGCGGTGCTGAATGGTGAACGTTATGTCGAATTACCCCCTGCCACGGCATATATCCGCCGCTTGCAGCATCAGATGGCCCGCCAGGCAAATTTGACTTCCCATTCCTATGGGAAAGAACCATACCGGCGTGTGCGTGTTTACCGAGATTAATGTATATGTTTATCACCCTTGAAGGTCCTGAAGGCAGCGGAAAGACTTCCCAGCTCCCCAAACTGGCAGAATATTTACGCCAGCATGGAATGGACGTTTTAACTACCCGCGAGCCTGGTGGAACCTCGATCAGCGAACAAATACGGACGATTCTGCACAACCTTGAAAATAAGGAAATGGATCCACGAACCGAAATCTTGCTTTTTCAAGCCTCGCGCGCTCAACTCGTAGAGCAGGTCATCCGACCCCACCTGGAGAGAGGTGGGGTGGTACTCAGTGACCGTTATGCCGATTCGACTTTGGCTTATCAAGGCTACGGCCATCAAATTGACATTGAACCTTTACGCGTGCTGGTGTCTTTTGCGACGGGCGGTTTGAAACCGGATTTGACCATATTATTGGATGTGGATGTGGAAACGGGTTTACGACGTAAAGAACTGAAAGGGGAATGGAACCGCCTGGACGCCTATGAACTGGATTTCCATCGGCGGGTACGTAAAGGGTATTTCAACCTGGTTCAGATTGAACCAGAACGATGGGAAGTGATTGATGCTTCGCAGTCGCCTGCTGCAGTGCAGGAAGAGATGCGCCGGGTGATTTCTAAAAGGTTGAACATCAATCGATAAGCAATGACGATCTAGAAATCCATATCCTCACCCGACCCGCCTGCTCCCCCTTCCAGGTCAGGGATTGCTTTTTCAATATCTTCAGGGCTTTGTCCCGCTTCCAAACGATCTACTACTTCATCAAATTCTGGACCGACTTCTTCGCCCATTTCATTGCCCATTTTTCGCATCATTTTACCCAGGGAGCGGGGATCATTTTCAATACCCTCCAGGCCGGATATATCCGTGAGGGAATCCAGCCGGCTTTCTTCCGATTTCGCAATGCGGATGCGTTCTATCCGCCTTTGAACCTGGTCACTTTTACATTGAGGACAATGAATGCTTTTTTCACCATATTCCTTATAAGATAAGTAAACCTCAAAGCGTTTTTTACAATTCAGACATCGATATTGATAAATTGGCATAATTGATCTCCATATGTGAAATTACCGGTCAGTTATGCTCGCAACCCTGGCTAGGCTGAATTATAATGCTTGTTTGCGGAGATTTCTATGAGCGAATTCGAATTGAACCTGCCTCACCATGAACCACTGATGATCGTCATTTCCGGCCCATCAGGAGTGGGTAAAGATACGATCATCCAACGCATGAAAGAAAGAAACCTTCCCTTTCAATTTGTGGTGACTGCCACAACCCGCCCACCACGACCCAATGAAGTCGATGGAAGGGACTATTTTTTTTATTCCAACGATGAGTTCGCAGAAATGATCGAAAAAGGCGAGTTGTTGGAGTATGCCATCGTCTATAACGATTATAAGGGCATTCCCAGGGCGCAAGTTAGTGAGGCCCTGGCGAGTGGCAAGGATGTGGTCATGCGCCTGGATGTACAAGGTGCTGCAACAATCCGCAAACTGTACCCGGAGGCATTGATGATATTCCTGTCTTCCCAGGATGAAGCAGAAATGGTAAATCGCCTCCAGGAACGCAAGACAGAAACCCCCGAAGGGCTTAAACTGCGTATTGTCACCGCCCGGCAGGAGATGACTCATCTGAATTCGTTTGATTATGTGGTGATCAACCGTGAGCTCCATCTGGATGAAACAGTCGATACGATCATTTCCATCATTGTCGCAGAACACCACCGGGTTAAGCCACGGAAAGTCACCTTATGAACCAGAATCAGCAAGCTCCGCAGGTAAACACTTCTCCGACAGCGCTTCCTGTAAGCCAACCTTCTGTACGTCCAGTTTACCGTCCATATGTGACGTATATTTTGATCGGCATCTGCGTGGTTGTCTACCTGGTACAGGCGGGCACCAGTTATTTATTAGGGGTGGACTTGCCAGCAGCTTTTGGTGTTAAAGACAATAGCCTGATTATACAAGGGCAGATCTGGCGCTTATTTACCCCCATGTTCCTGCACGGCTCTATCCTCCACATTGGTTTCAATATGTATGCCTTATTTTATATCGGTCCAATGTTGGAAAGGTTTTATGGTCGTTGGCGTTATTTAAGCCTGTTTATATTAAGCGGTTTTGCCGGAAACGTGATCTCATTCATGTTCTCACCATACCAATCGCTTGGATCTTCTACTTCGATCTTTGGTTTATTGGGCGCAGAAGGGGTACTTATTTATCAGAACCGGGAAATATTCGGCAGCATCGCCCGCCGGGCATTGTCTCAGGTGGTCATTATTGCGGTGATCAACCTGATCATTGGCCTGACGCCGGGAATCGATAACTGGGGACACATCGGTGGCTTAATTGGGGGCACACTTTTTGCCTGGTTTGGGGGTCCAATATTAGAGAGGTACGGGGTAAGCCCTCCGTTCACTCTGGTGGATGCACGCGGTAGACGGGAGGCACTTGTGGCAGGTTCAGGCGTGGGAGTCTTATTTATCTTCCTCACTGTCGTGGCGATGTTCATGCGCAGAGGCTAGCAGTTTTCCCAGTTGGGAGTTCTTTTTTCTACAAATGCCATCATCCCCTCCTTGTGCTCAACTCCAAGCCGGGCAATCTCTTGAATATGTGCTTCGTAGTCTAAAACCTGCTCCAGGTGAGGATAGATTGCCTTATTGAAGTCCCGTTTGGCACAACCCATGGCATGGATAGGCCCCCTGGCTAAAGCCTGCGCCATTTCAAGGGCACTTGCTTCTAACATGTGAGCAGGAACCAAACGGTTGACCAAACCCCAACTCAGGGCTTTCTGAGCCGTGATGGCTTCATTGGTGAATGCTGCTTCTGTTGCCCGCCCCAGGCCAATCAGCGCTGGCAGAAATAGCGATACGGCTGAATCTAGGGCCAACCCTATGCCCAGGAATCCCACCAGGAATCGAGCACCTTCACTGGCAATGCGCAGGTCACATGCCAGCACCAACCCCAGGGCCGCTCCAGCTACCATGCCGTTAATTTCAGCCAGTATGGGGATATCTAATCGACGGATTTGTATCACCAAGGGGTTATAGGTCTCCAGCATGTGCTTACGGTAAGATTCCCCTTCAGCTTTCAAGATTTCGTATACGTCCTGCCCGGCGCTGAATACATCTCCAGCGCCCCTGAGCAGTACCACGCGTGCCTGCTTGTGTTGAGCAGCCTGCTTGAAAGCAACTTGAAGTGCTTTTACCATCTCCAGGTTCAATGCATTGACCCTTGGTCGGTCCAGGGTGATAGTAAATATCCCATCTTTGAATTCGCTGTGGATTGTCTCTGTCATTGGATTCCCTCCCATCAGTATTCTAACCCTTAAAATAACGAACAGGCAGGTTCAACAACCTGCCTGTTATCGTTGAGCATGTTTCATGGTTACATTGGTGGTTCTTGGTCATCATCCTCATTGTCTGACTGGTCGTCCTCTGCCCCCAATTCCAATAGAGCTTCCTGCTCCGTCAGGCGTACCCACAATAAGATGAGCTGGCCTTCATTCATTTCCAGTGTACGCGAGGCTACAATAGGCGTCTTGTGGATTAATCCATCTGCTGCCCGGAATTCGAGTTGGATAGATTGGTGCTTACGCCAGGCGCGATAACAACGCTCTACTAAAGCTGGGCCATTGAATGTACGCAGGCGGGTCAAAGCCAGTTTATGCAGGGTTGGGCTTTCATACAACCCCAGAGGCCAACCCTCATGGACATCCTCGAAATTTGGAGGTGGTCCTTCAATGATTGTGATCTTGTCGTCCATTTTCAGGTTCCTCGCTTTTGGTATCATACCACGAAAGAATGCCCGAGGAGACATATCTTATGATATTCGGCCAAGGGTATAATGGAACGATGCACAAGTTGATTATCCTGGTTGAATCGACTACCGCCCCAGATTTCCATGTCTTCTGGCCACGCTTTTTGCGTGCCGCGGAAAGTATTCCCGGATTGCGACGAGAAGCGACCAGTCGGGTAAGTCAGGTGATATACGGTGATATGGCATGTTCACTGATCCATGAGTTGTATTTCGATTCTTACAAAACCCTGCAGCATGGACTGGCTTCAGAGTCAGGGCAGGAAGCCGGGAGACTGCTACAGGAAATGACCATGGGAAAAGTGAAATTACTCATCGCTGATCATAGCGAGGATGAACTGGAGAACATCCGTAAATACCGCTCCATGGAACACAATGACAACAACCAAACAGGGCGTGCCTGATTTAGAAGATTTTATGCAAGTCCATGGTATTCCAGGTGAGATCCTGCACCTAGATGTACCCACCCCCACTGTGGAATCTGCAGCACAGGCGGTGAGTGCCAGACTGGAGCAAATTATTAAATCTATCCTTTTTGTGATTGATGACCAGCCAGTCCTGGCGATTGCATGTGGAGCATCCAGCATAAACCGGCGCGCCATCGCAGATCTATTCAGGGTGGGCAAAAAGCGGGTTAAGCTCGCCTCTCCAGAGGAGGTGCTTAAGATCAGTGGTTATGAGGTAGGGGCGATGCCGCCTTTTGGTCATCGTCAGGCATTGACTACCTTGATTGACCGCAGAGTGCTTGAATTAACCGAAGCATACGCTGGTGGCGGAGCAGAGAATGCACTGGTGCATCTCAACCCACATGAAATTCAGCGTGTGACTAACGCTAAAATACTGGATCTACTCGAGTAGCGCGACTTAATTAGGATCATTATTTACTAACACTATTATTATCCTGAAACAGAATTTTAATGGCACTTTCTAGAACAAATATGCTATAATATTTATGTATATGGTCTCTCAAGAGATTATTGATGGAAAGAACTAAAACATCTTCCTTTGGAACTGGAAAGAGAGAGTCCCACGACTCATCTTCCTTCTACAACAGAAATATGTATGAAGGATTATTTTCTTTACCCTTATCCAAGAAGGAACTGAATTCGATTATAGTGCCACCAGCAGAAGGTTGGGCTAATAAAATCTATTGTCAGTCATCTGAGAATATTAATATTATCCCAGATAATTCAATTGCATTAGCATTTACCTCGCCACCCTATAATGTTGGCAAAGAATATGATGATAATGTAAGTCTCAAAGAATATTTAAGATTAATTGAGAATGTAGCATGTGAAGTATATAGAGTCCTTCGTCCTGGAGGAAGATATGTTGTTAATGTTGCTAATCTTGGGCGAAAGCCGTATATTCCATTACATGCTTTTTTTTATGATATTCATATGAGGGTAGGTTTCTTGCCAATGGGTGAAATCATTTGGCAGAAAGCAAAAGGATCAAATGGAAATTGTGCTTGGGGAAGCTGGAGGAGCGCCAAAGCACCTAGATTGCGTGATATCCACGAATATCTTTTAGTGTTTGCAAAACAATCCTTCAATAGGCCTGATAGCGGTGATTCAGGAATAAGTGCTACTGAGTTTATGGATGCTACTCTATCAATATGGGAGATTCCTCCAGAATCTGCCAAAAGAGTTAGACATCCTGCTCCTTTTCCTGTTGAACTAGCAAAACGAGTTATTGAGTTATTTTCTTATGAAGGAGATGTTGTTCTTGATCCCTTTGTCGGGTCTGGTTCAACATGTGTAGCTGCATCAATTAACAATCGTAAATATGTTGGATTTGATATTTCTGAGGAATATTGTAATTTAGCAAAATTACGAATTGAGAATAAAGGGAAGTTGTATATGCCTACCGAGAAAACCGAATGTTCTGAATTATCTGTAGCATTTGGTGTTTTAGGAATAAAACATCCGCTTATGTTGTCTTCTGATCAAGTAAAGCGTTTATTTGAAGACACATTATCGCAAGAAAAATATAATCGATTTAAAATCGAATTTAAGAATCCACCAAATACTAAATTATACGCACGGTTATATGAATTGGGGAAAATGCTCCGTGAAAAACACTCACTTTTTACTTCTGTGGAGAGTCTAAAATGGTTAGGACCTCAAAAAATGGCAAGAGTGGGCTCAGGTGCACAGGATCTATTAGTTGCAAATACTCCTATTTCAATAAAAGCCGAGAGTAATGTGGTATTTAATTTTTCTCCATCACATATATTTACTAGTATCCCTCAAGGACTGCCCCCTGCCGATCGATCTGAGAATTGGTACTTAATTGCAGCCCCAGCAGATTTTCAAAGTTTATACAGTGGAATTAGGGATATTAGATTATCTCATTTTCCTGAATCGATTGAGGAGTTTGAAAAAGAAGCATTAAAAGATGACAGGAAAGAACTTCAAGATGAAATAAACAAGTTGTCTAGTGAAGCTAAGAGTAAGTTTGAAACAAATTATATTAATCTATGCCATAATGTTGCCAGATATTCAGCTGATAAGTTTAATGGATATTATCATCAATCAATGAACGGTTCCTCAAGAAATAGTGTAATACAACACATTGTACGTTTTTTATTTCGAATAGAATCGATTGAATATATCTTTGCAGGAACTACAGGTAAAACTTATTACGGTGTAAAAATTCCTTCTCTTCATCAATGGATAAAGGAATGGAAAATTTTGGATATTGAAGCTGTACCAGATTTTCATAGAAAGCAAAGCGTAGTTAACTTATTTGTAAATTATAAAAATAAAACATTAGGGGGATTATATACTGCTAAATTTCATATTGAAATTCGTTGGAGTCACGGAAAATTTTGCGGATCTCCTGAAGCAAAATTATATAAAGATTTCAGATGGACGGATATTGTTTTTGTAAACCCCATTATTTAATCTCAAGCTCATGGCGTAGTACCATTTCCCATCCCTAGGGCGATAGCAGCGCAAGATCAGCCGTTCACTTTCGAACTGTTGAGGGAATTCTGGATGCATTTTCTTCATGGAGGGATCCTCAATTCTTGGAATACTGATATTATATATACTTTATAATGCAGGTAAGTTAACAGCAAACACTGGTTGAAGCAAAAAGAAGCGGATATCTTGAGTTCGCTTGGTTATCTGACAAATCCATCCATGGTAAGTTACAATTCTTCTGGTTCCTAAAAATGATAGTAAAGAAACGAAAGACTTTGCTACGCTGGTTCGTTGCGCTCATATTGATATTTGCCTTGGTGGCAGCTTATTTTACTTATCCATGGCTGCGTACGCGGGTAAGGCGCATGAGACAGTTAAGCCAGTGGTTGCATGACCCGGCCGCGCATCAGGATTGGGTAAACCAAGCAGGTGAAAGTTGCGGGAACGCCCCAATTATCCTGCCCACCAGCGGTTATATTGGCTTCATTTGGGGAGATTCCTTTCGACCGGGCACACGACATCAGGGGATTGATATCTTTGGCGGTGACGAACCTGGTAAAACGCCTGTTTTAGCTGCTTATCAAGGTTATCTCACCCGGCTGCCGAACTGGAAGTCGACCGTCATTGTTCGCATCCCGTTTGATCCGCTCAACCCCAACCGCCAGATCTGGACATATTACACTCACATGGCGGATCAAAATGGTGCCTCGTATATATCCCCACAATTCCTACCTGGGACAAGTGAGGTGTTCGTGGAAGCCGGTACATTCCTGGGGTATCAGGGAGATTATTCAGGAGATCCTGGTAATCCGGTGGGGGTACATCTCCACTTTTCGATTGTACTAGATGATGGTCAGGGGAGTTTTCGCAATGAGCTAAAGATCGAAAACACGCTCGACCCTTCCCCTTATCTGGGACTCTTGCTAAACGCCGCGGAAAATCCGAATGGGGTCGTTGTTTGTGCTTCTCAAGCTGATGATTGACACGCCCGCAAGGGTAATATTAAAGGTTTATGGTTGAATTCTGAGTGTGGGGAATAGATTATGGATGAATTTGCTGATAAGGTAGCATTGATCACCGGTGCTGGGCGTGGACATGGGCGCGAAATTGCCCTGGCCTTTTCCTCCCTGGGCGCATCTGTGGCAGCCAATGATATTAACCCTTTAAACCTGGATGACACGGTCAGCCAGATACACACCATAGGGGGTAAGGCTGAGGCGTTTATATTTGATATTGCCAAACGCATGCCGATTGAAGCTATGGTGTCTCAAGTAGTGGATCATTTCGGGCGAATAGACATGCTGGTGAACCATGCTTCAATCCAGCCAAGAGCCTCGATCCTTGACATGGATGAATGGGAATTTCATCGCACCATTGATGTGAACCTAGCTGGGCCATTCTTCACCATGCAGCAGGTTGGGCGGGTCATGCAGAAGCAAGGTGGCGGCTCGATGGTTAATCTAATTTCCACCCTCGCGCCGGGCTTTACTCAAGCCGGTTACCCAGCTTATCTTGCCAGCCAGTCAGGGCTGGTTGGATTAACTCGAGCAGTGGCAAGCGAATTAGGTCTCTATAACATTCGTGTTAATGCTGTCTGCCATAATACAAGCGAATGGGGTATTATTCCTGCCCAGAGCTGGGATGAGGCAGCCTTGCATTCCTGGCTTGCATCCTCTCCCCAGGCACGCCTGGGTAACCATCCAACACTGGTCGGTTTGGTGCTCTATTTGTGCTCACAGGCCTCGCATTCTCTCACCGGGCAAGTCATTACGATTACTCCTGAAAAATAATGAGCATTCTTCGTACAGTGCAAAGAGGTTCATGGAAGAATTAATCGCTTACCGCCAAGAATTATTATTGGCCTTGGAAAGTGTAATAGACGAGCTTACAAAAACAGTAAACGGTATACCCTCCACTGCTTGGCATCAGCCATATGGACTAGATTCGCGCACTCCCCACTATACCCTGGCTCATTTACGAGAGCTTGAAGCTCGATGGTTTTCGGTCCAACTGCCTCGAATAAAGAATGAGACCGCACCAGTATTGCCAGCTTTCGAAGGGCAAGCCTGGATGGCAAATCATTATCAACCGGGAGAATCAAGCGAAGAAATTTTGGAAGATTTCTCTAATTTACGCCTGCAAGAATTGAGCTGGCTACGAACATTATCCCCGGCTGGCTGGAGCTGCATGGCCAGACACCCCTGGTGGGGAGTACATACCTTACAGTGGTGGGTTGAGCTTCAGCTGGATTTATCTCGCCAGCATCTGACAGAGCTGGCTTCCGTGCTTGATATCTGACTCTTGATAATGACGTATAATTTAAATCATCCATATACTGGATTTATCCTACCTAATTTAATAACGAGGGGCTATGTCCACAAATTATGAAACTATTTTGATTGAGACTCACCAAAATGTTGGGCTTGTGCGGATTAACCGCCCAAAGGTGCGCAATGCTCTCAACAGCACTGTATTGCATGAGCTGATCGAGGCACTAGAAACCTTTGATCATGAACCGGTGGTGGGTGCGATGGTCATCACCGGAGATGACCAGGCTTTTGCCGGTGGAGCAGATATCAAGGAAATGGCGGAGGCATCGGCAGTGGATATGCTTACCCGCAGCCATATTCCCCTATTCGATCGCTTGCGCAGCATCCAAAAGCCTGTCATCGCTGCCGTCTCGGGATGGTGTCTGGGAGGTGGGAACGAGCTTGCCATGGCTTGTGACATGATCGTGGCCTCTGAAACAACACGCTTTGGCCAGCCTGAGATCAACCTTGGCGTGATCCCCGGTGCTGGAGGCACGCAGCGCCTGACGCGAGCGGTGGGTAAAACCCTGGCTATGGAGATGGTGCTCAACAATCGTTGGTTATCTGCTGAAGAAGCACAGAGATTCGGTCTGGTCAACCGGGTTGTGCCGGTTGAGCGTTACCTGGATGAAGCGTTGCAGCTGGCAGGAGAAATTGCTGCCCGCGCCCCACTGGCCATTCGCCTGGGAAAAGAGGCGATTAATCATGCCTTTGAATCCTTCTTAAGTGATGGTCTGGCAGATGAACGTCGAGCTTTCTTTTTTTTGTTCGCCTCGCAGGATCAGAAGGAGGGAATGAAGGCATTCGTAGAGAAGCGCAAGGCCAGCTGGAAAGGGGAATGACCGCTCGTGCTGACCTTTCGTGATTTTATTACGGGGTTACGAAGGCTGGATATCGACCACTCCCAACCAGTGATTGTGCATGCCTCACTTTCAGCCTTTGGAGAAGTTCACGGAGGTGTCGAGACTGTATTGGGTACGCTCACTTCTTCTTTTGAGACGATCATCATGCCTACCTTCACATATAAAACGATGATTACACCTGAGGTAGGCCCATCTGACAATGCCATTAATTATGGAAGTGGGAAAGATACGAACCGGATGGCTGAAATATTCCGCCTTAACATGCCGGCTGATTCGATGATGGGTGTGCTGGCAGAAGCTTTGCGCACCCATCCTAATACGCTTCGCTCCAGGCACCCCATCCTTTCTTTTGCTGGGATTAATG
>JBAQFX010000176.1:0-8062 GCA_049287485.1 Anaerolineales bacterium
ATTATCCCGTAAGAAATGCTAAAAAACACAACCCAAAAGCGCCTGAAGATACTTTTACCAAGGGCCAAGCCTAATATTGTGCCCATCAGGGCGATTACCTGAATGAGCGTCAGGTTTTTGGTCCACAGGGTGGCGACCAGACGGGCGGCGGCGATTTGCAAGATAATGATCAGCAGGATCGAAGATAGCCAATCCCACCAGCGGACTTGCTCTTTTTGGATTTCTTGTGTGGTCATAAATTACTCGCGCGATGAAAGCCAGGTAATACCTATTCTAACAAACTACGCTTAAAAGAAGATGATGGTTCAAACAATTCGCGGTGATGATAGCAAGGGAAAGAAAAAAAATACAATGGTCACTAAGGATACGATGATATATGGGATCTTTAATATTATAAGCATTTTATTGGATGAGGTCGTAAACATTGAACAGGCATATGAGATAGTGAATTGAATTTTAAAAAAATAAATGCATTCAATTCCAAGGTAATCATTTCCTCTTGTTAAGTATTCGTTCCGTGAAAAATACGAAGAGGAACGAATATGGCCTGAGGTTGGATGAAGTTGGTAAGGTGCAGGGGTGGGGGCGTGAGTAATTACAACTTTTACCGGTAAAGAACAACCGGTATACGAATGCCTTTATTTTAAAAACCATATTTATTGAAGGCATTCTAATTATAGCACAAATGTGCTAATCCACAAGAGGAATTTGAGAAATTCGGAATATTTTAAGATTTCTAATAAAAGAGTAGCTTTTGGTTGTTACCATTTAGCAATTGGCGAAAAAATGTGAAGCGGAGATGATCTCGGTCTTAAATGATTGACAGGTGAGCAGAAATTTGCTATTCTGAAGGCAATTCATGATTAAGTTAATCACGGTCTTGCAATGGCGGCGATAGGTTCCGATAGCTTCACCTACGATGAAAATGGTAACCAGATCACCAGATATGTGGGGAGACATCTGTACACCATGAGTTATGATGCCGAGAATCGGCTGGTTCAAGTAGATAGCCCGAGCAAAACGATCGCTACATTCACTTATGATGGTGATGGTAATCGGGTAAGGAGCACGTTTGACAGGGACATATCCAGCATAGTCACTACAATTTATATTGGTAATCCCTCGGTACCCTCAGGATAATGTTACTTAGAGTGGACAGGAAGCACGGATACAATGGTGAAGTATTACTATGCAGGAGCCACGCGAGTGGCGATGCGACGGGGGGCGAACAGCCTGTACTATCTCATGGGAGATCACCATGGCTCGCAGGCGATCACGGCTGATGCCACTGGGAGCTCGATATCGGAAGTGAGATATTATCCCTGGGGAGAGGACCGGTATTACGCCTACACCTCGTCCACAAGCTATCGGTTTACCAGGCAGAGAACGGAGAGTTACATTAACTTATACTGGTATGGCTCTAGGTGGCTAGATCCTGCTTTAGGCCGTTTCATTCAACCTGATTCGATTATACCTGGAACTGGTGAGGGTGGTAACCAGAATGCAGTTGGATATCTAGGATCATCTACATATTCGCCACTGATCGTTGATTATCATGAAAGTCAGTTTCTGTATCAACTCAATACGGAAAATGGGGCTAGTATTCAGAATCCTAACCTTCAATCTATTCCAATAAGTTCTACTGCATTTGACCGTTATGCCTATTCTTTCAATAATCCAATCCGTTACACAGATCCTACTGGACATTGCCCATTTTGTATAGCAATACCTTTTGTTGGAATTCCCGGTGTTGGTTGGGCAATCTTTGGTGTTGCTGTAGTAGCAACCGTCGCATACTATGCTGCAGGTGGACCGGAGGCTGTGGCTAATGGTATA
The DNA here is from genome assembly GCA_049287485.1 of Anaerolineales bacterium. Classification (GTDB taxonomy): domain Bacteria; phylum Chloroflexota; class Anaerolineae; order Anaerolineales; family UBA4823; genus FEB-25. Next base: position 1,837 of record JBAQFX010000176.1, read on the forward strand.
AACCAAGCCGGAGAGGCTATCTCGAATGGCATAAGTTCGCTTTTTTCTCGTGGAGATGGGGGAGCTTCTTCTTCGGCACAGCATCTTGCGATGCTATTAGGATTTTCTGTGGCTGGTTTTGCTCCTCATCCATGTATGCCTGATCCGGAAGGACGAGATAGAAGACACAATGCACAAGACTTAAGAAATGACCTGAGAAACATTCAGCGGAATATGCGTAATGGAGAAACTATTCAAGATTATCTTGCTCGACAAAATTGGAGCGAAACACAGATACAAGACTATATACAACAAGTAAATAATTATGTTGATAATGTTTTGAGTACCGATATGGAGTATTATGGTGTTAGCCAGGATCTGGCGGATGATTTAATCAATTTAGTAAATGCTTTAGGGATGCAGTAATATGGACGAATATGATGATTATCCAAGGCTAGGTAAAGACATACTAAAATGGAGTGACCTAGACTCCCGTTTGCCGATATTGGATCTGAACATAGAGTTATTCAGGCGCCGGAATGTGGGTATCGCTAGTTTGGTCATAATATCAGCTATTTTAAAAGCAGACAAAAAGCATCAAGAGGATCTTTTCGATATACTTGCACCCCAATATTTTGATCCTAAGAGTTTGCCTCAGTATTTATTTGAAAAGATCTATAATTATTTACAGGAAAATGAGCAAATCCCGATAGCAGTATTAGAAAATTGGATTCCTGAATACTCCTTTCAGGTGTGGGGCGAATCTCCACCCGAGGGTAGAATGCTATTTGGACATAATTTCACTTTGAGACAAATCATAAATTTTGATCCTACTGAAGAGCAGATTATTAGAGCGATTGAGTTGAGAAAAATGGTAAAAGAAAAGAAAGGTTATTAAATGATATCTTAATATTCAAAATGGAAGGCGAGAAAGCTGGAAATCCCGCCAACTCACCTTCCCTATTTAGGTATCTTGATGATACCCGACCCAAGGCCTCAGGAGGATGGCCTGGGTCAATCTTGTGAAGCCTGCACCTTAACATCATGAATAGTATGCTCCTTTTCGGATAAAGCCATGATTCCGGCACGTAGTTGCCGGACCGCCTCAGCTTGAGCCTGGTTCAAGGTGCCTTCCCGTAAAGAATCGACCAATGCCAGGAGCTGCCCTGTTCCGGGCGGCTCGGCAAAAGCATCTTCAGGTAGATGCATTTGGTGTTCAATGATCCCCATGGCCGAATAATAATCCGCAGCGATTGTGCCATCATAAAGACGGGCATAGCCCAACGTAGTATCCAACCATTTGTGCCCGAGCAGCGTCTGCACGGTGAGCACCGGAGCGCCGCTGTTCAGGAGCAGGGTGGCGCAGCTATGCCGCAGCTGGTGCGGGTGGATGTGGATACCCAATACCTGGCAATAGGTGCGTAAACGCTCGAAAAAATAGCTGCGGGTGAGTGGGCGATGCCGGAATATGAATACAAAATCAGGCAAAGCCTCAGCCACCCCACGCACTTCCAGGTAGGCCTTGAGCGCATCCACGGTAGCCTGGCTTAGATAGACCATGCGGTCTTTCATATTTTTGGATTGCTCGATGCGTATCCGGCGCGCTTCCCAATCGATGTCTTGCAGTCGCAAAGAGCGCACTTCACAGGTGCTCAGGCCGCTATGGAGCATGAGCAGGAACCAGGCCAGGTCCAGGCGACCAATCCGCCGCCAACCTGCATGGGTTACCCTGGTTTGATCCTGGATCAGCTTCTGTAGCTTGCGCAACTGGTCGATCGGGACATCTTTGGGCAGATTCGTGCTTTCGTCCAGGTAATCGACCTGCAAGAAACGCTCGCACACAGGGCGGTCGTGCTCCTGGAGGTAAAACACAAAATGCTTCAGGCTGCCCAGATCGTGATTGAGCGTCTTGGGATTGATCCCGGATGCCAGGCGCTCATCCAGGTAAGCATACCAGGCCTGAGGAGTGAGACCGCGCAGGTCATCCATGGGGAAATGAGCCACCAACCAGCGTAAGGGAAGGGTCAAGTGCCCGAGTGTATCTTTGAAGCGTTCGATTTTTCGGTCATTCTGCCAATTGCGCTGGCAGTGGTGCAGGAACTCACGGATATCCGTTTGCATCCAGATGGGTATTGAGTCGAAAAAATATTCCCAATGGATCTGCGGGGTCCTGGGCGGACGATGGCAACGCAGACGGATGTACTCGTCCAATCTCAGCCAGCCTTTTTCGTAGGAATCGAGGGTGCTTGCAGTGATCGGCCTCTGGCAAAGATGCTGCCAGGCGCGGGCTAAATCGGCCTCAGGATCGATGGTCCAGTAGGGTTTATCCAGGTAACCGATGATCTGGCGAGCCGCGACGCTGTATATTGAGAGGGCTGAATCACCATATCCTGCATCCTTCAACCAGCGGCGGAAGCAGGCGAAAAAGTATTGGTTTTCTGGCAGCCAATCTCCAAAACGACGCACTTCAGGGTCGGCAGGCTTAATATTTTTGAAGTGAAAAGCACGCTTCTTGCCCTTTCCGCCGCGGCTCATCCCTGGCCTCCTTCCAACGGCAAACGCCTGATCACTTCCTCGATGGCCACCTGGTAATCTTCCTGCACCTGGGAATCGGAGATGTGCAGGTACAGCTCTGTGGTCTCCAGGCGAGCATGTCCAAGCAATTTTTGAATGGTCGTGACCGGCGCCCGGGCTTCGACCATATGTCGCCCAAAGGTGTGACGCAGCTGGTGGCAGGTGACCCACATCCCGGCAGATTGGCAGTATTTCATCAGCCGTTTTTGGATGCCGGTGACGGTCAGTCGCCTACCGAAGCGGTTGAGAAACACGGCACTATCATCGACCAGCGGGCGAATCTCGAGCCAGACCTGCAAGGCGGCCAGCGGTTGCGCCGACAGATACATCACCCTTTGACTACCACCCTTACCATGCAGCCAAAGGCGCGGCAGGCTGCCAAAAATGGGATCCAGATACAGGTCATCGAGCGAGAGATTGCGTACTTCCCCTACCCGCAAGCCACAGCGCAGCATGAGCAGAAACATGGCCCGATCGCGTGCGCCCCTGATAACGGAGAAGAGCCGTTCTACCAAAGGATCCTGGATATCGCGAGGCAGGATTTGACCGAGACGGACGAAATGACGCTTGGGGATGACCGGGTTTTTGAGAGGTTGGTCAGATTCCATGTTGAGGAAGGCGTAGAAGGAACGCAGCGCAGCCAATCGCCTGTTGATGGTGGTCAGGGCGTATCCTTCCTGCTGGCAATGCTCGATGAAACGGTCTACATCGATGACACGTACTTCATTGGGCGCTTTTTGGAGCCAGGCAAAGAAGAGTTCCAGGTCGTTGCAGTAGTGCTTGGATGTGCTGGCCAGAGGTGATTTGCGGTGCAGCCATCTTTGAAAACGTGCTATTTCTGGTAACATGGTAGTACCTCCTGGTAGTGAAATGGTTTGAACTTGGTAGGTTTTATTCCAGATTACCACCAGGAGGTTTACCAGGCAATATCGAATAAATTGGATATTATTTAGAAGTTAATGTAAGGAATTTGGACTGGGGTTGTACTATTACGGGGCAAGGTGGTACGATCCAGAGCGGGGAGGTTTAGGCAGGTGGGTAAAAAGAAAGAAGGGCGCAGCATTCCGGTCAGAAAACCAGACCGGACAGGCTGTTTTACCACGACAAAAGAAACCATGTGGTAGCTTTGGATAAGAATGGGCGAGCGCCGATCACCCCTACAGAACAACCGGGGAAAGATTGGGATTCTAAAAAAGGGCAAAGCAGGTGACGGATACACAGGACATATTCACAGCACTGCTTCGCCCCACGAAGTCCTTGGGAAGAGGTTGGAGGGTGGGATGAAATTAAAGGGCGAAGCGGGTGATGGATATAACGGGTAGCGTTCAAAGCACTGCTTCGCCCCTAGAAATCAAATGGATTTCAAATCACAATGTTGACCAGGCGGCCGGGGACGACGATGACTTTCTTGGGAGACTGGCCCTCGAGAATCTTCTGGATGGCTTCACTTTCCAGGGCAACCTTTCTGGCTTCGGCTTCTGTGATGTCAACCGGCACCATCATACGATCACGCAGCTTGCCATTGACCTGAACCACCAGGGTGATGAGCTCTTCAGCGGCCGCGGCCAGGTCGACCTGCGGCCAACGTTGCTGATGGATGGAATAGGGCTTGCCAAGGTAAGTCCATAACTCCTCAGCGATATGAGGGATGACCGGGGCCATCATTCTCAGGTAAATATCCACTGCTTCGGACCACTCAGGGGTGCCTGCGGTACCCTGCTCACGGGCTTTGTACATCTCGTTGAGCAACTCCATCAAGGCAGAAACGATGGTATTGAACTCAAACAACTCGAAATCATGAGTGACCTGCTTTAATGTCTGGTGCAGCTTACGGCGCAAGGAGCGCAGCAGCTCAGGGCTGGGGTTGCCCGGCTCAACTGGATCGGTGAACAGCGTCCAGACCCGGCGCACCCAACGATAGGTACCCTCGATACCGGTGCTGCTCCAGGGTGCACCCATATCCCAGCGGGCGTAGAACATCAGGTAGGCACGGACGGTATCGGCACCATAACGAGCAACCAGCATATCAGGAGCGATCACATTCCCCCTGCTCTTGGACATCTTTTCGTTATCTTCACCGAGCACCATGCCCTGGTTCCTTAATTGCAGCATGGGCTCTGACCCCCTGGTGATGCCCATATCGCGCAGAGCTTTATGAAAGAAGCGCGTGTACATCAGGTGCATGGTGGCATGCTCGATGCCGCCAGTATACGTATCCACGGGCATCCAGTAATCGTATTCTTTCTGGTCAAATGGAGCCTGATCATCATGCGGGCTGAGATAACGCAGGTGATACCAGGAAGAGCACATGAAGGTATCCATGGTGTCGGTCTCGCGCACGGCAGGTTTATGGCAGACCGGGCAGGTGGTGTGCTTCCAGGTGGGATGGATGGTGAGAGGGTTGACTCCGCTCGGGCGCCATTCGACATCATCGGGCAGCAACACGGGCAGCTGGTTTTCTGGCACAGGATTCCAGCCACAGTCGTCACAATAGACCATGGGGATGGGTGCCCCCCAATAGCGCTGGCGAGATATCAGCCAATCGCGGAGCTTGTAATTCACGGCGGCTTTACCAATGCCATTTTCTTCCAGCCAGCGAGTGACTTTATCTTTGGCTTCGGCGCCAGCTGTGCCAGAAAACTCACCCGAATGGATCATGGTGCCAACTTCCGCATGATAGAGGACATGGCGATAAAAGTCGACATTCCAAAGCATCTCCATCAAGGTGCGGGCCTGGCCAACATTCGGCTCCATTTGCTTGCAGCGCGCCAAAATATGCTGCTCACTTTCCAGCGAATCCCATTCCGAGACAGCATCAGCGAAGATGAAAACCCAGCGTGTGCCGACGACCTCGTTCCAACAACCAGGTTTCACAAACTGGCGTGCCAGCTCGATATAACGATCAACCTTTGACAGCGGGATGGTGACATCCAGCCCATGCCGATCTTGCTCAAAGGGTATCCGCTCCGCTTTCAGCGCAGCTTCAAAACCGTGTTTCATGGTGCCTGCCATGGCAAAGGATTTGGAAATGCCATCAGAAGGCGCAATGACGGGTAAAATAGGCAGACCAAATTTCAAGGCAAAGGCGAAATCGCGCTCGTCGTGAGCAGGGACAGCCATGATGGCACCCGTGCCATAGGTCATCAGGACATAATCGGCGATCCAGATGGGTATTCGCTCACCATTTACCGGGTTAATGGCGTACCCTCCAGTAAAGACGCCGGTTTTTTCCTTATCCAAAGCTTCACGATCGATATCCGATTGACGAGACGCCTGCTGGATGTAGGCATCCACAGTAGTCTTCATTTCAGAGGTGGTGATTTTCTGGACCAAAGGATGCTCAGGGGCTAAAACCATAAACGTAGCACCCCAGAGGGTATCGGGGCGAGTGGTGAACACCTCGATGGGATCTTCCTGCGTCGTATGGAATACGACCGAAGCACCTTCAGAGCGGCCGATCCAGTTAGTCTGCAAGGTGCGAACACGATCCGGCCAATCAATGGTGGAAAAATCCAGTAATTCTTCAGCGTAGTCCGTGATCCTGAAAAACCACTGTTCCAGCTCTTTTTTAATCACAGGTGTGCCGCAACGCTCACAATGACGGTCATCCCCTTTGACTTGCTCACGCGCCAGGGTGGTTTGACATTGGGGACACCAATCCACCGGAGAATAT
>JBAQFX010000177.1:0-11277 GCA_049287485.1 Anaerolineales bacterium
AGTGGCTACCAGGGTCAAATTCGCCACCGTAGCGGCCATCAACAACTGGAACAGGGTTTTTCGCCTGCCGAAGTAACGCGCCTGGCGGATACCCAACTGCACCAGGCGAGCCAGGCGATGCTCGGCGGTCTGTCGCATTTGGCGATAGGACCGGAACTCAGCACTGTTCTGAAAGGCCCGCGCCTGTTGCAGCAGTTCTTCCTGGGGATGAAGCTGGACGGTGCGGCCCCGCTTGGTTTTGGCTTGGATGCACTGCGGGCGCAGCGGGCAGGCCGCACAAGTTTCCACCGGAAAGGCAAAGGCCTTGCCAGGTTGCTTCTGCCGGTTCTTGTCCAGCCAATAGCCGGTGGTAATCAGGATGGGCGTGGTGTGACCAGCTGGGCAGGTGCAAGTCATGGTCTCCAAATCGATCTGGAACTGGCTCTTATGGATTTGACCCTTGCGCCCGTGGTCGGCCACTTTGGCAACCAGCTTCCGTTGCGCATCGGCAAATTCCTGACGGGTGTTCCCATCTCCAAAAGCGCAGTCGCCCACCGTCTCTTCCGTTTCCCGCCCACTGTTCTGTTCACTGGCTTCGGTCAAGCGCATGGCTGGCGAAGCATCCGCCGCATTGCCTGGCAAAACCTCCACCGCCGTGATCAACTGGCTTTCGGCATCCACCCCGATGGCCGCTTTGTGCCCGTCGAAGCGCCTGGAGCTGCTCTTGCGCCCATGCCGCATCTCAGGGTCATGCACCGACACGATCCGATCCCGGCTGACGCCTTCTTTCAGTTTGACCTGTCCGCCTGTCAGATCCACATCCTGGTCGATCAACTGCCCCAACAACTGCCCGGCCGCAGCGATTTGCTGGCGTTCAGGGTCTCCTTCCGCCAGGGTCGCTCGCCTCTCCTGCGCCAACCTCATCAGGCGTTGGGCATCCGCCACGATCCCCTGCAAGAACACGTTGTGCGCCTGCTCATCATCCCAATCCACTTCGGCTTGCCCCTTGAGGCTCGATCCAAAGTAGCCCTGGAACTGATGCGCCTGCACCCAGGCTTCCAACTCTTGCTTTTGAGTTTGCGCCAGCGCCCGACACAACTGCTGGATGCCATCTCCCAGCAAATTGTAGGTGTCCTTCACCGCTCCTCGACCCAGGATGTAGGTTGTGTCCAGGATCACCTTCAGACGCCGCTCTTTCAAGTACCCAGACTGTTTGGCCAGCTCCAGACTGCGAACAAACACGGCCCGCATCTTCTCTTTCAGGATCAGTTGGGCGCGGAACAATTGCAGCGTGCTTTTAGCAAAAGGACGCTCACCTACTTCGATCCCCAAGGCCACTTTCCAGCGCAGATCGTAGTCCGCCCGCGCCTTGGCCTCTTCATCCGAGACCCGATCGTGGGTTTGCAACAGCAAGGCGTTGGCCAGCAGACTGGGAGCTACGCTGGGCCGCCCGTTGTCTGGACAGTAGCATTCGGCGAAATCTTCGTCCCGGAACAGCTGGCCGCGTTGTTTGGCCAGGAAGCCGTAGAAGCTGTCCCGACCCACAAATTCCAGGTACTGGCTATCTGCCTCGAACAGACCGCGTTGGTGAGAATGTTTACCGAGCATGTTTCACTCCTTATCTGAGTCGTTGAGGAGTGTACTACCAATCACCGAAAGGCGCGAGCTTTTCGGCCAGACTTCTAGGATTTCTATAGCAAAGCCGTTTAAACCTTACCAAATAGCGCCGTAAAGCCCCCTGCTTTAGCAGTGGGGAAATAAGGCGCAAACCTTGATATAAATTGAACGCGGGTTTATAATAGAACATATGAGCGATTTATAGGTTTCAGAACAAGCGTCATGTCCAATGCCCTTGCAACTATCGCCTTGTCGATTGTATTAAGAACCGGCGCATACTGGAGGTCAGCGGCGTGGAAAGACACCTGAAAGAGATCATCGATCAAGTCGCCAACGAATGGGAATTTGAAGTGCTGCCAGAACATGTGCATAGGCTGTGCGATGTCGATCCGCAATTTGGGGTTGTCCTGGCTGTTTCACTCCTCCATAGAATTTCTTAGGTATTACATTCGGGGTAATGAGATTTTTTTGTGTATTCTGAATGGACGGAATAAATTGCACCTTACAGGGATAACTAAGTGGACCTGGCGGGATTCGAACCCGCGACTTCTTCAGTGCGATGGATAAAAATGCAGGGGAAAAACGAAAAAAAGCAGTATTTTACGTCTAATGTCACCCAAAATCAACAGTCTGTTTCAGCGTATTAGTACCCGAATTGTACCCGCGTTGGAACCACAGTATGAAGCAAAGAAAGGTGGCTCGCAGCCCTGCCCTCATGGGGATTTGATGCAAATGAAAACATCGTCTTCACTTTTCTCTTTCGTTCACCTTATCAAGGCACCTTTCCTGGCTGCTTCACTCATCCATAGAATTTCTTAGGTGTTACTTTTAGGTTAATGAGATTCTTTTGTGAATTATGAATAGATGAAATATTTGTACCTTACGGGATCACACACGCGGATCGCTGGTAGCAATCCCCACGCATCGTCCCGGTGATCGTGAAGAACTTGTCTTCCGGCCAGTCACTAGGCTGGCGTGCGTAAAACTCGCACCAGGCAGGGTGCTACACAATTCTGTCTTGAGGCTGCCGAAGGACACACTTCAAGCTGCAAAGATAATTGTGAGTTCTCAGTCCCTCGCCCTGGATAGGCGTGGATTGATTAATCGTCTGTACCCAGGTAAGAATTGAAATCCCATTGCAATCACTGCTGGACTCCATATGATCACCACCACTAAGATATATCCGAATATCGGTGGGGCTGTTTTCAGCAGCGTGGCGGACAGGAAATCCATAGCAAGGTTGGCGGATAAAGCGCCGAAGACCAACCACGGGATTATAGAGCGGGTGAACCAGCTTCCCGGCAGCAGCGCGGCGGGGGCTATGACCCATAGGACATACCAGGTTTGGAACCAGAATGAGCCTATCACGAGATAGAGCATGCTGATCGCTACCAGGGCACGCCACAGCATCTGATCACCTTTTTCCAGAGGTATTGGGGTACCTCGCCAGCGTTTAGGCCGTAAGTTGAAAATCCATAGAGATATCAGAAGCGCTCCCGCAGCAAACAGCCAGGTGGGTAGCTCAACTGTCAGACGATGTGCGCTCTCCACCGGCCAATCCCACTGGTTAATGAGCAGGTATCTTACAATCCGCCATAATGAATTGGCAAGGTACTGAGAACGCTCCTGCAGCATGCGCGGTAGCGACTGCCAGCCGCCGAAGGGTGCATACAGCAGCCAAGATAGCACCAACCCGCTGACAGCGCTTGCCAGACCAACCTTCAGCGCACGCCCCCAACCCCATCGCCAAAGGATCCACAAGGCGCAGGCTGGGAGCCAGATCAGCGCTGTCAGCTTTACATGCGCTGCCAGAATAAGTGCCAGCATTGCCAGGTAGGGGTGTTGGCGCTGCAATAGCCAACAAGAGGATAATATAAGCACGAGCATAACAGCGTCGTTATGCCCGCCTAGAGCAGTGGCGACCAGCGTCATTGGGTTTAAAAGCCAGACAGCCAATGCCAGTGGAGCCAATGACGGCTGGTTGCGCCTGACCATACTGGCGATAATCCATCCCGAAAGCCCGGCCAGGATGATCGCCAGCATGCGATAGCCAGCGATGTAAACCACCAGCAGGCGACATGACTCGGGGGATTTCGGGCAAACCGGGTAAGACTCGTCCCACCAGCCAATCCAGGAGGAGACCTGACGTACAATGCTGGCAACTCCGGCACTGGATGCTTCCCAAATGGGGCCATAGGTATCCACATTTTTACGCCAAGCCAGGTAGCGCACGTATGGAATTGAAAGCCCAAATGATTCAGGTACCTCCGCCAGGGGATTAGCCTGATATTCTGTCATCATGCGACCACGGAACAAATAATCGAAGATATCATGGGATTCACCGGCGGGTGCAACGAACATCAGCACACCAGAGCAGGCCAGCCAAACAGTGAGAATGAGCGCAATCTGGTATCGGGGTGGCGCTCCCCGATTTGCCGCAGCAGGAGTCAGCAGGTGCATCGCCGCAAGATACAGCAAAGTCAGACCTAGATAAACCGCGAGGTGTAGGGTGAGGTTTAATCCATTAGGTGTAACCAGACTCGCCCAAGACGCCCGCGGATCAACCAGGCTGGAACTTATAGGGTAATGAACAGCCAAACAAATATAAAGCCCCGGCGTAGCCACGGCAACTGCAATCAACCAGCCATATTTTTTATGGATTACAGGCTCCATTTGACACCACAAAATTGGCATGGCCACGGTGCGGGTGCATCGCTTAAAACAGCAGAACGCAGTTCCTGGTAGTCGGTGCTATTCCAAACCTCTGCTACTGAACTCCTGAGTACATTCCCCAAGATGATCTGGGTGTAATCTTGCGCAGCGAAAGGTGCAATGCAACATGGCAGTACAGTGCCATTGACTGTGATATACATCAGCATCCACGGTCGCATGCAACCCTGCCAGGGATTTGCTCCCCTGGTTAAAATACTTGCAGATGGCGTGGTGGTTCCAGAGGCACAGAAAGCCAAGCCTAGTTCAGTCGCCAGTCCTTCGCACTCACTGATCAACCCCATCTGTTGCTGTTCCAGCGTTGAATAGAGCGACTGCTCTGCTCTCATGGTGGTGTTTTCTCCGATCACTTTTCCATCCCCAAAGTAGACTAGGCGTTGTAAATAGATTTCAGGGACACCAATTTGTGCGGCAAGACGCACAAAATCGGGTAGTTGTGGTAGGTTAGCCTGCATTGCCACCCACCATAGGGATACTTTGGGACTGGCGTGCCCTCCGTGACGCTCGACGAATGCCTTCAGGTTGCGAATCACCCGAGGTAGCTGGTCAACACCGCGCAGTTGAGCATACAACTCTGGCGTAATGGCATCCAGCGAAATATGCATCTCATCCAGGCCAACGGAGGCTAAAGCATCGCCACGCTTTTGGTCCAGGAGGATGGCATTAGTGTTGAAAAGTACCACAGCACCACGTCCTTTCAAGTATGCCACAAAGCGCGGTAAATCCTTGTTGAGCAGCGGCTCACCGATCCCGTGCAGAACAACGCGATCCAGGCGCGGAAATTGATCTACAATGCGCCTAAAATCATCCCACGCCAGGTGGTGCTTGGGTTCTTGCATCAGAAAGTGGTTATAGGTCAGCGGGCAAGAAACACATAAAGAGTTACAGTAGTTGGTAACCTCAATGTAGATCTGGTTTGGTAGCTCATCGACCAGTTGGGAACGGGTGTACAAAAGGTTATTAAACATGTTTTATTAAAATATATAGCGAAGCGTAACAAGGAAAAAACGATAAGCAGTGAGAACAGATCCGCGTAGCGTGCCGCCAACTTTCGACTGCCCAGCAAAGCGCGGGCGATAGGTGATGGGCAGTTCAATAATAGGCTTGTGCAGACGCGCTGTCTTGATTATCATTTCCAATGGCCAGCCATATGTGCGCTCCTGCATATTCAATGCCAGTAGAAGCTCCCGCCGGATGGCACGGAAAGGACCGAGGTCAGTTAACAACAAGCGAAAGCGTTTCCTCAACAACCAAGTGAAGAGGTGATTGCCAAAACGTTGGTGGAGCGGAATAACCATCTGCGGCGAGCTATGCAACATGCGCGAACCAAGGACCAGGTCGGCCAGTTCTTGTGCAAGTGGCGCCAGTAAGTTGGGCAATTCGCCAGGCACAAAACTTCCATCGCCATCCATGAAAACCAGCACATCCCCTTCGGCAGTAGCTGTTCCAGCCGCGCAAGCAAAACCGTATCCTCGCCGGGGTTCCACGATGACAATTGCACCCGCTTCCCGGGCGACCTGACTGGTGTTGTCTGTGGAACCGTTATCCACAACAATCAATTGATCGACCAAACCCACAGGGACTTCAGCTAATAATGAACCGAGACACTCGGCTTCGTTCAAGGCGGGAATAATTAAAGAAACGTGCATGTTTCAGGCCTTTGGGTTGCGCCAGTCAGTATTTATCAGCCAATGCTGTGTGGCGACGGCACTTCCATTGAAACCAAAGCCTGAGATCTCACTGTCGAGCTGATTCAGATCAGCAATCGTATCCACATCATACCAGGTAGGTAACAGGAACGCGGTCAGTCCAGTATCTTTCGCTAGCGCCAACGTGTCAGTCAGAACATGTGTTGTACTCATTTGCACCTGGCGCAGCAAATGTGGTTGAGGCTGTTTCATACCGATCAGGTAGTAACCACCATCCCGTGTAGGGCCGAGGACGACATCTACATCGGTCAAGCGATCAAAAGCAATGGAGATATAACCTACCGGTAGCGTAGGGCTGTCGCTATCCATAACTATCGCTCGTTGAGAGCCGCTAGCCAAAATCTCTGTTAATAAATTATCGAGCCGCTCTCCCAAGGACCTGCCACGCTGGCATATTAGCCCCATATCGGGTGCAAGTTGGCGAAAATAGCCTCGGGCATCCTCTGGTAAATAACCTATCACACATTGTACGCCCGGGACTTTGCGCATCATATCCAGTGTATCGCGCAGAAAACAATCGTATAAATCTGCTGCCTGAGCATGTGTCAAAGGTGGGCAAAGACGGGTTTTTGTTTGTCCGGGGGTGGGTTGCTTTGCCACGACTAACAGGGCATGGGGATTTGGTATCATTTAGGTGAGCAGGAGGCCGATTTTGGCCAGACGATTGCCACGTTCAGCCGGACCAGCCAGCTTGCGGCGCAACCAAGCGTCCACTCCAAATACACGTCCTGGCGTTGCTGCCAGCATAGCAATTGAAAGTGCCACAATCATGCCATAGGTCCACTCCCATTCAAACGGGCGTGGAACATTTGCCAAACCGATGTAGAGTTGCAAAGATATCCCAATAGCGGATAATGCTCCCAATCGCGTGAACAAGCCAAGTATCATCGTGATAAAAACCGAAAATTCGACCAGCCAAACTAACCATCCAAACACCTGGATGTGCGGTATGAATAGCTGATCCAGTAGAAACCCGTTGATTTTTGCCAAAGGCGTAATGCTGACGCTGACAGGTGGCAAACCTGCCGGACGCATATCCGCCACCAACACCTGGCGCGGCTGTAAAGCAAAGACAGACTCGACACCCATCCAAAAGCATAACCCGCTGCTATTATTGGTATCGTAGTAATTTTGTGCTGTAGGTTTGGGGAAAGCAAAATTTGCTCCACATCCGAAGCTTGGGGGTAGTTTCCAAAAGAGTTGGGTGAAAAATAAATATCCCAACCCTAAACGGGCGATCACTATGCAAATTTTGTAAAGCCCGCTATCGAAACGAGAGGTATGTGAATCGAATAAATTGAACATGTTTTCCTCCTTGCACTACTAAAATCGAAACTTCCGCCGATTATGTTTTATAAAGCCAATTTCAGGATCAATGGCTGCCCGTTAGGCAGTGCGAATTGGAGATAATCAAGATTGGTAGCTTCTGGCAGGGCAAAAATGGCTAAGGCAGCTGTGCCATGCTCTGGCTGTATATCTTGAGGATAGAAACGCGCAACTGGGTAACCTATATCGATCTCTTGCGGCTCGAGCATTTGCCCATCTTCAGTCACCAATCTGAGATTTTGCGGTCCCACTTCAAGGGGATGATCGGCCAATACCTCTATGGTAAAAACTGCAAGAACATAGCTCCCTTTAACGGGCGGGATAGTTTGCCCGATGGAAGCAGCCAGAGCTATTTGCGTCAGGCGGACGCGCAGGTCATCGTTTTCTGCGAAGACCGGTAAGCTTGGAGCAGACCAGTTGGAAATCAGCCCTACATTGTCAGGAGGTGGATAGAGACTGCCTGGTTTCTGCACTCCTGCTGCTTTTCCGCTGGATATCAAGGGTGCGTTTTGCACATCAAGCATTTCAGAAAGCTCAACATCATTTAAACTCAATTCAAATGCAATTGCCTCATAAACCTGCTGGTCGGTCAGCACACGCAAGGATGTCTCTCCGCCACTCCGCACGACATCAAAAATCACCTGGGCAGTCGGGTTTCGGAGTTGAAATTCCTCACCGATCAGAGGCCATGACAGAAAGCCATTACTACCTAGGATGCCTTCACCGTTAACTCCATGGCAAGACTCAGTAGCACAATCCTGTTGATAAATCACCTGGCCTCGCGATAATTGCTCTGCAATGGGTGAGACTGGGATTGATCGGCAGGAAACCAAACAGTGAATTATAAAGAACAAAAATCCTATTTGGACAAGACGCATATATATATATTTCAAATTAAACCATGATGACCTTATTTGCCTGCCACATGGCGGTAATGATGTCGCCCATCCCACCGACAATGCCCACTTGTACCCGATCGCTTAAACCATAAGCATTCAGACAGGTCTGGCACAAGATGATATGCACGCCTCTTTGCTCCAGGGTGGCGAGCTCCTCGAGCACTGGGGATCCCTCACAAGCCAGTTTTACACCGTCAGTGTAAAAACAGATGATCTTTGGAAGTGGTTCCATGTGAGCAGTTAAAGTTAAAAAAGTCTTGGCCAATTTCTCTTTGAGCGACTGTGTCTCGCTGATCCCCATACCGTTGGTTTTGAAAACAAGGATAATGTCATTCTCAGAGGTCATGTTTCTCCATTTCTCGACTATTCAGGCTACAATTGTCGTGCATACATTTCCAGCGCGCATCAATTCTTTAACCGGTGCAGGTTGCCATGACAGTTGAATTTCTTCACCCCGGCACCAAGGGCAGTAGTCATCATGAGCATTTAGTTTACGGTTCAAAGCTCGACGGCTGGCGCATCCGCCTTGGCAGGGGCAACCTGATGCACAGTGAGGCACTTCACGCGCGGCCTGAAACCAACCATCTTCCACCACCCGGTTGCCCAGTCGGTACAGGTCTTCAAGATCTGGCAGCGAGCCAAGATCTGTAGGCCAATAGACACAGGGGATCACCTGGCCACGAGGATTAAAACGGATGCTGCTCCAACCGCAAGGAGAGTGAACATCATCCAATCCCATCACCGCCCGCACAACAGGCTCGCTACAGGCGATCACCAAGCCTTCAGCTAATAGACGACGATAGCCTTCCCAAAACTCCTTGTAATTCAAGCGAAAGATATCCGTTTTTACCGCCTGGTAGGCATTTACCCTCAGGTTCACACCATCTTGACGCGCCAAAGCCACCAGTAGATCCATTTGGGCATAGTTCGTCCGCATCATGGTTGTCAGGATCGAGACCTCTATTCCTAACCGTTGACAGCGCTCAATGGCCTGGTGAACCAAAGCCCAATTCCCATCGCCGCGCCAGGCATCCTGTTCAGATTGAGTGGGAAAATCAATTGAAACTTCCACATCCTTGAAGGCTAACAGGATTTCTTCGGGGATGTTGGTCAGGGAATATCCATTGGAGGCGATACTCAGGCGAATGTCTCTTGTGTGTAGATATTCAACAATTGGGATGAATTCCGGGTGAAGGGCATTCTCGCCTGTACCCATGCCTATAGAATCGATTGGGATGGCCTGGCAGATTCGCTGTACCTGCTCTAAGCTGAGCGACGATATTCGTTCAGTATCGCGGTAACAGTGGGCACAAGATAGATTACAATCATTCGTTAACCCAATACCGACGGAATAGCCCATGCTATGTCATCCGTTTCTGACCAGACACCACTATTCCCTTAACAATGAAATACACAATGCTGGCGAAAAAAGTCCCAGCTTGGATGCGGTTTTTCAATTCCTTTACCCAAGCTTCCTGTTCGGCAGGTGAAATTGCGCCACCATCACATGCCACCCGAGCTGCGCGCCAGAGTGATTGGGTTAATCCATCTGCTTCGCAGTGGGCAACAGTCACCCAGGGATGAACAGACAGGTTGTGAAGTCCAGCGGTTTTCATACGACGCCACAATTGTCGCCCTGACCAGTTATTCCCGCCGTGATGATCGCTGCGCCATTGTAGTAGCCGCCGGGTCTGTTCCCGGTCCGGATGATCCACCGTAACGGTATCGAAATCCCAATCCATGACCACTACTCTTCCCCCCGGCTTTACAACGCGTGTCATTTCGCGAATGACTACATCAGGATTTGATACATGCAGCAACAGGCGTGCCGCGATCGCACCATCAAAACTTGCGTTTGAATATGGCAACACTTCTGCGGCGCCGGTCTCAAAGGCAATACCACCACTGCTCCCTTCTGAGAGATTGTACTTCCGCGCCTCTGCTGTCATTTCGGGCGAAATTTCCACGCCCACAATGCAACCATCGGGCTGGACTTGCGGAGCCAGTAGGCGACACAGCACGCCGCTACCACACCCCACTTCCAGCAGAAGCTCACTGGGTTTAGCAGCTACCACTTCGCACAGTTTCTGGTTTACCTCCTGTGCATCTGGAAAGCGTGAACGTTCTTCCAAAAAGGCAGCCATTTGCACGGTCTCGGCCGCGCTAGTATTTGATGGATTGGCCCAGGCATTGAAATGACTCATGGAAATGACAACCATTTTCCCATCGCAAGTAAGCGCGCGGCATGCAACACAGCAATCACTGTCATGCTGTCACGAATTTCACTTTCCTCTACCATCCGCATCACTTCGTCAAACAGTAGTATTGCGCGTTCCAAGAATTCTGTTTCGTCTGGTTGCGCTTTCGCTTCAACCAATCCGTGACCAATGTACAGGTGGGCAGTCTCGTGGCATACACTTTTTGATGTGTGATACGAACTGATCCAGATGAGCTGACCAGCCCGGTAACCACCGTCTTCCATCAGCTCTCGCGGGGCAGCTTGTTCAGGTGTTTCATCAGATCGAATGCCACCGGTGGGCATTTCCCAACGATGATTCTCTTGCTGTATATACCGATACTGGTGAACCATTACGACATGCTGATTATCAATGAAAGGTAACATCCCCACACATGCACCCAACTCACATACGCCATAGATCGTTGCGCGTCCGTCTGGCAACTCGGCTATGTCTTCACGCAGGCGCATCCACTTGTTTTTGTAAACTTCGCGCGTGCTGATTGTTTTCCACGGTTGCGGAGCCATCTCACCACAGCTCCAGGAAGGTTTCCGTTTGATGGTCACTCACAGCGCCTACGATGCCAACATTGGGGTTTGATTTCACCATACAGTAGCTGAAATGCAAGTTGCAGTCGTAAGTGGTATATATCCACAGTTTCAAGGGGAAAGGAGTAAGATCATAAAGGTTGGATTGTAAATCACCCATTTATAGTTTAATCAGAGCTTAATGTGCGCAAATAGCATTTTGATATATATACTAAACTTGTCAACATTGTTT
>JBAQFX010000178.1:0-58287 GCA_049287485.1 Anaerolineales bacterium
TATTGGTAAGGCGGTTGACTTCACTACCATCATAATTCATTGAGTAGATCTCATCATTTCCATCCCGGTTGGAGACAAACACGATTTTACCCGTTTCGAGGTAGGGATAATTATTTAACCCAAGAGGTAGATAAGTCTTATAGATTTCTGCAGTCATCCGCCAGACCTCACCGCCGGTGGGCCAATTGCTGGTGCCTACATACAACCTATCTTTAAAGATGGTCATGCCATTATCCCAATAGGGGTTATGGTTGTTGGCATCCCCAAAACCGGCAAAGCCCACCTGTTCCCAATCGGTGCCATTGGAAGTACGCCAGATCTCCATCCCCGTGGTGTAATTAGCTACTGCCAGGTAAAGCTGACCATCGAAAACTTCCATGGCGTTTTCTTGGTTGGTTAGGGGATTCCCAAATTCAAAGTTGATGGGTTCCCAATCGACTCCATTCATCGACCTCCAAACCTGCACTCCCTGGAGGTTGTATGTCCCAGCATACAACATGTCTTGAAATAATGCTAAAGAAGAGATGGCTTGATTCTCGGTGATCCCAAAGCCATCTGTAATGATGGCAGTTGTAGTGATCCCATTTGTGCGCCAAAGTTGTGCTCCAGTAATTCCATTAACTATGCCATAATAGAGAGAGCCATCAAATATTTCACTGGCAATCGCAGCAGAGTTATTCAGGTCACCTAATCCATCTTGTACGAACGGGAACCAATGGGTACCATCTGTGGTACGCCAGATTTCTGTTCCATCTCCCCAGGTGCTCGCGTAAAGGGTATCACTGTATATCGCAAAACGGGCGATCCCGTTACCGGATCCTTCGAATCCATCGGTGATGATCTCCGTCCAGGTGATGCCATTCATGCTGGACCAAATCATGCCATCCCAACTTCCAGCATAAATAGCACCATCAAAGGCGATCATGTCGGCGGCACCATTGACCGGGCGTTCATCGACCATTTCCCAATCATCTCCAGTGGAAGTACGCATGATTTGGGCTGTCACAGATATCCCATCATTATTCCAAGTACCTGCATATAAATAATCACCAAATACTGCCATGGATGGGATTTGTTTATTTGCTGGATCGCCAAGACCATCAGCTCCCACCTGTTGCCAGGTATCGACAGCTACCATGGCCTGCGCTTGATGGATCAGCACCCCTATGAGCAGACCTGCCATACCCAATCCTAGAATAACGACAATTCCCATTAGAATTAACCTGTGTTTCATATCACCCTCCCATATTGTTTATTCCAAAAAATCAGCGCATGTCCGCTGATTATCGATGAATAATTTATCGAAGTGCCTTATCAATTAAATACCCCCGTACTGCTCTGATCAGGATGGTTGAGACTGCAGCGGTTAAATATATTACCAAAGACATATTCTGCTGAGCTATATTTCCTGAAAATTTATTATACTGTTTTTCACAAATAAGTGGATAAATATAGGTGAAAATAAAGCATCAAGTTTTCAGGATTCACCCCATACCTCGTGGTAGGGATACGGAAGCAAGTATTTCAGCTTAACAGATTTCTCTTCGTCCAAAATCACTTCGGTCGATTCCAGGTTGGACGCGTCGATCTCATACATTAATTCCCGGCAGCGACCACAGGGTGGCAATATCTTGCCATCGCCCGAGATAGCTACAACCAGAGCGATGGCTGTCTCACCGGCGGTGACCATGGCGGCAATGGCGCTGTGCTCGGCACAGAAGCCGATGCCACTGCCGATATCAAGGCACACTCCCAGGTAGAGCCTGCCCGTTGTGCTTTGCAAGGCGCAGGCCACATCACCTGCCCGATTACCCAGGTAGAGCTCCCTGGGATGGAGCACGGTTTTAGCTTTTTCGATTAGTTCGCGGTTGGTGAGAGAAGGCATAGCTTTTTCCATATTTGATAATAGTTATCATGAACGAGATGCATTTATTTCCCAACCGATACATCGAAGTACTTGATGCTCCGGATGAACTAAACTATACCGCCTTTGTTCAATCCTATCGCTTATATTGAAATGCATCACATATTTTGTTATCGATTCAAAAGATTCGATTAAGGGATCTAAACTGATACGAACAGGATTATGTTCGAAACCAATAACAAACAAACCTTTATGGTTATAATTTTCCAATTGGATTAATTTTATTGCATCACTAATAAGGCTTACATTTCCAGGGTATGGATGTAGCATGTTAACTGACCAATTCTCAGCTTCTTTACCATTATCACCGAATGGACGGACAATTTTAAATTCAATAGCCCATTCATTCTGAACAACTAAATCAGGCAACCGTTTTGTTTGAGCCAAAATATCAAGTAAATTCAATCGTTCAGCAATTATCTTAACAATTTGCGGCTCGCCAAATGGTCCAATTCCTGGTTGAAATGCTTTGTGAACAGGTTTTTCAGAATCGAAGCCTTTTAAAATATCAGCGATTACCTTAATTAATTCAGCATAAGTCATTTGATTTCATTACTCAATAGGTTGATCCTTGCATAGGCAATTAATTTTGTCGCTGTGTCGATACTGTTATTACTAATTTCTATCTCCCTATTTTAACAAAAAAATATCTTATTGGGTTTTGCACAAAGCGCTCACCCCAATCTACAAACCGTTTATTGAATTTCTGGTACTCTTCCGGTATTTCAATCCCAAAGCGCTGGCAGAGGGCCTTGACATCACGGACATCAATTTCATCGAAGGCATAGCCGGTAGGAATTTCACCAGCCACTCGGGGGTGATGCATCTGACCGGTTCTCCCATGGTGGTACCGGTTCCAAAAAGTGAATCATACGGGTAGGGCACACCAAAAACCAGGTTGCTTCCCAATCGCTTTGCTCCTGGCAGAGCCCAGCATAAATCGCTGGGTTCGCCATGACAACATCATAGGTCGTATACAGCATTCTGCCTGGACGTCTCAAAATGAAAGCATAGATCTATCGACCATTCACACGGGGTAGCCTAACAAATAAGTGAAGGTAAAAATCGGTGTACCGGTGGAGGTCTGCCCGATCTCCCAGTGGTAATCCTCCCGCTCAAGATGGTTTACCAATTTCCTAAGCTCCGTTGGCGAATAAACCCGCAAAAACGAGACCAACCCATCCCAGCA
Source organism: Anaerolineales bacterium (assembly GCA_049287485.1). GTDB lineage: Bacteria > Chloroflexota > Anaerolineae > Anaerolineales > UBA4823 > FEB-25. Next base: position 3,114 of record JBAQFX010000178.1, read on the forward strand.
AGTGGCTAGCGGCACAACCGGCAGCAAATAAGTCCATAAAAACCTGCTCCAGGTGATGGGGCGAATGAAAGGTGTGGCAAAAAGGTACCCAAGCAAGGTCATTATGGGGGAAAGCACGAAGATTAGCGGCGCCTGAGGCATTTTCAAGCTGGCCTCGAAGATACCAATCGGCATTCGCTTATCACAAGCATCCTGCAGGATCAGCTGAGCTTGCTCTGGCTTGAAGTGGTGAAAACCTTCAAACAGGGTACGCATGCCTTTTAAAGAGACAGGCACGCTGATGGCATCCACAGGCTCGGTTAAATAAATAATCCCATCCTGGGAAGCACCTGACCAATGTCGGATCGAATCGGGGGAAGGGAATTTATCGGTCAGGGTGACCGTGACCGGGAGCCCAGCTTGTTCCAGCTGGGAACGCAACCGCAGCCATGGACCCGTCCCACCGGAACACAGATCAACAATTTCCATGGTCTGTGCATGTAGGAGAGATTCTTTAAAGAGCGGGATCAGGTTTTGATGCCCTGCCCCGCGCGTGGTTACAAACTGAAGGTAATCCGTCTGGATACGCCGAAATACCTGGGGATACCAGGGCTGGTCGGTGAATTCAAACAGGTGAAAGCGCATTTAACTTTCCTGGAGAACAAAATGGTGTCCTAATATCTCTCACCCAGGATATTCTACCAGTGAATCCGTACGCTGCTACGCCGTTCCCTGCACTATCCAGCACCTCTCCATATGGCTCGTAATCCTTCGCCAGGGTTACGTTCCCGTTGGCATCTACAAGCTGCCTTACACTTCCCAATGCATCCTCCAAGAAATATTCAGTCGCCATCCACGAGTATTGTGCAACCCTCCCGTTTCCATATAAATAAGATCCGGTACCATCCGAAAGCACCTATGTCAGCCCTCCTTTCAGGTCTCGGGTATACCTGCTTCAATTCATATCTATGGTTTGTTCCAAACGCATGTCATCCCCAACTGGAGCGATAACCACGGGACCTGGATTGATACACACTCTAACAGCGAAGTCTACACCGATAGCCTGCCTGATCTGCAGGGAATATGCTTTGATCAAGTTGATCATGTCCAACCCAGCCCTGACGGCTCGCTGGGGGTCATCTTCGTGGGCTACAGGAGCTCCAAAGAATGCCAGAAGAGAATCACCCAGCAAACGTACGATGGTACCTTCATAGTTGAATATAATCTGAGCAAGGCGATCGAAGGCGTTGTTCATCACCTTTGTCCTGGTCTCAAGATCAAGCTCATCCGCCAGCCTAGTCGATCCGACCACATCTACAATCAGGGCGGTGACAGTGCGCTTTTCTCCCAATGCGTCAGGACCCGGAACCGAGATTGCCTTAGAAGATTTACGAATCTTTTAACGCAACACGCCAGGAGCAGCTGCGGTCAGCTTGTTCAAGCAGTCGGCATCGATTGGCGTTTGTTCTAATACTGATTGCCCGCAGGCCATACAGAAACGCACTCCAGGTAATAATTCTGTTTGGCAATTGGAGCATTGTCGTACCAGGGCCAACCCACAATTCAGGCAAAAACGGGCATTCTCTGGATTTTGTGTTTGGCAAGGGGGAAAGTTCATGAATCATGACTCCAGTGGAAAATGGTGAGAAACCATTCAATCACCTATTTGATGGATTCAATTCAACCATCTATTGAATTGTGAAGCCTATTGGTAAATCGTGGTGTTTGGGAGAATTGTTCTCGATGGTGGTGCATATTTCATTGCTGAGCGTTGTAATCCGGCTATCTTTGCCTTCACGGTAAAACGACTATGCGAATAGCTGGTGCGCCCACTTTTCGGCCCGTTCCACCTCCCCTTTCGCCAGTGGACCTTTCATCCCCTCGACATAAAAACCTTCGGCTGGCAATACCAATTCGCCGCCTTTTTTCTGCAGCTGTTTGGCAATCCGCTCTGCGGCATAACCAAAAATGCGCTCAAAAAAAGGAAGTGGGGGTGATTTTTCTATCTCGCTCATGGTGAGGCGAGTATCAAAGGCGGCTACCTTAACCCCCCAGAGACCATTTTTAGGGATTTGATTAAGAAAACTTCTCATTCCAACCGTAGGTCTGAATTGTTGTGTAGGAGACCCCACCACCAACATCTGGATGTCGGCTAACTGCTCAATGAATAGCGACCCTGCCCGTGCTTCCTGCACTTCCCCGTATCCCTTAAGGGTATTTGCAATCAAGTGAGCAATCACTTCCGTATTACCGTACAATGAATCATAAAGGACGATGATCTTCATAAAGATATCCCTCCATTTGTATTTTATCCAACAAGGGTATTAATGGAAAAAGCAACAGTAGATAGCAAGCTGGTCTTTTTACTTCGACGGGATGGCTCAACCACTTTTCCCCCAACATGGATTACGCGGAAATCTTCCTTGCCCAATTTCCTGCCCGTTCAATCTCACCATCGACAAGCAGACCATTCTGACGCTCTACATAGAATCCCTCGGCGGGTGCCACCAGAATGCCACCTTTGATCACCAACTGATCAGCAATCCGTTCAGAGGCATACCCGAATAATTTTAGATCGATGGGTATCAGTTTTTTTGCTTCCTTCTGGATAAAGCGTGTATCGAATGCAGCGACCTTGATACCCAACAGGCCATCTTTGGGGATATTATTGAGAAAATTCTTCATCTCTACTGTAGATCCGAACTGGCGGTTGGGAGAGCCAACAACTAACAACTGAATCCCTTCCATTTGTTTCGGAATCACCATGCCCACAGTAGCAATCCCCACTTCGTGGCGCTGACCGATGGTATTTCTTATGGTTTGGGCAATGATTTCAGTATTTCCAAAAAGCGAATCATACAAGACCAGTGCCTTCAAGTTCCTCTCCTTTCATGGATCTTTTAGCGATGTCCGTGCAAAGTTAATCCTGAAGAAAATGGTAATAACGAAACTATCTAATATCTGAGTTAAAAAAATATACTATCTAAACCATTCCGCAGATTCCGTTGGTATCAGGTCACTTTTTTACGGATTTCAGCACTCAAAAAATCCATCGCCCAAACTACTGCGACGATTGCCCATATAGCCGTGCCTGCCTTGCGATATTCCAACACATTAATGCGCTGACTGAGGTAATAACCAATACCACCACCACCCACAAAGCCCAGGATGGTACTAATACGGACGTTGATATCCCAATGATAAATGATATATGATATGAAATCAGGAATGATCTGCGGCACCACCGCGTACAGGATCACCTGAGCTGAATTTGCCCCAGTGGCGTATACAGCCTCGAGTGGTCCCGGGTCAATATTCTCAACCGCCTCAGAGAAAAGCTTGCCCAATGAAGCAATGGTAACGATGGTCAATGCCAGCACACCAGCAAATGGTCCAAAAGTGAGCCATAAGGCAAACACAGTTGCCAATACCAGCGCATCATAAGAGCGGGTGACATTGAGGATGGTACGGGTGAGGGTGTACACTGCCTTACCCAAGAAGGAATCACCCATAATGTTACGGGCAGCCAGAAAACTGACCGGTGCAGCCACGACGGTTCCCGCGGAAGTGGCTAACAACGCCATGAATATAGTCACCATCAGCGCGTTGATCACGTCTTTTAGTGCCTGGCTGGGAATAACCTGCCCGACTGGTACGGCAGTCATGGCTTGCAGGTGGCTGGGCACACCATTAACCGTGGCATTGATCGGTCTCACTTCCACCTGGGCGGTAAAATCACCATTCGCATCCGTTTTAGCCAATACTGAAAACAGGTCATTCCCGCTTGGTAATAACCATTGCAGCTTCACGCTGGTGTTGGGTGCCATATCAAATCCCTGGACGGTGATTTCATCCCGGGGGTTGGCACACGGAACGTTCGTAGTTATTCTCGGACCACTGGAGGGCGGTTGTGCGGCTTCGGCTGACCCGCAAGGAACGGGAAAAACCAGGTCGAGCGTGGTATCCTGGGTTTCATGGGTGATCAGGTCGGGATTAATCAGATCACCCAGGATTTGCTTACTTTTGGGTAATGAGGTGAATAGCTTGACCAGATCGATTTGTGTTACCCGGTAACCGATGACATACACCACAATGGCAAGCAAGATCGAGATCAGGGTAATTACGGACCGTCGAGGGTTGAGCCCTTTGGGATTCATCTTACACCAACCTGGCCCTAATCTTGGCGCTGATAAAATCGAGGATCATCACAATGATCACAATGGCAATAAATGCGGAACCGATAGCCCGATAATCCCCTTTGAATATCCACTGGTACAAATAGAACCCAATACCACCGCCCCCTACGAACCCGATGATGGTGGAGGTACGGACGTTAATGTCCCAACGATAAATGGTGAATGACATAAAGGGTGGCACAATTTGAGGGATGACCGCGTAACGCACCATTTGAACCCAATTGCCACCCACGGCCCGGATGGCTTCCAAAGGACCAGGGTCTATGCCTTCAATCACCTCGGAGTATAGCTTGCCCAGGGCAGCGACTGTGTGCAACGTTATGGCGATCACACCCGGAAATGGACCGAGGCCGACAATCACCACAAAGACGATGGCGATAATCAATGGCTCAATCGACCTGACGATATTCAGAATGGTGCGTGTGAGGAAATAAATCGCAAGGGTAAATACATTGCTACCCATTAGGTTGCGCGCCGCCAGAAAACCCACCGGGATGGCGATGATTGCTCCGAGTGTGGTGGACATGAGTGCCAGGAAAATGGTCTCTACTATACCCTGCACCAGGTACGAACCATTTTTAGAAAGCTGGTAACCAGGTAAGGATTTGCTTTGCACCAGATAAATCCGGTGTTCGAGGGGTAAATCGGGATTTGGGGCAGCAGAGGTGGCAGTGGGAGGAACCTGGATGACTGCGTTGAGGTTCCCCTGGCCATCAGAGTTGATGTAGAGGGGCGTGGAGAATCCCTGCCCAAGTGGGAGACGGTCACCGATGGGGGTAGACCAATATATCTCGGTCTGGCTGTCTGGCCATAACCCACTGGCTTTCAGGATCAGTGTATCTCCTAAATTACCACAGTCAGGAGTTATGCCTACGGTGATGCCATTGGTGGTATTTTCCGCTGGGGGAGGGTTCGGTCCGCAAGGTACTTCGATGGGGGCAAAACCGGTGTTGGTGGTGGCGCGGTGGGTGAGAAAATCGGGGTGGAACATGGGGACGATGATCGAGGCTGCCCGATCCAGGTTCTTGGTCAGGGCAGACAGGTCTATCTGGGTGACCTGCCAACCAATGCCATAACCCATAACCAATATGGCAGCAATAATGATGGTTAACGGTCTCTTTCTGCCTTTCGCCAGGCTGAAGGCATCCCAGATATTCCACACCCAAATGATGGCTGGCACCGCATACCACGCAGGAACGTGATACCAATAAGTGGTTACCAGGGTAACAATTGCGGATAAGAAGATGGATACGCCACGGTAGCTCTCCCCCGTGTAAACCTGACCCAGACCTGGAATGATGAGAGAAACCATCCCCGCCAGGAAAGGTGAACGCCGGTTTGATTTGGAGGATGGTTCTTGAGCTTCGCTCACGCCTACTCCACTGCGGTCGCCCGCACTTCCTGAGCTTCTTCCCCGTAAATTTCCTTGAACTTAGCCCGGTCAATCTCTTCAGGCAAGCCCTCGAATACCTTGACGCCATCCTTCAATCCAATCACACGGGTGGCGTAACGATGTACCAAGTCAAGAAAGTGCAGGCTGCAGATGACCGTGATGCCTTCCTTGTTTAATTGTTCCAGGTAACGTAGAATGGAATGTGACAACACGGGGTCAAGGGAAGCTACTGGCTCATCAGCCAGGATCAGCTTGGGCTCTTGCATCAGCGTACGGGCGATGCCCACCCGCTGTTGTTGCCCACCGGAGAGTGTATCAGCCCGATTATATGCTTTATCAGCAATGCCAACCCGGTCCAGTGCATGCATGGCGCGCTCATGATCACCTTTCGCCCATACGCCCATCAGGCTCAACCAGGGGTTGGCATATCCCAACCTGCCGGAGAGCACATTAGTGATGACACTGGAACGTTTAACCAGGTTAAATTGCTGGAAAACCATACCAATACGGCGACGCAGGTGCTTCAGTTCAGTACCATTTGCCTGGGTGATATCGACATCATCCCAGAAAATCTTACCCTCGGTGGGTTCGATAAGGCGATTGATACAGCGTAATAAGGTGGATTTTCCCGAACCGGAAAGACCAATCACCACCAGGAATTCCCCATCCTTTACGTTGAAATTCACATCTTTTAACGCAACCGTTCCACTGGGATAAACTTTGGTAAGATGTTCGATGCGTAGCAATGGAGGCTCTCCCTATGCGTAGAATTGAGGGGAGAGAAACTCGATTTCCCTCCCCTTAATCATTATAAATTGAAAGGTTATTTTACATACTGGCTCAAATCGATCCCCGAGGCTTGCAGGTATGAGCGGAACTCGTCGTAAGCGGTATCATCCACTTGCACCAATCCGCCGATCTGATAAAGGTCATTCAAGGCTGTCTTTCCAGCCTCAGTATCGGCGATCTTGAGCATGGCAGCGGTGATCTGGTCACGCAGGTTCTGCGGCATATCCGGAGCATACGACATGTTGTCATTCGGGATAAGCGCGGGGGTTTCATACACCACAACCACTACATCCATTACATCCGGCAAATCAGTGGTAACCGAAGTGCGTGCATCCACAAAGGTTGCACCATAATCACAGATGCCACCAGCATAGACGGCGCGCACGACCTGGGTGTGTCCCTGGGCGAAAACGGGTGTCTTAATATCCGCATCGGTTAATCCGGCCTTCTTCAGGAAGATAAGCGGGATGACATAGCCAGATGTAGACTGTGGGTCGGTGAAGCAGGGTCGCATACCTTTGAATTGATCCAACGTCGTAATCTCAGCATCAGTGGCTGGGGTGTCAGCTGCTGGGGTAAAGCCAGCATCGGCGCGAGCAATAAATTGCGCTCCATAATGGTCGGACCCAAAGCGATTGGTGATCAGAGCCACATCCGCATAACCCTTCTGGTGGGCGAGGATATAGGCAAAGGTAGCCATCCAGCCAATCTGAGCATTCCCAGAGCCCATGGCTTCGGTAAGGGCAGCGTAGGAGGTTGGAATCACACCCTTAAATGTCAACCCAGTCTCTTGAGAGAGCAAGCCAAGCAATTCCTGCCCACCTGCGGTGATCTCCTGAGAAGTGGCAGACGGTTCGAATGCGACAATGATGGGGTTATCAGCTGTCCCTAATTCAGCCTGAGGCGTGGGGGGGGTGGTTGGTACCGCTGTGGCTGCAGGTGGATTGGTGGCGGCGGGGGCTTGAGTGGCAGTAGCCGTCGCACATGCAGACAGTACAAAACTGACAATAACAATAAACACGAACAAGGTTGTAAGTCGGTTTTTCACAATTCAACTCCTCTTTAGTATTTGATGTATTTTTCGTACTTTATTTTTGGTTGGTTGGAAGAATTGGGCTGATAATTCGTTGAATCGCCACCTCCTTTGGATTAGATTGAAAAAACAGGATGACTAAAAAACATCGGTGGTATCCATATAAACCACCCCAAATTTTACACCCATTAAGCTAATTTTTCACTTGTACTAAGATAATTTTAAGGTTAATAATTCGATAGAATCGTTATTTTTAAACCAAAGCATGGTATTCATCCCAAGAGCTCATTGAATGCTCTTATTCAATCCCTGCCAGCTTTTTCGCCAGGCATTGCTTGAAATCCAGGTTCATCTGGCGTTGGATTTGGATGCGTTGAGCTTGTGGCGAGCCTGCCCCATGCAGGCTTTCGGTCAGGTAACCTACGGCATTCCGTCCAAGCGTCAGGTTCTCAATCAAGCGCAGGACGCGCATACGATGCTCGGTTGGTACATCCTGGCGTGCCCTGAGATACTTATCGAGCAGCGGACCAACTTCCTTATGCTGGTAGTCAGCCTGGGATGGCATGGTGACCAACAACCCACCCGCTAGGTCTTGCGCCAGGCGAGCCATTTCGTAGGTGATCCGGGTGACCTGTTGTTTACATACATTCGCCAGAAGCTCCTCACACAGGAAAGCACCCGATTGTGTGATATGACTCTGAGACGAAGAAGCGAGCCCGGTAGCATAAATGGTCTCATTGAGAAGGGTCATCTCCACCAATTTATCGCGGATGTGGGAAGATTTATCCACTCCATGGTATTCGGCAGCTGTGGCAGCTGCGCCAATAAGCACATCCCCCACACCTGCTTTACAGACGTAACTGCGCCGATGGAAAGAGGTGAATCGTTGTACCAGTAGTGCAGCAAACTCCGTCTCACCATTCATGAAGATCAGCTCATTAGGGATGAAGGCATCTTCGAAGATGATCAGGGTTTCTTGCCCACTGAATTTTGCGTTACCCGCTTCGATCTCATTTTCCAAGATGCGTGTATCGCAGGATTGTCTGCCAACCACATAGGTGATACCTTCTGCATCTACCGGAAGTGCTCCTACAATAGCATATTCCGCTTCGTTGGGCTGCAGACGCAGGGTAGGCATGATGATCAGCCAGTGTGAGTTGATCGCCCCAGTCTGGTGCGCTTTGGCACCGCGGAAATAGACACCATCGTTTGTGCGCTTCGACACATGCAAGAATAAGTCCGGATCAGCTTGAGCAGAGGGTGCTTTACTGCGATCGCCCTTAACGTCCGTCATTGCTCCGCCGATCGCGTAATTGTGAAGCTGCATCTTTTTGATGAATGCTTTCAAGCGAGAATGATAGGGGGTACCATGCTGCTGATCGATCTCATAAGTCACTGAATACAGGGCGTTCAAGGCATCCATGCCCACGCAGCGTTGGAAACAAGTGCCAGTGAGTTGCCCCAACCTGCGTTGCATCTGATTCTGTAACACCACATCCTCGGAATTCATAGCAATATGCAGGAAACGATTGACCGGGCTACCGATAAAAGGTGAGCTCGCGGTAGCTAAATCAGGTTGTTCCAATGCCAACTCATATGTCATTGCCATAGCATTGATGGATGGACGGATCATCGGGTGATCCACTGGCTCCTCCAGCGGCTCACCCATTAGAAAGACTTTGAGCTTGCGCCTGCGTAGGCTATGAATGTAATCTTCACCGGTAACTATACTCGATCGTTTCATTGCAGACCTACCTCTCTTTTGCGTGGGAACCAAGCCAGTATCTTGTAGTTTCTTTCATTAACAAAGCCCAATTTACGTGCTATTTTTAAAGATCCAATATTGAGCCTGACGCAATCCCAGTAGGTTGAACAACCTAATTCATCGCACCACTGGAGTAAATGCGCAGTGACGAGGGTGCCAAACCCTTGCCCTCGATAGGCAGGCTCGGTGACTACCCCTACTTCACGCACCCCACCTATATCCATATCCGCCCCGGCATCAGCCACGAATTCATCCCCGCGCAGGATACACATGTCCAGGCCTGTTTTCAAGTAGTTCTCAAGATCTCCATAACGAAACAGGGTCTCATCCAGGCGAGGACTTCGCTTAATCAATTCCTTATCCATACGGTATGCCTGAAAACCTTCGGGGAGAGTTAAGAATGGGGAGAGGTCACTTCCCATAGCAGGTCGTTCTAATTCAATGCATTCTGCACCAGCTTCTGGGTCGGGAGGGAAGAGGTCCGAGATACGGTCACCATCCCGAAAGTCCAATGCCACGTTGCCCTGCTGCCTCAGCAAATAAACCATCTGGCCCAATATTTCCCTGTTTTTTATCCCACCCTGGTAGAGGGTACCATCATCGCGCTCCCACACATAACCCATCTGAGGATGATTCAGGTCATCCACGAATATCCTGCCGGCATTCCCTCCCCCAAGAACTGCTTGACAACGCACGCCAGTGGGCATTTTACGGTCAAATAATGCCTTGAAGGCTGGTGTGACTTGCTCTGGCTGGATTTCGATCATTGGATGATACATAGCAGAATCACACATCCAGCCCTTCTCGCCCTAATATACCTAACGCCAGGGATAACTCACCACGGTGGTGAATCTCATGTTCCAATACATGCCAGATGATCCAACCCAGGTTGTAGGCATGCCCATCAGGGGTTCTAAACTGCTTATCCAGGTCAGATTCGTCCAAACTGTTGAGAAACGCGATCGTCCGCAGATGCGCCCGGTCTAGAGCTCCTTTAATTGCCGTCTGGTTTGGGTAATCAGCCAGGTCGTAGAATATCCACGGTTTTATCTGGTGCTGGACAACCCCAAACAACCAGTTGTCCTCACAATCGGCGATATGCAGCATAATCTGCCCAACCGGCCAGGAACCGGTGAATGGAGAAAATGTCAGCTCTTGCTCGCTGAACATGTCTATGGTTCTGTGTAAATCAGCACGCACCTGCTCCCAATGCTGAAATGTTTGGCTGGGTTTCATGGCTGCTCCTTCACTGTATTATACATTCCTGGGGTAATAGAGATAACCGATATTGCATAATGGACAACCATCACTCTATCGTATACTGTACCGATCATGCGTGGTCGTTCCTGTAAACCAGACGCCTTCACCAATCAGTTAAGTGCTGCTACGCCATTTTCATAAGATAGCATGGGTATAACCGTTGGATTTTTCTTGTTCATGGTTTTTTCTGAGGGCTTAATTCATATTTTTTTTACACGCTAATCAGATTTCAGTGAATGATGATCGCCTTGCTGGTTTTGAATATTGGCAGATATATTCATCTTTTCCTCCCTGGTCTTGCCTGAAATTACACGACAAAAACTATCCAGAATTTAGAAGGATTTATTTTTGCTTCCATTCTGATAAGACTAACCAAATGCATTCACTAAGCGGCAAAAAGGCATACCCGCCCCTGTACCTATATTACCGATGAACAAACCTGATATGGACCTACGTTATATAAGAAATTCAACGCAATCGCCTTGATTGGTCATACCTTAATGTAGCCGAGCCCGTGAAATGCACCACCTGTACCGGGCGAATTATGGTTAAAGACGCCAATGCGTCAAGCAGAGGTTTTACGTGGCCAATATCTTCTGAGCGGCCTGTTCCAAAGATTAAGCTGGCTTTCTTTCCCTTCCAAAGCTTTTCCAGTTTGATATCGTTGTGCGTAATAGTTGGGTATTCAGCATCGGGAGGTCCGTCCAACGATGGGATGTACTTGTATGCCAGCCAGGGTCTCGAATTAATTTGCCTTGAGGCGACCAGGCGTGCAATTGCAGTCTGACGTTTCATGGGGAAGGCATCCAGACAAAACAAGAAATGTCCCCAATATGAAGCTTGACCTCGTATATGCCCATCGGGCATCATTTTTATTTCCGGGATGTCGGCAAACAGTTTGGGTACGCCCAGGTCCTCCCTACCGCCAATGATCGGCCAGGTCTGGTTCTCAAACATCACCAGGATGTAATCACCTTCCACATGGTCCTGTTTGCCATCGAAATATGCTGAAACCTGAAAAGTGGCAAGGCGATAACCGCTACCAGCCATAAATGAGAGCCCATTGTTCTGGGAAAAGATTACTGTCACCATGGGTTCCTTGCCTGGATGGTAACAGTCGGGCAGTAGCTCCGCTATCGCCTCTGGGTCCGTTAAATATTGAAATGCCAGCGTTTCCACTTTTGGGTATGCTATTTTTAAATTACTGCGGTCAAGTACCGCACCTGCGATCAAAGGCATTCGATAATATTTCGATGGATCAAGTTCCATAGTATTGCTCCTCTGGTGGTAATCTTGAGTAATTACCGCTCGTTTTTTTGTTGGTAACCGGCTTGATGGTAACTGGTATCCCTGGCGTTGAGCCTACATGGCAAGCAGAAAAAGCAGTGCCGGAGTCCCTGTCTGCACCAATTGCAGAATCCACTTTCCCCTGCACACTTACCTGAATGCCGCCTTTGGCAGTCTCACGGTAGATATCATTGCCATTATACATGCCAAGTGCTAAAAATAAAAATCTGTACCATTCGCACTGGAACCATATCCAATAGGATTTGGAGCTATGGTTATTGCATGTGCTTTTTTATGGGTGGTCAGGGTGACTTGATGCTGGCCCCGTTTGCTTTGGATGGGGGCAAATATTTTCATTCTTTCCTTATCTGACTACCTATAATAATACGACAATATTTATCCAATATTTTTGAGGCATAACTATTAGTCATAGCTATTAAATGGGAGGGAAAAGATTTGATGAACTACCTCTTGATCTCTCCCTTCAGGTATTTTTATTTATTTCTATGGCCTGGGAGTCATTTGCTTGGGAGCCCGTGGCAACCAACGGTCGACTGTACGCCGATAGCTCTCATATTCGTCCCCAAAGAGCTGCAGCAACCTGGATTCTTCGTAGAAAACGACAAACAGATGTACAATTACCCCTACCGCGCAGGCATAGACCAACAGCCACCCGTCTGCAAATAGTGCCCCCCATCCCAGGATGACCATCAGCACGCCCACATACATCGGGTTCCGGCAATAATGATACAACCCGCGCACAACCAGGCATTTCGGGGCATCGATGGGCAGGGGAGTGCCTTTACCGCTGATGGCAAAATCCCATACCGTCCATAGATAAATGGCTGCTCCGATGGTGAGCAACAACATACCCAATCCAAGCAGCCTTGGTATCGAGGTGATGCTCCTGCCGTGAACAATGAGCAAGGGTATATACACCGCCACCGACCCAGGGAAAATAATGGTGAACAGCAGATTTTTTAGAAAGAGAATCATTAAGCTGGTTCAGCTTCCCTCCAGGTGTTGTAATGCACCAATTCCTTCAGTTCCTTGCGGGTGCGCATGGAAAGGCGTTCCCTGGCAGCCTCATCGTAATTGCCTTCGCGCGGGTAAGCCAGCGGGGTGGCTACCACTGTACGCACATCCTCAGGGATGTGCAAGAGCTGCTTCACCTGCGCTTCATCGAAAGCAGTCATCAAATGGGTCACCAATCCCAGCTCCGTAGCTGCCAAGACCATATTTTCCACTGCCAGACCCACATCGAACAGGTAATATTGCTTGCCATCGCGAATTACATCATCCACGGCACGGGCACAGGTGATCAGGACCACGGGAGCGTCGCGGATCACCTGGTTGGATTCAGAGAAAGCCTTGATTAACTCTGCCACCTTGGGCTTGTCCTGCACCACGATGAAGCGCCAGGGCTGGTTATTGCGGGCGGAAGGTGCCAGACTACCCGCTTCCAGGATAGTCTCGATTTTTTCTTGCTCGATCTGGCGGGTTGAGATATGTGCTTTTAAACTGCAACGTTTATGGATGGTTTCTAAAGTTTCCATGATCTCTCCTTGATTATCTGATGGTTATGATTCCTTGACGATAAAATATAGATTTTATGGGTTTAATTCTGGTTAAACCAATGATCAGGTTAATTGGCTTGCAGAACAAACTTAGAACAAGCCCTTTAGAAACAATTCAAAGGTAACATTCCCTGCTACACCCAGGGAAACCTCTTTTAGAATAGTTGCAAACAAAGGCCAGTATTGCTTTTTAACCTTGGTCATCAGGTTTTTCTCCGGTTCATACAATGTGAAGCGACCCGTCTGAAGCTATTCATTCACGCTGACCTGCGAGGCTTATCCATCGTGTCCGGCGGCAAGCTCACGCAAGATCCAGCTTTCAAGGCTGCTGCCCAGCAAGGTATATTCGATGGGTCCTTTTAATGTGTGGGCAATATGGCTAACCATTTCGTGGTTTCCTGTGTAAAGATCAGGTTTCCTTACGCGGTTCACGCAACTTTAATAACAAATCCCAGGCATTAAGGCTGGCAAAGATGAGTAGCAATATCATCACCGGCACAAGCCAATATAAACCACCAGTCTGCTTAAACAAAATTGAAACCGCGATGGTTATCAAAACCAGATAACAAAGGATGGGGATGATAAATCGGCTGGTAATGTTTGGCCGACGCCAAAGCCGAGGATGAGTATGATGGGTCTTGAAAAAATGGCTGATGGTGCTACCCAATCCTAATCCACCAACCCCTAAAAGAGGCAATCCCAGACCAAGCTGCCCCTGGTGCGGGATAAGAAAGAATGTGGCAAACAATAACACAAATAGAAAGCTGGCAAAGGTCTGCTCTGCTAGGGCGCGCAAGTCAGCATTCGTCTTACGAGCGATCACATTAGCATTTAATGACAGGCTCACGAAGAGTAAACCTACCAGGGTGGCTGAGGCTGTCCCGATCAGGATATAAAAATCATGCCAACCGTCAATTGCTTGGGCGAATGTATCCATAATCATCTCCTGAGCTTTGGTCAACACATCAACAGGTCATTCACTTAAAGCAGCACAATAAAGATCTCGAAGTATGTGGGAGATCGTCTCTTTTCAGAACTCATTTCGGTCTGCGGATCATCTCTCCATCAACTCCGGCTCAATCCACCTGGTAGCGGAAGCGAGGGATGGCGATGAGGAACAATACGATGGTCATCCCCAGTAAAACTGCCAAAGGTAGCAGAATATCCGCCAGGTGAGCACCGTTGTAGGTGAGGGCGGTAAAGCCATCCATGGCCCAGGCAATGGGTGAAATGTGACCGATGATCTGCATAAATTTCGGGGAGATGTCCATCGGCCACCAGGCACCTCCGATGGGCGCCAGGGTGAGGGTGAGGAGCAGACCCAATCCGCTTGCCTGTCCGGGATTTTTTAATCCTGGACCAACTGCAAAGGAAAGAGCAGTCACGGAGAGTGTATACACGATCACCAGCAGCAGGAGTGCTATAGGGTCCTTGCCGAAATTCATCCCCAACAATGCCCCAACGATGAATACAACCAGGAATTGGAGCAACCCCAGACAAAAACGAGCCAGTATCTTCCCGACCAACAATGTACTGCGCGAGAGTGGCATTACTGCCAGGCGTTGCAAGGTCCATTGCTGACGCTCAACAATCAAGGCCGACATGCTACCAAAGATGGTCATCAGCACGAACATCGTTCCCATCCCAGGGACGGATTGTCCCAGTCCCTGTTGCAAGCTCTCCCCCATCGTGCGAGTTTGCCCGGTACTCGATAGGGAAAAATCTACGGTAACTGTATCCTCCTTTTCCATTTCCAGTGCCTGCTGGTACAAAGCACTCTTAATCGGTTGAGCCTGGTCGCCAGACAACGGTTGACCCTGGATGGTTTGGATCACCGACAAGCCAATTTGAGAAGCAACTGCAGCGGTGTTAACCTGTGATAGCGCTGCCTGGACGGCTTGCTGGGCAGATTGGGAGGTGCCAAAGCTGCTAGCGCTGCGCAAGGTGATCGTGATTGGTTGCTGCGCTTCGAGGCTGGATTCATAACCAGAAGGAATCTCTAATAGAGCCAGAGAAGTGGAATTTGCCACACGGTCTAGCGCCTCACTTTCGCTGAGGGTGGTGGATTTGCCAAGGTTGCAGATATCATTCTCCGTATTATCCATCGGGCATAATGTTAAACCCGGATTTGCCTGGCGGATAAAAGCCAGAAACTGATTGGAGGCTTGCGTGCTATCCAGGTCAATCACATCCAGACGCTGTATAGCAACTCCTCCGAAAGCACCTCCGGTAACCAATGCGATGATGACCGTCATCACCGCAGGAGTAAGCAATAAACCAGGCAGGTTTGATCGTTGAGCCAGAAAAATCCGCAAATCCTGTCGGATGATCGCAAAAATTTTTCTCATCATGCACCTCACGCTTCAAACCTTCGATTGAAAAGTACTAATCCGATCAAAAACAACACAGCTCCCTCCACGAAGAGTACCAGGATGTTGAGCGAAATATCACCCCTGCCGGCGGTAAGCTTGTCGAAGGCATCCCTGGCCCAATAGATTAGGGAAACTTGGGCAATGGAGCGGGGTAATTGAAATCCAAAAGCACCTCCCAGCACTCCCAAAGCAATATTGAGCACTGAACCCACGATATTGGCCTGTTCGATGCCCTTGAGTACCCCTGCCAGGAACATTCCCAGCCCTGAGACAGCCACGGATACCGCCAGGAGCACCAGGCCGAGCTTGGCAAAGTCTGTCCCCCAGATGAAGGTCAGGTGACTTTCAATCAGGCTACCCACGGCAGTCAGGGCAAAAACCAGTACCAGCAGCTGGAACAACACGCTGACCAACACTCCCACCAACTTGCCACCCAGTATGGTCCAGCGAGGAGTCGGAGAGACCAGGATGCGCTGGAGGGTCCCATTTTTACGCTCTTCGTACATGCTGAGGATGCCATTCTGACCGACGAACAGGGCAAAGAATAAAGCCTGGGCTGAGCCGAAAGTAACCAGGATGGCTCCAGCGCTGCTGGTTGAAGCTGCCTGAACGGGTTGTTCTGCCAACAAGACCAGATCATTTCCCGGGGAGAAGGCACACACGAACAAATCATTCAAATTTTGACTGGAGGCACTTGCAAGTAAATCAGGTCGCTGGGCTGACAGCTCAGTCATGGTGGCACCAATGGCAATATTACCACTGACCAATTGTGCGGTAACGGAAACGACCACACTACGCACGATTCCGGCTGAGAGGCTGCTACCGGCATTACCGTAAACGGTGATGGTTGTAGCAACCTGAGGCTGGCGGGGGTCCGCCAGGCTGGTGAGAGCCGATGAGAAATCGGCGGGGATGACCACCAGCACGGTATACAACCCCTTATCCACGGCAACCCGCGCCGCTGTTTCTATATATCCAGGACTGCCTATAGGTACGGAGGGAGAATCAATGCTTTTATCGGTGATTAACTGTTGGACCACCGTCTCATCAAAAGTATTCCCGTCGATTAATTCTGCCAATGTCAGATTGCCTTCAGTCGAACTTGAACCTGACTGTGAAGAGGTCTGCGGGCAAGCAGCTAATGAAGCGCTTGATTCGGCTGGTAGCTCACCCTGAATGAGTAAACTCGCCAGCATGGTGCCAAAAGACGTACCATAGGCACCAGGCTGGTCATTGTTGATTACCGCTACGGGGATGTGAGTAATGGGACTGGAAGTGCGACCCAGGCCTCCGAACGCCAGACCAATGATGGTTGAGATCGCCAACGGTGCTGCCAGCATGATCAACAGCAAGGTCCGGTCGGTAAAGCGCATACGAATATCTTTATAAGCAATCGCCCAAAGCTTATTCATAATTAATCCCTCAACGCTCGACCTGTAAGATGGAGAAATACCCCTTCCAGGTCAGGTTCACGCACCTCAACCGACTCAATCTCAATGCCTGCCTCATCCGCCAGATGAAGGATGAAGGGTAGGGCTTTGCGACCACGCTTGGCATTAACAATGATCAATCCACTGACATTCGCCTTATTCTCCCCTTGCTCTCCCGGCGGATCGAAGACCGCTTGGGTGACCCCTTCAACTGAGGTACGGATCTGTTGCAATAATTCATCACCCACAACGGCATCACCAACTTTAAGGATCAGTCTGTCCTGCTCACCCACCTGCTGAATCAGGTCACCAGGTGTACCCAGGGCAATGATCTCACCATGATCGATAATTCCCACCCGGTCACTCAATTCCTGCGCTTCTTCCATCAAGTGGGTAGTGTACAGTACGGTCATGCCACGTTGCTCGCGTAGCAGTTTAACGGTGTCGAGGATGCGGCGCCGGCTTTGCGGATCAATCCCAACCGTTGGCTCATCCATGTATACCACCTGTGGATCGTGCAGCAAGCCAGCGGCGATGTTGATGCGCCGCTTCATCCCGCCTGAATAGGTCTCAATCTTGTCCGATTGGCGTTCACGCAGCTCAACAAAATCGAGCATTTCATCAATACGACGGGCGAGATCCTTGCCACTCAGCCCATACATTTGCCCAAAAAACTCCAGGTTGTGCCGGGCGGATAAAGATGGATACAAGGCGATTTCCTGCGGGACCACTCCCAGCAAGCGCTTGGCTTCAAGCGGTTGCTGAGTGATCGAGTAGCCTCCGATGAAGGCATCCCCGCGAGTAGGCTCGGTGAGCCCGCTGATCATCGAGATGGTGGTTGTTTTTCCAGCACCATTGGGACCCAACAGGCTGAAGATCTCGCCTTTATTGACAATCAGGTTGATGCCCTTTACGGCTTCAACTGCCGAGCCATTTGACCGATAGGTTTTAGCCAGGTCTTTCGTCTCAATCATAGTATCCATAGCGACCTCCTTTTAGCAAAGAAGCATATTTTGACATTTAGATATCCTATCACACATCAACTTATGCAAAGTTTAATATTAATTCTATTCTTCATCTAATAACCAGGCAAGCTTGTAGAATCTGCATTCATAAGCCCTCGACAAAACCTAATCTTGTCATGTGTAACGTTTTTTCTCATGATATATTCAGTGTATTGTCAACCTTGGTGGTAAGGCGACGCCCGTAACGATATAGCTGCACTCCCAAGAAAATGGTCCAGATGGCGATGAGGCGGACACATATGAACTGGCAGAGGCCTAGGAAATAAGAGGATGGGATCAAGGGTGCTGCCGACCCTAAAAGTCCGATAATACTCACGATGGCGCCGAAGATCGCCAGCCATCGACCAAAAAAGCTTTTTGCCATGGGAACACACCAAAGTAGATATGCAATTGGGCCGATGGCAAAGCTAAGCACGGTCTGGAGAGGCAGGGCATAGTAACCATAGCTGGCTGCCGCAACGAAGGAAGCTTTTACTGCCTCTGAGCTGGCGAGGGCATACCCATGCGACAGGCTGACAAGGGTCAAAGAGTTCAGCTCGGTCACACCGACATCATATATTGCATAGAAAATTGCTACCAGTGAACCAAGCGCAGCCAGGATTTTGTTGTATCGCTGAAGGATGATATACATGGCAAAGATGATTGGGAATGGCAGGATATCTATGACAATCCACAGGCTCCAGGTGAACGAGGCCAGTTGCTGGTGTTGCGAGATAAGTTGTAGATAGGCCTCGGGATTGCTCGGGTAACCTGAGGCGTAAAGAATCCTGCCAGTGTAAGCCGCAAACAACGACAGGATAGCATTGAAAATTAAAAGCATCCCACTGAGGCGGTACAATCCTTTCCAGTAATGGTCATCGGAAATTTGGGCCCTTTCAACGATATTTTTCTTTGGCAGGACAAGTGTAGAACTCATTTTTTTATTCTCCAATCTGATTCCGTTCTCCTGCTGACGTATTTAGGGAAGATTCCTTTTTGTAGATAAAAAGTTAATGATTTGTTCTATATTTCAATATTTTTCCATGCCGGAGAAGATACCTGCTAAAATTTCCTTTATTTTTTCAGGATGATCGCTTTTGCTGACAAAGGCATCCACGCCAGCTGCCAGGGCTTCGTCCTTTAAATCTGAGTATATCGAGAGGACAATGATCTTGATCGCATCGGATTTTGCCTTGATTTGCTTTGCCGCTTCCAATCCGCTCATTCTGGGCATGCGTGCATCCATCAAGATGACATTGGGTTGAAATTCTTCGACCAACTGGACTGCTTCGTATCCATCAACTGCCTCAAGTACCTCTGCAGCCGGATACCAGGCACCTATCAGTGCCTTCATACTCTGGCGCGCCCGGGGTTGATTGTCAACCACAAGAATCCTCATATCCTGTCTCACCAATTCCTTTCCGCACCCTAACTATGTCATTTCGTCTCATCATAGGATAGCAAAACCCTTTTCCCCTGTCATCGGGAGGAAAGTCTATTTCATCTTAACCAAAAAAGACCGCCTGGTTGGGCGGTCTAATAAATTTTGGTAATTCTTGTCTACCCCTTTTGGGGGATACTACCTATCCATTTTATTGTCCGGAATGTCTTCTATCGAAGCAATACCCTCTTTCAAGGCATATAATGCGGCTTGGGTCCGGCTGGCTAGGTGGAGCTTGCTCAGGATGTTGCTCACATGACTGTGCACGGTTTCTTCAGTGATCACTAATCCCACGGCAATTTCCTTGTTGCTCCGACCTTGTGCGATCAGACGGAGGATATCTAACTCGCGTGCCGTCAAAGGATCGATGGTTAACGGTTTTTGAGGTGGACGCGAAAGCTCAGCCAGGACTTTTCGAGCGACCGAAGCATCCAGACTTGGCTCCCCCTTATAGACTTGCCGTATAGCCTGGATCAGCTCCTGTGGTCCTGAGTCCTTTAGCAGGTAACCCAAAGCTCCCGCTTTGATTGCAGGAAAGATCTGCTCATCTGCTGCAAAACTGGTTAACACCAGGATACGGGTGTCGGGTAACCCATCTGAGATCTCTCGAGTAGCCTGGATCCCATCCATCTTCGGCATCATCAGGTCCATCAGGACGACATCGGGTTGATGGACTTGAGCTTGAGCTACTGCCTCGATGCCGTTGCCAGCCTCGGCGATGACCTGGATGTCATGTTTGGTGGCGAGTAAGGCGCGAATTCCTTTCCGAACAATCTCATGATCATCTACGATGAGAACACGAATTGGGGAAGGCATTTTAGGTCTCCGTTTCTTCCTGAGTCGATCCAGGTTTCTGCTCTTTCGAAATTCCGGATGAACTCGCAGGTATCCGCACGATTACTTTCGTGCCTTTTCCAGGTACGCTCTCAATCTGAAAATCCCCGCCAATTTTCTCTGCCCGCTCTTTCATCCCTGGTATACCAAATCCACCCCCCATTCGTTCAATTCCCGCTTCAAAACCCAATCCATCATCGCTTATCTCCAGTTCCAAGCCACCTTCTTCGAATCCCAAGCGAATGGTTATATTATTCGCGCGTGCATGTTTAAGGGTGTTATTGAGGGCTTCATGCGCAATACTGTATAACTCTTCCTGAATCGAAAGTGGTAATTGTTCATTGCCCTCAACCAGCAATTCGGCATGCATTCCACCGCGCTTTTCCACTGCATCCAACCGAGCTTGTAAAGCTCCGGTGAGTCCACCTTTTCCAAGTGCTGGTCGATGTAACTCAAAGATGAGTAAGCGCATCTCGCGTAATGCTTCTTGGGCAGTATCACGTAACTCGCGCAAATGCTCTGTCGCTGTGACTGATTCACCCGCATCCAACAGCTCAGCCGCTGCTTCGGCGTACAGGGTAACACTGTAAAGTAGTTGAGAGACCGAATCGTGTAGTTCGCGTGCTAAGCGGCTTCGTTCTGAAAGGACAGCTGACTCGGTAGATTGCGTTCTCAACATGGCATTTTCAATAGCCAATGCAGCCTGCTCTGCGAAAGCGGAGGCAAATGTAATTTCTTCTTGTGTAAACTCGCGTTGGGTTGGATAAAAAAATTCCAAGGCGCCATATATATCATTTGACGTAAGCAATGGAACCACCATAATAGCCTTGAAGGTTTCGATTACCTGTGTCAGGATACCCTGATTAGGTTTGGACATATATACTGGATGCCTGTCATCAATGCAGGATGGTCCAACTGCATATTGAACCTGGCTCATATCCTTAAAATATATAATTCGGCGCTCTTTAATAGCCAATCCGAGCATCCCCTCATCAATTTTCATCTCGAGCTTAAGCATGGCTTCAGGGAACGTTCCTCGTATTGAGTGAAGATGAAATGGACCATCTTTGCTTTGTATTAGCCATAAGGCAACAAAATTAGTATCACTCAATAAGTCAGCCTGGGTGACGATAAATTTCAGCACTTCGTCAACAGAGGCGTTGGAATTGATTTTTTTTACTATGTCATACAAACTTTCGGCAACTTTACTGCGTTGTTCCGATTCGCGGGTACGTTCTTCCACCTGTTTCTCGAGTTCTCGGTTCCTAGTCTCTATGCTTCTAACCCGCCAACGGTAGCCGCCAAATACACCTATACCTAATACCAGCAAAGCGCTTCCAATGAACCACCACGTCTGCCAGAATGGGGGTGTGATATGGATGCGAAGTGTGGTGGCCTGCTCATTCCAGACACCATCGTTATTTGAAGCTTTCACCCGGAAGATATAATCGCCGCCATGAAGGTTAGCATAACTGGCATAACGTCGTGTTCCCGCATAGACCCAATCTTTATCAATCCCAACGAGTTGGTAGGCGTATTGATTCTTTTCCGGAGCGTTATAATCCAGGGCGGTAAATTCAAACGAAATAAAAGAGTCTCGATAAGATAGTTGGATAGATTCATTTGAAGCCAGATCTGTCTGCACAGTCTGGTTAAACTTCTGAAACGCAGTAATCACTACAGGAGGTGGGAGGGGATTATCCAGCACTAATCCTGGATAGAACGCGTTAAGCCCCTGTGTCCCCCCGAAAAACATTTCTCCATTTTTATTCTGGAAAAACGCACCTGGGTTGAATTGGTCGCTCTGCAATCCATCACTGATGTCGTAATTTCGGAAAATCTTCGAGTTCGGATTAAACCTTGATATACCCTTGTTGGTACTCAACCACAGGAAACCGTCAGTATCTGCCAGGATACCATAGATCGTGTCATCAGGCAGGCCGTCCTTGGTGGTGTAATGCGTAAATGACTGGGTAGTGCGATCGAAGTGATTCAATCCACCCCCGATAGTCCCAACCCAAATGGTCTCGTTTTGATCCTCGAAGATGCAGCTTACCATATCATTACTGAGGCTAAGTGGATTCATTGGATTATGTCGATAAACCGTAAAATGGTTCGTTTTTCCATCCCAAAGATTGATCCCGCCAAAGGTGCCAATCCACAAAACGCCGGTATTATCTTCATAAATCGCTCTTACATTATTATCGCTCAGGCTCAATGGATCGTTGGCATCATGCTGATAGTGACTGAAGGTTCCCGTAGCCTGATTTAACTGGTCTAGACCTCCACGTTGGGTGCCTATCCACAACCTGCCTGAATGATCTTCATAAATTGAAAAAACATCATCTTGGGACAAGCTACTTGGATCTGTAGGATTATGCCGGTAGTGTATAAAATCCTGTGTTATTGGATCGAACCGGTCGAGACCACCACGCTCCATTCCAACCCATATAGTCCCATTGTGGTCCTCTAGTATTGCACGGATTTCGTCGCTACTCAAACTGTTTGGATCTGTCGGGTTGTTCTGATAGACCGTGACGCTGCCCGAACGAAGATCCAACCGGTTAAGACCAGAAAAAAATGTCCCAACCCATAGGATGCCAAGATGGTCTTCATAAATCGACCAAATGTTATTATCACTCAAGCTCGTGGGAAGCCCTGGATTATATGTATAAGAGTCAAATTTCTGGGTTGAGCGAGCGTATTTATTCAATCCACCGGATGTTCCAATCCATAACACCCCCGAGCGATCTTCATAAATAGACCTAATCGAGTCGCTGGTCAGGCTATGTAGATCTTCCGGACTGTGAAAGTAATGGATGAAACGGTTCTGAGTCATGTTAAACTGGTCAAGACCGGTCCCGGTTCCGATCCAAAGTGAGCCTTGAGAGTCTTTCAGAATACATGAAACTGCGTCATCACTAATGCTGTCAGGGTTATTCGGATCATGTCGATATTCATTCAGTTGATCCTTAGCTCGATTCCAGCGAAAAAGCCCATAACGGGTGCCAATCCATAATTCCCCTTGGTCATCTTCATTGATAGCAAGTACCGCAACTTCGCCAATCACCGGTGAACTCGAGGTGGTTTGATTATTGTTAGAGATAAATTTTTCGATTGATTTATCGAAACGATCAAGTCCTGTTCCTGTTCCAATCCACAATTCTCCATATTGATCCTCATAAATAGTATCAACCGAATTATCAGATAACGACTGAAGGTCGTCTGGAGAATGTTTATACAAAGTAAAGTGGTTAGTGGTTATATCCAGAGCAGCGATCCCTCCCCCATCAGTTCCAACCCAAAGTATCCCAGATCGATCCCGGAAAATCGTGGAGATCAATTTATCGGTAAAATCAACAGGGTAGTGTAAGAAGGTATTGGATTTAGGATCGAATCGATCCAGACCCACAGCTGTTCCAATCCAGAGCACACCATCCTGGTCTTCATATAACGAATTAACAATATTATTGGATAAGGACAAGGGATCATCAGGATCGTGTTTGTAAATGGTAAATTGGTAACCATCGTACTTGTTAAGCCCTCCTTCTGTGCCAAACCACATGAATCCAACGCGATCCTGCAAAATCGCGTGCACTGTGCTTTGCGATAGCCCCTGTTCTGTCGAGACATGTTCAAATCGAATAGAATCGGATTGAGCATTAACTGGGAGTGTGAATAAAGGAAAGAATGAGAGTGCAAGAACAGCCAAAATTACAGGCACCCGTAGCAGGACACGCATTAAACTGAGAACTCTCACAGGTTTTTTTTGCCTTCTAATCAGAGCCTTGTTCACCACAATCGCATTGATCAAAATTTGAAACGAGTGTCTATCTGGGTAAATTCGTTAACTTTCGATGTTGAACCAGAAGTGCTGCAAGAAGAAACCCAACAGTTTGGACTTCCGATATATAAATAGTTTGGGATAATTTTCCGGGAAGTTGGCAGTCATACATGCCGCATTTGATAAAGAATGTTAGAACTGATAATAAAATCTCTCCTTATTAATTAAGGAGAGAAACCCTGGCTCAAGGATATTGATCCATCTACTGGATTGATTCATTAATTTCTCTTTAACAGGTCTGGTAATAGTTTAAATTCACCTGAGAAAAACCCATTATCAATATACATGTTAATCTATCCAGAGCCGTCTTGATTGATAATTATACTCCTATTGTTATTTCATCATTTATAACCTTCGAAATTCGTAGCTCCCAAAAAACAGTCGTCACTGGATACTACTCAGCAGTAAAATAAAACCGTTACTTTTCCACAAACCCACCCTCTTCGGCCTGGTGCATGACGTCCTGGATTACCTGCACCAGCTTGCTGGCTGATTCAGCATCCAGCTCCACAGCTACGCGGGCGGCGGGTGTGCCGGATTGATTGGTGAAATCCAGGTTAAGGGTGTACTCGAGGGGCATATCGTAGGGATGGTCATAACTCACACTGGCAGCATCCACGCGGAACCAGTCCGAGCCTGCCTTGCCACTGCCATTCACTTTGACCTGTTGGGCGATCATGGTGCACATTTCAGGCTCCTTTCAAGTGTCGATCCAGGAAGGTAAAGACCTTCTTCCAGCCGTCCACGGCCTGTTCTTGACGGTAACTGGGGCGGTTATGGTAGAAGAAACCATGCCCAGCACCGTCATAGCGGTGGAATTCATATTCTTTATGATGCTTCTTCAGTGCCCCTTCAAGCTGGTTGACCTGCTCCGGGGTGGGACTGTGATCATCATTGCCAAAGATACCCAGCACGGGGCAGGCTAGATCAGCGGTGTAATCCACGGGTGCCACGGGCTGCTTTGGGGTCAACTCTTCAGGGGTCATGGTCACCCGGCCTCCCCAACAATCCACCACGGCGGAGAAACCGGGGATACGGCAGGCACAAAGGTAAGCATGCCGGCCTCCTGAGCAGGTGCCAAACACGCCCACCTTACCATTTACGTAAGGTAGGGCCAGTAACATGGATAAGGCGGCACTCACATCCCCCACCACCTGCTCGTCGGATACACCCCCTGCCCCACGAACTCTAGCAGCCACGTCCTCCGGTGTGCCATGCCCATCACGGAAGTACAGGTTCGGGCACAGCGAGACGTAACCCTGGGCGGCGAATTTACGTGTGGCTTCCCAGTACCAGTCATCCCAGCCCGGCATGTGGTGGACAATTACCATCCCCGGGAAGGGTCCCACCCCCAGGGGACGGGCAAAATAAGCATTGATCAGGTCAGCATGCTGACCGGGCAGGATAACTGTTTCCGCCAGCATGCCTTCGTATTGGTCTGTTGTGTACATGGTAACCTCCTGGTATGATTACTTGGTCTTGCGTGAGTTATACCATAACGCGTCGTAAATCATTGGAGAAATTGGTTAATTCTCTCCCTTACTCCAATACTTCCCCGGGCTTATCCAGGTTAGCTTGCATCCTTTTATAGAACTTCGCCAGGTGGATGCCGTCCATCAGAGCATGATGACCCTGTACACTTTTCAGCCGCCAAGGTCAAGAATCGCTATTCCGAACTATATTGCTTGACATGGTTCCTTCTCAAAGGTATAGTCTACTTCATGAAAACTGACCTGCTTGCCGGAAAAAATAACCGTCGACTATACCTTTTCATCGCCCTGGGTTGTGGATTGTTCGTCATCCTGACGCTGATCGCCATGTTGACCTATGCGGGTGGAGCAGTGGATGACCATTCGGCAAATGGATATTCCTTCACGCATAACTTCCTGAGCAACCTGGGCATGGTGACGGCACCTTCCGGCAGACCGAATTGGGCCTCGGCTATTCTATTTTTCATATCGCTGGGTACAGCGGGGGTCTGCCTGGTGATCTTCTTCATCATTTTCCTGTACCTGTTCCAACACAGTCACGTACAGACCATGCTCAGCTTGATTGGCTCTGCCTTCGGCGTTTTAGCAGGGATCAGCTTCGTGGGCATCGCCTTCGCACCGGCAGACCTGGCCAGACCTGCTCATATCCAGTTTGTAATGTGGGCCTTCCGCCTGTTCCCCCTGGCGGTGCTGTTCTACGTGCCGGTGATGTTCCTGGATAAAGTTTACCCGAAAGCCTATGCCTGGGTGTTCGCCCTCTTCTGCCTGTTATTGATCGGCTACTACCTTTTATTGACTAACGGACCCAGCTTCAGCTCTCCCCAGGGGCTGGTGATTCAGGTGGTTGGGCAGAAGGTGATTGCTTATGCCTCGGTAGTGAGCATCGGAGTGCAATCGCAGGGGGTGTACTGGCATTTGGGAAAGACAGTAGCAGTTAGCAACCAGCTAAAAAAGATGCTTTAACACTTTACCTGGTAGTGCTCCAGTATGATTTTCTCCATTCACCACCATCTCACCATTCACAAATACGTAATCGATGCCTTCGGGGTATTGGTGGGGGTAGTTCTCGAAGGGATAGGTGTGAGGGTAAAGATTGGTAGCCCGGTCGTGGATGCGTTCCAGGTCAAACACCACGATATCTGCCCAGGCACCCTCTCGTAATACGCCACGGTCGCCTAAACCCATCCGCTGCGCCGGGAAGGAGGTCATCTTGCGGATGGCGTCTTGCAGGCTGAGCACGGGTACGTCGCGTACGTAGCGCTCCAGTACCCCTGGGAATTCACCATAACTGCAAGGGGAATAGGGCGGTGGATCATTCAGGAAGCCGTAGGGTGCCAGCACCTGCCCATCGGAGCAGATCATCACTGCCGGGTGCTGTAATAGGATGCGGATATTGGTTTCATCAATATAATCAAAGATGGCCTCGGCCTCGTGACCGTTTTCAATGATCAGGTCAAAGTATGCCTCAAATGGGTCTTGTATGCGCTCCTGGGCAATCGCCTGGATGGTCTTGCCGATAAATTGAGGGGTTTTCGGGGCATGTAGCATGGTGATCCGCCCCCACTGCCCATGCTTAAGTAATCCCACCGGACCGAAGGCAGGCTTGCGGTCTTCGATGATCTCATGGCGGATTCTCTGGCGCCTGGTAGGATTCTTGAGTAAGTCAATTAACTCTTCAGGTGGTAAATCCTCGATCTCCTGGGGTAATCCACTTGATAGCGACGGAGCCAGGTCGGTATGCAGGTCGTTGTCCACGGTCACATCCTGGCCGCGTAAGCGGGCTTGTTCCACCAGGCTTAAATTGGCACGGGCATCATCAGGGGCACCGAACTTGGGGGCATTGTGCGAGATTTGCACCGGCACGCCAGCCTCTCGCCCGATACAGATAGCTTCATCCACCGCTTGCAGGATGGTCTCACGCTCGCCGCGGATGTGGGAGGCATAGAAACCATGGTACTCCGCTACCACCTGGCACAGGGCAATGATCTCGTCCGTACTGGCGAAACAACCAGGCGGGTAAACCAAGCCGGTGGACATGCCGAAAGTACCGGCTTGCATGGCTTCTCTCAGCAGGTCTTGCATGTGCTCCAGCTCATCTGTGTCGGGGATACGATCATCCAGGCCCATAACGGCGATACGCAAAGCGCCATGCCCGGCCAGCGAGGCGACGTTGATTGCCAGACCACCACTCTGAAGTGTTTGTAAATATTCCCCGAAAGTGCGCCACTCCCAGCTGACCTCTGGTTGAAAGGAGATTGGCCCCCATTGGCGCTGCAACAGAGGTAAATTATCCTGGTAATCACTATTCAATGGCGCGGGGGACATACCGCAGTTCCCAATAAGTTGGGTGGTAACCCCTTGTCGAACGGCGCTCTCCGCCCGGCGATTGACCAGAATGGACAGGTCAGAATGGGTATGGATATCGATAAATCCCGGCGACACATAGCGACCAGCAATGTCAATGGTCTGCTCGCCCTGCAAGGTACCTGCCGGGGCGATTTGGGCGATGCGACCCTGCTGGATAGCAAGGTCTCCCCAAAACCAGGGGTTGCCACAGCCATCCAGGAGGCGTCCGTTTGCCAGTATGAGCTCATATGAAATCATAATTTCTCCTATGTTATGTGGGGGAAGTTAGCCTATTACTTATCATGAAGGGATGAATTCGAGATTTATCTGGTGTGTATGGTATCGGTAGACAATATTTTTTTGATACGTTCGATCAGCACTATTATTTCATCCTTACATAAATGGAAATCTTGTCGAAAAGTAAAACTTAAAATAGGTGATGATAGCTCACATTTTAACCATTCATCTAGCAGCATCTCGAAGTCGGTCAATTCCTTTTTGCTGCTTAATGGTTTATCGGTTTTCCTGCCTCGGGACAACCTGCGTTGGAGTAATGTTGGAATATCTACGACAATTCTTATGTAAATATCTGGGGGAGGTAGAAAATTTCTTGCAAATCGATAAAAGCGCTCGCAAACATTGAATTCATCCTGAATTAAATAACCTTTATTAGATAAATGCCGGGTAAACACATGGAAGTCTTGATCGAAACCTCCATCAAAAACGGCGATATGGTCATTTTGCCTGGCAGTCGATTCTTGATTGCACCGAAATAAGAAAAAATCTAATTGGTTGGCCAGAGCCCACCTTGTAGTATCTCTGGCAAGATCCAGGTGAAATGGACGTTCTTCAGGTTTTTCCCAATAGGGTTTAAATGAGCCTTGATCACATAATAGTTGGGTTAATGTTGTTTTTCCTGCACCGAGATTTCCAACCACTGATATTATCTTGCCCATTTTAACTTTTCCAGATTTTTTCTTTAATCATATACTAAATCTATTATACGATGATGTTTTTTTAGCCTCCGAATCTCATATACAAAAAATATGCATTGATAGCTATCGGACTGTTAACGTTAAAGGATACAAAAACCATATGTCATTAAATGGTCTGACCCATGTGAAAATATTTTTATCAATGGTATTTTATACCAACAAGGTAGCGGAAATATTTTCTAGACTATTTATTTGATCATTGTAGGTAGGTGATTTAGTTGATACAATCTCATCCATGCAAACTGAATTGCTATCTGAAGCCTGTAGACTATACAACACTTCAGCCGAAAATCTCATTCCTCTTAAAGGCGGGTATACCAATGCGGTATATGATTTCTCTCTGCAGAAAGAATGAATAAAAATTTCACCACGGAGATCACAGAAAACAGTAAGCTTTCATCGGTAGGCTGAGCTTTTTGATGGAAGCCTTCCAGGCAACCAAAGGTAGAGTGTTTCTCATGAATTATTTAACCAATTCACATAAAGATAACATAGGACAGGGATATACTGCTGTCAGATGATCGAATGGGTGAGCTAAAAGGTATTGATCGATAAGACACTTAACGATTAACTGCTCAGCGATTAAAACATCCACTAGCAACGTTAAGTTGATAAATCATACAATCAGGTTAAGATCTCTATTTCGTAGAACAAAAAGAGGAGGAATTATCATGTCACCTGACACACCTAACCTGGCGAAGGATCTGGTCCGTATCCACAAGGTCATAACCCGCGGGCTTGACGTCGTCCTGACGGCAGGGGAGGGATACCTTGGAGCAGGATTTGCAAACCCCCAGGAATTACAAGGGTATTCCAGTTATATTCATTGCCTGGCAACTGTTTTAGGAGCCCACCATAGCGGAGAAGATTTAATTGCCTTTCCCGATCTCCAGAAAGTACTCCCATTAGCTCCATATTCACAATTAGCTGCTGATCATCGTTGGATTGAAAAGCTCCTGGCACCAATACCACAGTCAATCAATGACCTGCCAGGAGGTTCAACGGAAAGCAGGCTAAAAAAAATCATCGATAACCTGGCGAATATCCAAGAAATATGGGCACCTCATATTCGCACGGAAGAGCACTTTTTTTCACAAGATATCATCAATTCGGTAATGGTTATCGAAGAACAAAAGCGAATCAGTGAAGCTACCAGCAAGTACAGCCAGGAGCATTCCGATCCACCTTATTGGGTGATCCCCTTTATCCTATTCAACCTCGAGAAGGAGGAAAGGGAAACCATGGCATCATTCTTACCGCCGACGATCATGGAGGAGATGGTCCCAAAGGTATGGAAGGAAAAATGGGAACCGATGAAGCCGTTCCTGTTGGATTGAACCAGTGAGCTTTGATCAAGCTGGAGCAGCAATGCCACATGGATAGGCATCGTATTCCTCTACTGAACTGATTTCAGTATTAAAACTGGCTCTATTCACTAAAAATACCGCTCGGAGCGGTATTTTTAGCGTTTAGCCAGGTGATCAAATTAATTGGGTAGAAGGATGAACTTTATTGGGCTCACAGAATATTAATAATATACATTATCATCGATGCGTGTAGATTATACAGAAGGGAAAGCCTGTAATGGGAGGTTGAGATGATCTCTTTTCACCAGAATAAGCTCTTACAGTTCATTGCCTGCAGCATGCTGCTGCTCCTACTGGTAGCCTGCCAGGCTGGCAGGCTTGAAACAATCCCCACTACACAATCTATCTCACCATCTATCTCACCATCAGAGCAAGTGAGTGCTTTGGATCCCGATACCACCGCCAGCTTAAGCAGCCTGGAGAAGCTGGATAATTATCCATTCTATGTCATGCATTACTACGGCACCTATGATTATCCGCAGACCGGTGCAGCCAGGTCTGAAAGCGCTGGCTTCTCCTGCTCGTTATTTGCCTCGTTGGGAGAAACGGGCGATATGCTTTTTGGTCGTAACTTCGATTGGGAATTCAGCCCTGCCTTGCTACTCTTCACCGATCCGCCGGATGGCTACGCTTCCGTTTCCATGGTCGATCTGACATTTCTTGACATCGACCCTACCAGCTCGCTGATCCTGGATACCCTGCCTTTTTCGGAACTTACTGCCTTGCTCACCGCCCCATCCATGCCATTCGACGGGATGAATGAGTATGGGCTGGCCGTGGGCATGGCAGCTATACCGGATGAATCTCTGGATGATGCCAGTTATGAAGCCTCCAGACCGGAGATCGGTTCGATTGGCATTATCCGCCAGGTATTGGATCATGCCCGGGATGTAGACGAAGCCGTGGAAATCTTTAGCCAATACAATATCGACTTTATCGGTGGACCGCCTATTCACTATTTACTGGCGAACCCGAGTGGGAAAGCAGTCCTGATTGAGTTCTACCAGGGTAGAATGAGCGTGCTGCCGAATGAGAATCCCTGGCATCTGGCCACTAACCATCTGCGTATCATTGCTGAGGGAGATGGCGGCTGCCCCCGTTACCATACTCTTTCAGATCAGCTCAGTAAAGTGAATGGAAAGCTGAATGCACAGGCAGCCATGCACTTGCTCTCAGAAATTAAACAAGACATGACGCAATGGTCAACTGTCTATAACATGAGCAACGGAGATATCAATGTGGTTATCGCCGGGAATTACGAAACCAGTTTTTCCTTTCACCTCAACCTGCTTTTCCCTTGATGGCGGCTTGTGGTTGTGGTAACCGCGCAGGTAATTCCGCCTGCAATAAAATACCAGAATTCGATATAGCCCGGGTTTCTCCTGCTGAATTGAGTCAATTGTAAAAGATAAGTAAATTGGGTATTGACTTTTTTAAATATTCCTGTATCATACTCTATGATACAGAGTACTTTATATAATACACTACTCTAAAGGAGTATTTGATGAACATCTCCCCTAATGAAGCAGAAGAAGCCTTAGCCGCCATCCAGGCGATGATGCGAAAGACTCGCCGGGCGATTTCCAGCAGCGGTGCCTACAACTTCCTTATCCTGTGGGGTGCCATCTGGCTGGTTGGATTCATGAACTCGCAATTCCTTCCCGAAAAAACCGCCAGCTATGTATGGATGGGATTGGATATCCTGGGTGGGATTTTGTCTGCCGTGATCGGCATGAGGCTGAAGCGGGGGGTGCGTTCATCTACACCAATCACTTCGGGCAAACGTATCACAGCCTTTTGGCTCTTGTTATTTCTCTACTGTGTGGCTGCTATCGGGATCGCTTGGCCCGTGGATGGCAAGCAATTGGCTATGTTCATCACTCTCTTCGTTACCATTGGCTGGATTGCCATGGGATTGTTACTCTCCTTCGCATCTGTATGGTGGGGCTTGGGATTGGTCGCCCTATCACTGATTGGTTACTTCTTCTTACCAGGAATATTTTATCTTTGGATGGCAATCCTGGGTGGTGGGGGCATGATCGCCCTGGGCATTTATGTGCGGAACAGGTGGTAAACCATGAACGATAAGGCTGATCACGTGAACATGTCCACATCCGAAGCCGAAGAAGCTTTGGTCGCAATCCAGACTATGGCGCAAAGAACCCGCCAATCGATCGCCAGTGGCGGCACATACATTACCCTGATCGTCACCGGTGTCGTCTGGCTGATCGGGTTTGTATGCACTCAGTTCCTGCCGCAGGATATCGTTGGCTATATTTGGGGAGGACTGAGCATCCTTGGAGGTGCAATCGGCACCTTCCTGGGCTTCCGCATGGGTAAGCGCGTACGCAGCCCAGCAACGACCCCCACGGTAAAACGAGTTGTGCTATTCTGGCTACTATTGGCTCTGTATGGCATCACCATCATCGCCATTGCCCACCCCACCGACGGGAAGCAAGCGACCTTATTTGTCATCATGTTTATCATGCTTGGCCAGCTAGCTATGGGTTTGTTGTTCTCTTTTTCATCCGTCTGGTGGGCGCTGCCAATCACATTTCTAGCGCTTGCCGGTTACTTCCTCCTTCCTGGAACCTTTTATCTATGGATGGCCATCCTGGGTGGCGGTGGGATGATAATTCTTGGTCTGTATATCCGCTTCAGGTGGTAAATCATGGCTGACCTGAATGAAATCATCCACCAACCGGTACGCCTGCGTATCATGGCCGCCCTGGTCACCCTGGAACCAAATGATGAAGTCGATTTTAGCTATCTGCGCGACCTGCTGGAGGTCACAGACGGAAATCTGGGAGCCCACTTACACAAGCTGGAAGAAGCTGGCTATATTACCATCAATAAGGTCTTTGTGGAGCGGAAGCCACGCTCTTACATCTCCGCTACTACCGAAGGACGGAAAGTCTTCAAGGAACATGTGGCGGCTTTAGAATTGATTTTGAATAGAAAGTGAGAGAGATATGGACACCATTGTGCATGTTGAAGGATTAAGGAAAACTTACGGAACAACCATCGCTGTGGACGATGTTTCGTTTGAGGTACACGATGGCGAAATCTTCGGCATGGTAGGTCCAAACGGGGCAGGCAAGACCACCACCATCGAATGCCTGGAAGGGCTGCGCAAGCCAGATCAGGGAAGCATCCGTGTGCTGGGCGTGGACCCGCGGCGGGAGAGCCATACCCTGCGAGAGCGCACCGGGATGCAGCTACAGCAATCCAACCTGCCTGACCGGATGAAGGTCTGGGAGGCACTGGATCTGTATGCCTCGTTCTACCCCAAAGCTACCGATTGGAGAGTGCTTCTCACCCAGTTGGGCTTGGAGGAAAAACGTAACGCCCCTTTTGGTAAATTATCCGGTGGGCAAAAGCAGCGGCTATTCATTGCCCTGGCGCTCCTGCCAGATCCGCAACTGGTTTTCCTGGATGAACTGACCACTGGCCTGGACCCACAAGCTCGGCATGCTATATGGGATCTGGTGCGCGAGGTACGCTCGAAGGGGAAGACGATCGTGCTGACGACCCATTTCATGGAGGAGGCTGAGCGTTTGTGCGACCGAGTGGCAATCCTTGACCATGGTCGCATCGTGGCACTGGACACCCCTCCAGAGCTGATCCGTGGTCTTGGGGCGGAAGAAAGGATCGTATTTTCTCTGAAAGGCAGTCTACCGGTGGGTTTCGATCAGGCTCTCTCGGGAGAAACGCGGGTCGAGGTCCAGGGAGAAAGAGTAATCATTCATGGAAAGAATGGCCGCAAGGTCCCATTGGTGAGTGAAGTGGTCAACCTGCTCAGTGTTCAGGGCGTCCAATTCAGTGACCTGCGTACCGAGCAGCCGAGTCTGGAAGATGTCTTCCTCAGCTTGACCGGCCGCCAGATGAGAGAGTGAGAAGTGAGATGAAAAGCCTTTTGAAAATGACCTCGATGGAAGCCAAGCTTTTTCTGCGTGAGCCTGTAGGTGTCTTCTTCACGCTGGTCTTCCCTTTGATGTTGCTCTTCTTGTTCGGCAGCATCTTCGGGAACGAACCTAACGCAACATTTGGTGGTCGGGGAACGATCGATATTTCGCTACCGATTTACACGGCGATGATTATCGGGACTACGGGATTGATGTCCACCACCATCACCATGGCAATCTACCGTGAGAATGGCATCCTGCGCCGTCTGCGCACAACACCTGTCAGCCCTCTGGCAATCCTCGTGGCACAGGTGATCGTGGTCTTCACCATGACCTTGTTGGGCATGCTCCTGCTGATTATTGCCGGGAAGCTGGTCTACCATGTACGCTTCGAAGGAAATCCTTTCAGCGTGCTGGGAGGATTCGTCTTGAGCTGCCTGAGTTTCTTCGGGATTGGATTCATATTAGCCGG
This sequence comes from Anaerolineales bacterium, assembly GCA_049287485.1. Classification (GTDB taxonomy): domain Bacteria; phylum Chloroflexota; class Anaerolineae; order Anaerolineales; family UBA4823; genus FEB-25. The sequence goes on from JBAQFX010000178.1 coordinate 37,893, forward strand.
CAGCTTGCCATCTGCCCGTACTGCCCAGGTAGTAGGATTGGTGTTGTTATACCCTATGATCTACCTCTCAGGTGCCAGTTTCCCACGCGAGTTGCTGCCGGAGGCGATCAGGAAAATCTCGACCTTCCTGCCCTTAACTTACGTGGTCAATTTGCTGCGTGGCCTGTGGATCGGTGAAAGTTGGGGTCAACACAGCACCGACTTTATCGTGCTGGCAGTCATGTTAGCAGTCGGGGTGCTAATATCAGTTAAGCTCTTCCGCTGGGAGTAAATCGGTGGGCAAGATTGCAGGATCGGAATGCTAGAAAAGTCCTCTCCAGCTTCGAAAACCAGGGAATATAATGCCCCTGATTACCGAGGGAGCGATTGTGGAAGACATCCTCCTAAAGCTGACTGGACGAGAGATCAATGATTGAGGTGTAATATGAAAAGCCTGATAAAAATGACCTGGATGGAAACCAAGCTATTTCTGCGAGAGCCGGTAGGAGCCTTCTTCACCCTGGTCTTTCCGCTGATGATGTTATTCCTGTTCGGCTCGATTTATGGAAATACTCCTTCAGAATATTTCAATGGTCTGGGCACAGTGGACGTCTCGGTGCCAGCGTATACCGCCATGATCATCGCCACTACCGGCTTGATGGGGTTGACCATCACCATGGCGGCTTATCGTGAAAACGGTGTATTGCGCCGGCTTCGCACGACACCCATCAGCCCCCTGGCTATCATGCTTGCTCAGGTAATAGTGTTGTTGATGATGACGATCCTTGGTATGCTGCTGCTGATCATCGCCGGCAGGCTGGTGTACCATATGCGCTTTGATGGTAACGCCTTTAGCGTGTTTGTTGGATTTATTTTAAGTTGCCTGAGTTTCTTTGCACTTGGATTTGTCCTGGCCGGGTTATTGCCGACCGCACGCAGCGCCCAGGTGGTGGGAATGGTACTGTTATACCCGATGTTGTTTTTATCAGGTGCTGGTTTTCCACGGGAGCTCTTACCAGAAGCTATTAGAAAGGCTTCTGTTTTCCTTCCGTTAACGCATGTGGTCACCCTGCTACGTGGTCTGTGGGTCGGTGATTTGTGGAGTAACCATCTCCCCGAAGTATTCGTGCTGGCAGGGATGCTGGTAGTTGGAGTCTTGATATCCATAAAAACCTTCCGCTGGGAATGAGGCTTTTATCTTCAATAATACTGGGAACAAGTCATATGGGGTAGATCGTCCGCAACCGATCCAGGTTGACCAACGACCGCCCCATTTACATATTTAAAGGGTGATTTATATTCTTATACTCAACATGGTATGATAATGTTGAGAATATTCCAGGGATCCAGGGCAAGCCTGACCATGGCTATAAATCGGAAGGAGGAATTCGCCAGGTGAAGAAATTGCTTACCCTTCTGATGTTTCACTGCTTTTTGATGGCCTGCGCTCGGCCTTCCACTTTATCCTCCACCCCAACCGTGACCGTCAACAACCCCACCCCTATAGAGGAGGAGAATCCATATCTGCAGCTTCAGCAGGAATTGGTTGTGGAGATCAGAGCCATGGGGGTGATGGATGAGCATATCCTGAGCGTGATGGCTACTGTTCCGCGTCACAAATTTGTCCCAGCTGAGTATCTGGATCAGGCTTATGATAACCATCCACTCCCGATTGGATACGGTCAAACGATCTCACAACCTTATATCGTCGCCTGGATGACCGAGCTGTTAGAATTGCAACCTGGAGAGAAAGTGCTGGAAATAGGCACCGGATCGGGGTATCAGGCAGCAGTCCTGGCAGAATTAGGAAATGTGGAAGTCTATAGCATTGAAATCGTTCCTGAGCTGGCGAAAAGTGCAGCCCAGCGCTTGCAGGAATTGGGCTACACAAATGTCAAAGTAAAACAAGGTGATGGCTACTATGGTTGGGAAGAATATGCACCTTTTGATGCGATCATTGTGACCGCTGCGCCCGATCATCTGCCTGCCCCCCTTGTGGATCAGCTCAGTGATACTGGTCGACTGGTCATCCCAATCGGTCCTCCAGGATGGATTCAAAGTTTGTGGAAGTTTGTTCAAGAGGGGGGTGAGCTTAAAGGTTATAACCTCGGAGGAGTACAATTTGTGCCATTCACGGGTTCAGGAATTCAGGATTCGGCCGAAAATACATCCATACCGTGATCAGCGCAGCAGCATAACACAAGGCACCCAACCGCAAAACCACACTAAAACCGAATGTAAGTGCCAATAATGCTGCTAAAATCGGTGAAACGACCGAAGCTGCGCCGTTAACAGCCCAGATCCATGGGATATCTGTGCGATAGGTAAGCTCGCCACCTAGTTCCGCACTCTGCTCCTGCCCGGTAAGGTACCGAATGCCCGTTGGGAAAGGAATACCCATAAAGAAACCCAATGGCGATAAGACAAGCACCGTAACTCCCAGACGGGCAACTAAAGGCAAGCCCAGCGTCCAATCAAAGAGAGGGGGAAGCAGCCAGGGCATGCTCAAGACCAAAATCACCACTACTGCTAATGAAAGTCGCAAGGATATTTGGTGACTCCAGCGGCTACCGAGTGCTGAGAAGAACAGCAAGGCGAATAAAACGGCCGTAACGGCATAAGCAGGATTTTCCAGGTAGTGAATAAAGCGTTGGATTAATGGAATTTCTACAAACAAGAAGGCGAAACCAAGCAAGGCGAAATAGATCAGGTTACGCAGCAGAAAGGGAGAGGATGAGTGGTGTAATTTCCGTTTACCCAGCTTCCACAAAGCTACCGGTAGGAGTATCAGGATTACCGCAAGGAAAATCGCCAGGCTGAGTAACGCCAGGAGGACAAAATACCCACCCCCACCAAAGGGCAGCCAGGCTTTACCGAACTCAGCCAGAATTTGAGGCGCCTGCGCCCATTTAAAATAATGCCCGAAAAAGGGATGGTCATCCGTGGGAGGGCGTACGTCATAGGCATAAGCATCATAAAAGGATTGGCGCGGGTTTGCTTCCAGTAAACTGACATAGGTCTGGTAATAGATGGAACTAGGCAAGATATTGTAGCGGTTGGTCTCCTCCTCCCGAATATCCGTTGCATAAGTCAGGTCAAAAGCTCGTTCTGAGGTGAATTTTCGGATGTCACTCAGCTCAACGGATGTGAAGGCGGTCTTCTTGATCATCACGGTGATGGTGTTGTAGCCACGAAAGGCAACGATCTGTTTGTGAGGATCTAATCCAGAGGCTTCCATGGCAGTCACTGCCAGGGCGAATAAGCGCAGGTCTTCACTGGGGGGATCCTGCAGCCAGCGGGTGGCAACTAACAACCCTTCGGGTGTCAAATGGTTCAGCATCTCCTGGAAGGACTCCAATGTGTATCGATAATCCTCTGCGAGCGTGTACGCACCCGATTGCACCGGATGAAATGAGGAAATCAGGGACAGCAGGATCACGTCGAATTGGGTATCTGTACGCCGAAGGAAGCTGCGTTCAGATTCCTGGTAGACGAATAAACGCTGGTCTGCGTATGCCGGGGCAACGCTTACAATCAGAGGATTCGCTTCGACACAGGTTACCCGGCCGTTGCTCAATGCCAGGGCAGTTACCACATCCAGGCCGGCGCGTGGTTCGAGAACCAGGGTACTGGCAAGCGGGTGTAGTTGAAAGGCAACCGCGCCAGGCAAATAGCTGGTGAAGGTGAGGTCAGCTGGTTGTTGGATAATGGGGTTTAGATCATCTCCATCCACCAAAAGACCATCCAAGGCAGGTAGTGGATCCAGATATCGGTAACTCAACCCTGGTAGGGCATGGATGCCACTGCTGTGAACCACATCGAGGCGCGAAAATGCATTCCACTTTCTGTAGATGACCTGAGAACCAGGCACTTGCAAAGCATAGGAAAGGCTTTTATATGGGGAAATGTTCAGCTCAAAGGCTGAGAGACCAGTCTGGTTGATGATACGCAGGCTAAGATCGAGCAGGTTAATGATGAACAGTGCAATAATCCCCAGGCCGAGCAAGAGCTTTTGGGGGTGCGTACGAATCAGGCAGAATGCCGCCAAGATAGATAGCAGGCTGGTCAGAGTGACCATGCCTTCACCGCCAAGCGTGGCGGGTGCGATCAGGGCGAGCACACAGCCCAGGGCTGAACCCATCAGATTAACTGCGTAGGTGGTTCCCGCTTGAGCAGGATAGCTGGTCAATAATATCCCCAGCGCCATCCCGCTAAAAAAGAAGGGTGACGCTAAGGCAATGTAATGCAATATGAGGATGAAAACCTGGCGCTTATCAAAAACCAGGGTGTAGGAATCGAATGGAAGCCAGTTCATTAACAGGAAGGCGATCAGGATGCTGACGCCCGCTCCCAATGCCAGCCATGCCAGGCTTTGAGCAGGTTGCCTGCGCTGCAGGGCAGGGAAGATCGCCAAGACCGTGCCACTGGCACCGTACCCGAGCAGGGCAATGCTGACGATCATAAAAGCAAAGTGATAGAACTGGGCTACCGAAAAGAGGCGGGTGAGGTTGATCTCAAAGGCAAGCGTAGCCGAAGAAAGCAAGAATAGGCTCAACCACATGCCAGGTTTATGAAGAGATTGAGGGGGAGGAGTAGAAGAGATCATGGGTGAATGTTCGATTATTTCCTAATAAAAATATGAACAGGTATAAATCTTTTATGAGGGAAAAATATATTCAAGACGCATTAAGTATTTAGAGGAATCTCTCAACATCGTTGATGAACTCGACGGCTTTCTCTTCAATAGATGAATTGGTACCTGTCTATACAAATATTATACAACAACGGAATGAGCGTGACTTTCCTGTGCTCGAATTTACGTCGTTAAGGCCTGAAAAACTTCTCAACCAACTGCGCGAGGACATCCGCATCAGCGCCATGTCAGGCAGTGGTTTTTCCCCTTAACACCCATCGCCAAGGTAGACGAGGTACTCCTGATCAGGTTGCTGTGGCCGGAAGGTAGGTCACCAGCTTTAAGCGAGCAACTCGCCACGTAAACCGAATGCCGTGCTATAATTCTGAGCATCTCATTTAAGGAGAGGAAGAAATGGCTGGATCCGGAAAAGCTGATAAAGGAAGAAAGCAACAGAAGAAAAAACCTCAACACACCCTGAAGGAAAAACGCAAACTCAAGGAAGAGAAGAAGAATAAAACATCCTCCGGTTTAGGGTAAGCTGTTGCTGGAAAAAATAAATTAAACCTTATCTCAGGCGACCATTCCTCATCATACGGAGTGGGACGCTTGATATCGATTTTATTTCTTATAGGAGAGGATCCGGGTATTTCCAACCTCTCCTTTTTTATTTCTTGGGAAGATCAATGCTTATTGAAATAAGCTTTCCCTGTAGGATTCGAATTGAATAAGCCAAATGAGTTCGGACGAAGGCATTGGATTGAGGTGTACTGATGAGGTCGGATTCACCAGCTACCTGTTCTCCGTGTATATAGGCGAAGTTGTTATTATTAATTATAAAAAAGCCTTGCTTAAATAACTAATATAGATATAATATATCTATAAGATAAAATATATCTATATTTATATGTTGTACCATTTGAGGTGGGCAAAAGATTCACCAGGTGCGACAGATATAGATTTATTACCAAACCAATATCGCAGACGGAAAATTAAAAGAGGAGCTCATCATGCGAAAACTCGTTACACCCCTTGCATTAGCGATCGTATTACTCCTGGCAACCTTCGGTGTCTTACAGGTGGCACGTGGACAGATTCTTTCTGGACAAACCAGCGAAGTGGTGATCAATACAGAATCTCAAGACGGTAATACCCGCCAGATCACTGCCCCTGAAGGCGATCAGGCTGTAACTGGAGGGATTGACCAGCCGCTAATAGGCTTTATTGATTCACCCACCGCAGCCTGCGTTCAACCTGATGTAACCAAGGACGAGTGCTACATTAACTGGTATTACATGTCTGTCAGCGCTGACCCCAATTACATAATCTCGATGACCGTCGTGTTAAATGACTTTGGATTCGTCGCATATGATAGTGGTTTCTTCCAAACCAGTATGTACGTGCCATTTAACATGAATCCGCAGGGTTATAAAGTAGTCTGTGGCGCGTTAGGCGAAAGTGGTAACCCCCAGTTGGGTAAAGCCTATGCCTGGACTATTCGCGCTCGCGATTCTGCTGGCTTAAAATCCGCCAATTATGGCACGTCGTATTGCCCTGCATATACGCCTTAACCGAATGAGGGGATAAGTATGTCTCATCCAATGCGTTTAAGCTTGATTTTTCTAGCCGTTCTGGCAGGTTTTTTGCTGGCCTGGGGAGTCGTAGAGGCTGCACCAGTTATTGGAGCAAAACCAGACACGCAAGAGCTATTTACGCTGCCCACCCCAACCCCCCTACCACAGCAACCTGAGGGCAGTTCGCCGGATATCTCATTCATAGGTAGCCCCTCCGCCTCCTGTGTCTTGCCACAAGCACACACCGGGGCTTGTCTTGTCAATTGGTATTACTTATCTGTCAATGGCGGTACGAATTACATCATCACCATGACAGTAAGATTGGATGACAAAATTCGCGCCAACTATCAAGGCTTCTTTCAGACCAGCATGTACGTGCCATCCGAGATGATGTCCTTCCAGGTGCCATGTGGGGCACTTGGTTCAGGCGGAAACCCTCTCTTCGGAGCTATTCATAACTATACATTACGCGCCCGCGATTCTTCCGGATTGATCGCGGCGAATTATGGCTCGGTAACCTGCCCGGCAGATGAGCCGTATCGTACATTTCTGGCCATATCGAGCAAATAATCTATATCCTATTCAATGGGGCGTGAGTATCTATATTCCTCATGCCCATTTAGCCCTTCCCATCGGGCAATCTAATCACTACAATGCTATCCTTGTAAAATAGATGATTAATCCTTACCTGTTAGATCAGACCGGGCGATGACCTGCTGGTAAAAGGTAGAAATATGCATGTGGAAACCCCAGCCCACTCCAGTGAGAACGTGGGCACCGGCAGGTAATCTGGCTGGTAAACTATCGATGGTGGCTTGTTCGCTGCCATCCACCACCCGGCAAATGCGCCGGTCGGAATTGACGCGGTACAGGTGGCCATCTTCATGGCTGGTGTACTCTGCTCCCACCTGATTCTCGCTCTTCATCCGCCTGAAATGCCAGTACACATCATCGGGGGGTCGAAGATAATCTCCCATAGGAACTATTGTACAGCGAAATTACAAACAAATCACCACTGAGCTCACAGAGAACTTAAAAATTTTTTATAAAAACTCGGTTTTCTCTGGGTACTCAATGGGAAAAAATATTACGCTTTCCCCGACTCATTCAAAAATTTGCTGAGTTGCTGGCGGTAATTCTTGAATGCCTGCCTGCCTTCATCGGTGATTCGGCATAAGGTGAGCGGCAGCTTGCCCCGATAGGTCTTTTCAATGTCGATATAGCCAGCAGCCTCCAGCTTGGACAGGTGCACGGTGAGATTACCCTTGGTCAGGCCGGTTTCTCGCTGCAGGTATAAGAAATCGGCACTTTCCACGGCGGATAGCACCGCCAGGATTACGCTGCGAGAGGGCTCATGGATCAGACGATTAACGCCGGTGAGCGAGGGAACAGATTGAGGTTCAGGATTCATCTTCTTGCTCCGTATTCGGCCTGGATTGGTGCAGATAGGTAAGGCGAGTGACAATGCCAAAAGCAATGAGCACCATGCCGATGGTGAGCGAAAGGATCGCGGCTCCCCAAAAATCACCCAATCCATTTACTGACAGGACTAAACCAAGCAGCAGGCTGAAAGCAGCCAGGAAGTAGATGCGTAACAACCTGGTGCGGAAGGCTGCCAGGAAGAAGATGAACGCGTAGATTGCCCCACCAATGGCAGCCATCCAGGTTATGGTTTGGATGCCTCGCAGGATAGCGTAAAGTATGAATCCCAACAAGAGTACGCTGAACCCGATGGCGACGCCAATCAGCCTGCGATCCTTCAAGCCTTTCCCAACTTCCACATACCCTGTACGCAGGTAGGTGCTGTGCTGGCGAATAGAATACATTAGCTTGCGTATACCAAATGCAGCCACGAAGACCAGCAGGAAGAGAATCGCGAAGCTACTCTGCGGTAGGATTTGCTGGACCCCGAAATAGATCGCCAGCAGCACACAGATAGCCGCTCCCAAGAGCTCTGCCAGCCCGTCCTCGAACCAGTATTGCACAGCTCTCTGCTCTGTTGTGTTTAATTTATTTTCCATCTCCTCAACCTCCTTGACATGTTTGATTATATTGTTATAAACTAGTCTGTGTTATAGACCTGTCTATATTATATACAACTTAATGGAAATGTCAAGAGGTAGAGGGTAATCAATGGTCGTCGATCGAGCTCAGTCAAACCAGTACAAAGGGACAAAGCTGTAGAAAGAGAATGAGGAGAAGCCAGGATATTCCATAATACTCATGGTTCAGCCGGATAGAGCATCCAGCCATAGACAAAAGTACGTGTATCTATCAATGGGCGAGAAGTAGCGCAGAAGTTGAGGGTTGGTATCAGTGGACAAAATAAACGCGGTAGATCGATCATAGCTAAAGGCAGGCTTTGCTCCACTTGCATAATCGGTTGTGCAGTGTCACCCAGATAATTCTGCAATGAGCTGACCCAGCTGGTCAATTCCATTTCGGATACCCCCATGCGCACAGTCAGAAGTGGCCGGTTTAGAACATAGGGTGTGAGAAAATAATCTGCCGTTTGCTGTTTTAAGGGATTGAATGTCTCCAACGTGAGATCGGTTCGACCGCCTACTTGTCGGAGCAAAAGGTCCAATTCAACGGTATATTCATTGGGGTATTGAATATTTAACAAGACGGAAGCGCCTTCAGGTAATTGTTCCATTTTATCCAGCATCTGCTGGTTGGCCGAATCCACTGCCATCTGGATCCGTGCATCAGTCCAATAGTTGCTCAACGAGGCCAGCCATAATATGGCTGCGATCGCAAGAGTCGCACCCGCAACAAAACGCACCGTCTTTGATGATTCTCGCAAGGAACGCCAACCCAGGTTGAACAATAAAACTGTAAAAATGGCGATACCCAGGTCGAAGGGTAACAGGTAATATTCCTGCGCAAATCTCCAGGGCAAATAAATTGTTATCCATCCCATTACCCATATGAGGATGAGGACGACGTTATCCATTTTAAGAAATTTTTTATTTGCCAGACTACCAATAATCCAAAACAGGATCAAAGGTAGTAGATACAGGTCATTGCGTATAAGCCAGCCTGCCCATCTGATCAAAGATGCTTTCATTACATCTAAGGAAAAAGTATATCCGCTGGTATATGTTCCGCCTTGTAATGAAGTATCTACCAGAGAGTTCCGAACCAACCAATAAATAGCAAAACCAATCAAACTGGAAATAAACAGGCTTCCCAACCATTGCCAGCGGGACGAACGATGTTGTAACTGCGCAACAATCACCTCAATGATCAGCCATGCTCCAGTTATTGGCAGAATTACCAGCGCAGTTTCCTTGTTGATTGCTGCCAAAAAAAATAAAAACGTGGCAAGCAGCGTACGCCAAATCCAGGTTTTTTTGGATGTACCAACCGAATTGAGCTGTACAGAAGTATATAAAGCAATAATAATAAAAAGCAGCATGAGAAGTTCACCCTTTGATAGGGTATAAATATTCTCGATGGTGGAACCGGTGAGCAGGAATAGGATACCCATCAGGGCGGCATTTTTGGTAGATACACCCAACCGTCGTAAAAAGGCCGTGGTGAAAACTAATAACAAGATCAGGAAGATAAGATTAGCAAAGAAAAACCAGAACGGATTCGCTCCAACCAGACGGTAGATTAATGCTGGCACCAGCCAATACATTGGACGAAAACGCCCTCTAATGGCTTCATAGTTTAAACTCAAATCTCCAGATACAATATGCGAAGCGGTCGTTAGAGTATTACCGTCGTCCAACATCCCAAATTGCGGTGAAATCAGACGAGGCAGCATGATCAACATGCAAACCGCTATTGGTAGGATGATCCAGAATATTTGAGACTTTTTCTGCCCTAGCACAATATCGAAGTATAACCTCATCTGATTGTTCAAGCAATCATCGCCAATGGGAGGGATAGATTCTGGCATACTTTCCTGGTTTCAGTTCGCACCATGGTATAAGCGTTTTGCCGTTTTCAATCTTTATCATGATTTCAGACCTCCTTTGAGAATAGTAAGCCAAAAGTATATCCAAAATCAGGTATCACTTACTGAATGCGTCAAGACCACTTAATGCATAATACAGATCGGAATTCACCTCTGTCGTTGAGATAAACCCCTGGTAAATGATATTCTATGCAAAACTGGACTGGCTGAACCATGCACCGTATAATTACAGCAATTCGTTAGCAACCATAAACAAGATAGCGAAAATCATAATTTCCAGGTGCTTATATGGGATGAATGCCCTTCCCACAAATTTAAGTGATTATCAAAGCTTGCGAGGAAAGTTACGATGACAGCTTCTATTCCTGTAAATAAAACGCCTCCTGAGAAAACAAAGCAGCCACGCTGGGATGTGTTCGCATGTATATTTTTGGGCGCTTTCTTCTGGGTGAGTCACTACTGGCAGTTTACAAGGTTCGGATTATATGAGGATGATCTGACGATCATTCCAAATGCGGTTTCAATGAATTTCAGTGAATTATTTCGTTATATTGGCAGTTATATCGTCCACCTTTACGGCCATGGTCGTCCACTCTCAGATAGTTTCATTTATCTCTTCTCAAATCTTGGCTGGCGCTTGCACGGGCTACAAGGAATCTATGTGATTGGATTCATATTCACCTGGATTAATATCGTATTATTCTATGCTCTGCTCCGACGGATATCCAACCAAAATATGGCGCTGATTGGCAGCATATTCTATACGCTATACGCCGCAGACACCACTCAGGCATATTTAACCCACTCTCTTGGTGCACAACCATCGATCCTGCTGGTGTTGTTAGCCTTCCATGCCTATTTATCTGATCACAAAATAACGGCGTATATCTTGGCGGGCATCATCCTTTTCAGCTATGAAACACCTTTCCTCGTATTTCTTGCTGCCCCCCTGCTTCAAAAAAAATGGGGATCTCCAATGATCAAGAAATTCATCACTCATGCATTTATCCTCATCATATTTTTGGGTGGTGTCTATTTACTGCGCATGCAAATTGGTGAAGGGCGGGTTTCAGATCTTTCAACCCAGCAGATGCTGACCTCTCCCATCACTCATTCGATCATAGGTCCGGTTGTCAGTTTGGGAACCTACCTCCTGCGTCCATATCAGGCAATCCGCGGGGCAGATACCACTATTCTCCTGGCCTTTGGGCTTTCACTTCTCCCACTCATCGCCTTTTTCTATTTCCTCAAATGGAGATTCACACTGGATGCCAGAGAATTTATCGCTTTATTAATTACAAAATCCCGCTGGAAAGAAATTCCTGAGGAGATACAAAACCTGGGTAAGTTATTCCTGGCCGGTCTGGTCATGCTTATTGGCGCCTATCCATTAACTTTCACTGTACGCGCATATGCAATTAGCGGTCGAGATACACGGGTACACCTGGCAGGTGTCATGGGGGCTTCAATAGTGGTTGGATGTGTCATCATGTTATTATTTATCCTCTTTCGAGAGAAAAAGGCGGGATGGGTGCTGAGTATTCTGGTCTCGGTTTGGGCAGCCTTGTTGGTGGGTTATGGATTCATGATCCAACGCGATTATCGTCTGGCATGGCAGTATCAGCGTGAATTCTGGACATCGTTGATTCAACTGGTACCCGATGCAGGACCGGATACTGTGATCTTGGTTACCCCAGATGGGTTGAAAGATACACGCCAGATAGGGGCGAATACCTGGAATCTGCCGAGAATATTGAACCAGCTCTATCTCATGCCCAGCGACTGGCAGAAACCGCCCCGCGTATATCGACTGGAATCACAGTGGGAACAGCACCTTGTCGATTCTGACAATCTTTTTGTGATTAATGTGACCACGGTTACTGCCCCACCTTCCTTGTATGGTGAAGTGCCTTCAAATCATGTGATTTTTATAAATACGAGTTCTGGGGTGCTGGACCGTGAAACCCAGCCACTGACCATCGGATCAAACTCCTATCCATTAAAACAGATTGGCAGCCCAGTACTTCCTCAACTTGATCAAGGACTGCTATATTCGCTGATGATTGAGGACAGCCACATGCCATAATGATAGATTAGGGGGAGTTCACATATGCTATTTATAAACAATTACAGCGAATGCTGTTAATAATGGACGTGGATCAGGCTTTGCACAGCTCTTTTTCCATAACCCGCATACCGGGCCTGCGCACATAACCTAGTTTGGTATCGATGGCAACGATCTGGCCCTCTGATCGGTACCAGTAGTTGATGAAGGTACATAAACTCTCACCATTGATTTTAATGAGAAGGGTATAAACGAAACAAAGTAGAAATTCTTTATTTATCCATCTGGCGAATACGCCAGACCACCAGGATGCAGAGCACCAAGGTGATACCCGCCAGCACGAGCACGCCCTGCCAGACGAGAGCAACTTGCACTTCACCCATCATCGACTGGACCGCCAAACGGTAAATTGCAGAAGATGGCAGCGAGGATAGTGCAGTATATATCACGGCAGGGATCTTCCCTGAACCCATCACCTGCACCAGGGGGGCAAACAGCAACAGGATGGTGAGCAAGCCGGTCCACAAACCCATCGAGGCGGCATTATCGAAGATCATGCCCAGCAGCAACCCAACCGCCACGGCGAACGCCGTCCCTAAGAAGACCGTTATGAGCATCAAGTCCCAATGGACCACCACGCGAAAGTTGAATAGCAGCACGATGGTTGCTGCCACCAGGCAATATGCGCCGCCAGCGATCATTTTTCCCGCCACGATTTGCCAGAAACGCGCTGGGGAGACTAACAACGCATCCAATGTGTGACTTTCCTTTTCCTCAATGAACAGGAACGGCACCAGTGCCAAACCCATCAGCAGGATCATGGTCATCAAGGATATAGAGTTCATGCTGAACTGGCTACTATTAGACTGGGAAGGGTATAAAAGGTGATCATCTGTATCAATATGGACAGGTTTTCCGAGAGTGGAACTCAGGACGGTTTCGAAAAACGTCACCCGTTGGCCTAGGCGTGACTGGGTCACCCAATGGGCGGTATAACCCTCCAGGGTGACATCCGTCGCCTTGTCAGTAGTCAGCTCAGAAGGGACGACCACCCCAATGATGGTTTGCGATGGTTGAAGGATGATCGATTCCATCTGAGCTTGCGAGTCAGCCAGCACCAGTCGTAGATCATTTCGCTCCTCCAGAGCTTGGATCATGCCCGTCCCAGCAGGTGCAAGAAGGACCAATACCGGCTGGGAGCGATTGACCAACAGGGATAGTGCCGGACCAGTCAGCATGAGTAACAACACGCCAATAGCAATGGTTATTATGGTGCGGTTCTTCAAGGCTTCGCTGATATCCTTGGTAGCGATCGCCAGGATAATCCTAATGGATTCACGAAGAGAATATTTAGTCATGCGATGCTCACATCCGGTCAGATTGCCTGATTTTCCAGGCGACCAACCCTAATAAAACGATGGCAATCAATAACATCTCTGCCAGGCGAGGGGCAACAAATGCCAGGCTGGTTTGTGGAGTAAAGGATGTTCGTAACAGGTCGAAGGCCACAGTGATGGGTAACCAACGGCATACTGTAACCAGCCCTGCCGGTAGTAACTCAGTCTCAAGGCTCATGAAGACGGCGATCAACATGGGAAAGATGGTGATATTTGCCAGTATCAATAACTGCTGGCGATTGTCTATCCATACACCCATCAGCAAGCCCAACATAACGGTGAAGGAGATCACGCACAGACCAGCCAGGATGGCCAATCCCCATTGCAGGATTAAGCTGGTATTGAACAGGCAGGCAAAGACAAAACCGACCAGACCGTAGAAATACCCGGTCAGGGCTTTCCCAGCCGCGATCTGACCAGCGCTGGCCGGTGAGACCAGCAGGGCATCCAATGTGCGCGTACGCTTCTCCTCGAGCATCAGATTAGGTGTCAAGAACATTCCAGTCATCACCACCAACAAGATACTGCCAATCCCGCGGCTGAGACTGGTACCGGTCGACTCAGGGAGCATGAACACTCGCTCTACCGAGATGGTGATGGGTATATCCACCACCCCGGTAATCTGTGCCTCCGCCTCAGTGACCAGGTGCGAGGCTTGCTTTTCGCTGACCCAGTTCAGCAGGTAGCCTGATAAATTTACTGGCTCACCCAGTCTCACTTGCAGGTCAAAATCTGCCGGTAGGACTAAACCGAGCTGCGCTTCACCCCGGCGGGCAATATTGTATTCCAGCGAATCTTGTGTTGGCTCAACGATAATGCGATTGGGTATGCTATCTTCCAGTATTGGCAGCCAGGTTGAAATACCCGCATCGTACAGGCGAATGACGTCCTCCTGCTCCAGGATGGGAAAGAGCATGTAAAAAAGGAACAGGAACAGGGCTGATACCAGCACCGAGATGGTGGTTTTGTTCTTGATCGCATCCAGAATATCCTTGCCCGTGATGGTCAGGATGATGCGCAGGTTGTCTTTGAGTTTCGCATTGGTTTGCATTTCAGTCTTCATTCTATTTTACACTTTCTTCTTCACGGTAGAGTGAGCTACCAGTTAATTGCAGGAAGACATCTTCCAGTGTGGTCTCACCACCACCGTGCAAAGCCTTCAGGCGCTCAGGTGTATCCAGTGCCATGATACGTCCCCGGTCCAGGATAGCCACCCGGCTGCACAGCTTGTCAGCCTCCTCCATATAGTGAGTGGTCAGGAAAATAGTGGTGCCTGTCTCCGCTAGAGAGGAGACGATCTGACGGATGCCGCGCGCCATATGTGGGTCCAGTCCCCGCGTCGGCTCATCCAGGAACAATACCTTCGGCTCCGGCAGCAAAGCACGGGCGATCAGCAGGCGCTGTTTCATCCCATTGGAGAATTTCTTGACCGATTCACGGGCACGTTCGGTGAGCCCCACCTGTTCCAGCACCCGGCTGAGCCGCTTTTTTGGAACTCCATAGAGTCGAGCGGTGAAAACCAGGTTATCCCAGGCGGAAAGCCTCTCATAAATATTCTGGTATTCAAAGACCACCCCGATTTGCGGCTTGAGCGCATCCCGTTGCTGAATCACATCACAACCCGCCACTTGTGCTGTTCCGGATGTGGGGCGTAATTGACCGGTGAGCATGCGCAAGGTGGTGGTCTTACCTGCTCCATTCGGGCCCAGGAAACCAAAGATTTCGCCAGCCTCAATAGAAAAGCTAATGTTATCCACAGCACGCAGTCCGTTGAAGTCACGGGTGAGTGAATGTACCTCGATGGTGTGCATATGAAAATCCTTCCTTCTTTCTACCAAGAGTATATAAATAATGAAAAGTAGATGCAACAAAAAAGCGCCAGGAGGCGCTTTAACCGGGGTGAGTGGAGCATTATAGCGGCTGAATGGAGCAATTACGCGGGATTAATAGCCCAGTAAATCACGTAATTCTGAGGCGGCTGACTTGCTGAGCGGGATTTGCGTGGCCACAGGATCATCCAGGCAAAGGCTGAAGGCATTACGCGTGAAGGGGATGACCTCTTTCACATGCTGCAGGTTAACCAGGTAGGAGCGATGAGCCCGGAAGAAACCACTACGCGCCAGGCGCTTCTCTAGCTCTGTTAGTGTATATTGGGTCGGCAGGCGACCTTCCGCGGTGACCAGGTAAGCCCGGTCGCCGCTTGTCTCTGCATAAAGGATATCTGCCGGGTTGAGCAGCATGACCTTATCCTCGGCTTTGACCGGGATTTTGAATATCTGAGACGGGACGTTGTCGCTGGTAGCAGCATCCATGGCAGCGATGCGACCATCCTGCAGCTCATACAGTTGGTCACACAGAGTCACCAACCCTGCCGCATCGTCCGCCATTACCAGGATGGCACTACCTTCATCCGCCAGTTGTCGCATCTGGGTGGAGAGCAGACCCACCGTGGCTTCATCACAACGGGAGAACGGCTCAATCAGGAGCAATAATTTTGGCGTGTGCAAGATGGCGCGACCGAACGCCAGCCTGCGGAGTAAACTGGGAGATAGTTTTCCAGCCGGAAGGCTTGCCTGATCTGCCAGGCCCACATGCCTCAAGACATCTACGGCGTACTCCTTTGGTAGCCCATGCAGTCGCGCCTGGAATTGCAGGTTGGCTTGCGTGCTTAGGTTTTTATAAACTGTATCTTCAGCGAACATCACTCCTAACACCTGGCTGAGGTTTAAACGCTCTGAGTAGGGGTTCAGTCCTGTCAGGCGTATGGTGCCGCTGGAAGGTCGAGCACGACCGGTGATCAGGCTGACCAGCGTTTCACACCCACTGCCTGAACGGCCAACCAGGCCTACAATTTGACCGGCAATCACATCAAAGGAAGGGAC
Organism: Anaerolineales bacterium; assembly: GCA_049287485.1. Classification (GTDB taxonomy): domain Bacteria; phylum Chloroflexota; class Anaerolineae; order Anaerolineales; family UBA4823; genus FEB-25. The sequence goes on from JBAQFX010000178.1 coordinate 54,351, forward strand.
ATCGAGGACCGTCTTGCCATCCTTGACTTTCTGCAGGTTACGTATCTCGAGCATGAGCATATTTTACCCTGAACGAAACGATTATATAGTGCCGGGCTGGTGGTATTTACTCGAAGGTCAACGCATAAACCAACTATTTTCAAACGAATTAAAATAAAAACCGCCCACTTTCCATTACAGTGGACGGTTTCAGTAAATGAGCACCTATGGTCAGGATTATGCGCGTTTCATTACAGCAGTCAGTGAGGGCTGGCCAATGACGCCTGCCTTTTGCATAACCTCAGCCAGTTTCGGTTCAGAAGCGAACTTTTGGGCATTTTCCAGATTGTCCCACCCCATTATTACTGTAATGACATTAGGATCATGGGCATCGCGGTAAACTTGCTTTTCCCCGGTCGCTCCTGCAGCACGACGTCTGCTCTCGTCAGCATCAAAGAATGGACGCCATTTTTCATAATCAGCAACAGTATGTCGAACATTGATGTAAACCATTTCTTATTTTCTCCTTTAGTTGAAACTAGATATAGCATGAGCACATTTTATTTCGTACACTGGTATATACGTCTTGTCTCGTAAAGATTACGCCGGATCAACACAATGATTTTGGCATTTACACGATTCAATTCTTCACACACTACTCCAAAATTGCTTCTGGTTGTACCTCCCTCAGGAAGCAATAAACCATAATAGCTATTCTAAAGCCAAAACAACCTATTTAGACCGGATTAGTATTATTATAATCAGATTAGCAGCGTATGTCAAGCTTTTACTGGTAGTTGTTACTGGTAGTTAGACGCTGCAGCCACAATATTAATATAACCCAATTGGGTGGACTATGGGTAAAGGCTCATTCCCCTCTACTCACCCGTAAAATTGGATGATATGTCCATATACGTATATATTCCCCTGATTTGAAAATATTAAATATGGTTTCCAATGGTAACTGGTTCGTCATCCACAATCAAAAGACAAAAAAATGTATAATACTTAGCAAAACACCCTCATTACAAAGATGATCATGGATTCCTCTCAATTCTGTGTCTATATCATGACCGATGAGCAGCACAGTCTGCTGTATACCGGTCGAACCAGCAATCTCAAACAGCGCGTTGCCGCTCACCGCTCTGGCAATGGGGGGGTTACCACCCGGCGCCATAGCCTGAGAATATTGGTTTATTACGAGAGCGTGGAGGATGCCAACGCCGCTAAACTGCGTGAGAAGCAGATCAAGCGTTCTGGGAAGAAGAAGCGGTTAAGCCTGATTGAGGGTATGAATCCCGCATGGGATGACCTGTTTGACGAATTATGAGACAAAAAACGCAAAGGACACAAAGGAAAATACAATAAGTCATTAAAAGGAAGAAAAAACAGTATCTATAACGGTATTTTCGCGAAATCCTAATTTTCATGGGTGATCTGAACATTATTGCAGGAGATAATGATGAAGGATGAGGTTATTTTACGAGCCAGGGAATATTTCAGCACCACGGGTTATTACTGAGCTGAAAGTGTCTTGCTGGCAGTCGCCGAGCATGAGCATATCCAATCTGACATCATCCCGCGTATTGCCACCGGCTTTTGCAGTGGAATTGCTCGCACGGGTGGCATGTGCGGCGCGGTTTCAGCAGGCATCATGGCTATCGGACTATCCCTGGGTCGAGATGCACCTACGGACAGTCTCGATCCGTGCTATCAGGCCGTACGCTCCTTTTTAGAGAGATTTTCCGCAAAATATAAAGCATTGAGCTGCCTGGATCTAGCCGGAGTCCATCTAGGCACGCCCGAGGGCCAGGCAGAGTTCAAAGAGAAAGGGCAAATCAAACTTTGCACAGATTACGTGGGTGAGGCAGTACGCATGGTGGTGGAGAGTGTGGACAGCTTCCGTCCAGAGAAAACAATCAATGGGTTGTCTTAACGAGAGTAGGGACACGATGTATCGTGTCCCTACGAGGGAAAAATCGATCTTATCAATAAAACTACTCCTTAACAGATAATATTGTGCACAAGTCACCTGGCATTTGTAAAATAGATTAATGCGGTAATTGATGATAGATAATCATGGACCAGCAATCAAAAATCCAAGATAATATCCTCTCTCGCTACGCTGCCGGGCCGGGTCTGGTGCAATCTGCAATCCTGGGCTTATCTGATGCCCAGTTAGATCTTTCCCTCTCAGCGGAAAGTTGGTCCATCCGCCAGCTGGTCCATCACATCGTGGACGGCGATTACTTATGGAAGGAGTTCCTGCTACGAGCAGCGGGTGAACCAGAGCGGGAATTCAGCCTGGAGTGGTACTGGTGCCTGCCGCAGGATGAGTGGGTGAAGCGCTGGTCTTACGCCGGGCGGGAAATTGAGCATTCGTTAGCCTTGTTTTCTGCAAACCGTTTACACACCTTGGAACTACTGCGACGGGTACCAGATTTATGGGCGAAGTGCTTGCTGATCCCCACTCCTCAGGGTGGGCAGGAACGAGCTTCAGTGGGCGAGGTGCTGGAAATGCAAACCCGCCATGTGAAGGGGCACGTGGAGGATATCCGCCAGATTCGGATGGCACATGGAGTGTAATTTCCATGTCATAGGAAAGTCATCTGTGTCCTTCCTCATCTATCTAAGGTGCATTATGTCTTTCGAAGGAGGTTCCTATGCGAATTACTGAATACATCCAATGCATCGATTTTCCCTGCGAAGAAGCCCGGCAGGAAAGCTACCTGGTGCCTGATATCGAGCTAGACCCTGATACGATCAGGCTGATGCTGATCTCCGAAACCGCTCCCACCGATCCGGTCGATACTTATTACGGTCCAAGTGATGCCCTGTTCGCCCGCACCACCCTGCAGGCTTTCCAGAAAGCCGGTCTCAAGGTTAGTAACATCCAGGATCTGTTGCTCATGGGTATCTACCTTACCACGGCAGTCAAATGTGGGAAGTACGATTACGCCGTTGCCACCGGCACTATCATCCGCTGCTCGTCATTACTGGAAAGGGAAATAGCGCTGTTCCCAAACGTGAAGTCTTACTTGCTAATGGGAGATGTAGCGATAAAAGCCCTCAACGCCATCGCCAAACGCCAGGGGCTGCCGCGCGTGATCCCGGCTGGTTCGACCTACAAGATACGGGGTGGTGAGTTCACTTATCGTGGCAGGCGAGTCTTCCCATCCTACCTGCAAGCAGGACCAAGTTATGGCATTGAGAAAAGCAAGCAGAGGATGATCGCTGAGGACATTGCCAGTGCGGTGAGAGTGGCGAGAATTAATTAAATATCATCAGGGAAGCAACGATATCCCTTCATCCAAGGCTGCCTGGTGTAATTGCTGATCATACGTTGCTATGGTAACCACATCTCCAATGCTTTCTTGCCAGATCAGTGCACAAGCCAGATGAATTGCGTCATATCCACGCAAATTATGCCTACAGGCAAGTTGGTCAGCCCGTTGGACAGTGAATTCGCTGACTGGTAACCGAATAAATGATTCCCACTCGTTGCGAAACAAATCCAACGCAGATTGACAATCTGCAGATTTTATCATTTGCAACCTAGCAGCACGGTTAAGCGCGGCAGAAACCTCCGCTCTACTCACCAAGGCTGTCGTGACCATTCGAGCATTTTTTATCCAGGTGTTTACCTCCTGGCTCCCCACTTCCGCTACATAGCGTTTTACCATGGCGCTGGCATCCATATACAAAATCATTCCCGCATCTCCACCAACAGTTCTGATACTGTTTTCTGGCTTTGATTGACTACAGGGGGCTGTATATCCGAAAGTCTCTGTCCATTCCAATTAACCAAACCCCCCACTTGTAGTGTTTTAACCCCCTGTGTGTCTTTTTAGTATGTTAGTTTAATTTAGCACCACTCATATATAGACAACACTCGTAAAATTGTCGTAGATCGCCTAATATAGGTAGATATTTTTAGCCTCACGTGCACCTAGCATAC
>JBAQFX010000179.1:0-14943 GCA_049287485.1 Anaerolineales bacterium
GTATGCTAGGTGCACGTGAGGCTAAAAATATCTACCTATATTAGGCGATCTACGACAATTTTACGAGTGTTGTCTATATATGAGTGGTGCTAAATTAAACTAACATACTAAAAAGACACACAGGGGGGATGACTTCTAGATCTGGGATGAGGGCTGCCTCGGCTGCATCACATTGGGGGACGAAGATGCGTTTGAACCCCTGTTGCCTGGCGACGACCGCCATGGGTAGCACTCCCCTGGAATGGCGTACACTGCCATCCAGCGAAAGTTCTCCCACCACCATGGCTACATCGCAGGCAGGCTGGGGCAACCTGCCCATCATTACCAGCACGCCCAGGGCAATGGGGAGGTCGTAGGCGGGCCCTTCTTTACGAACAGAGGCTGGCGCTAAGTTGACGATGATTCGCTTTCGGGGGAATTCAATACCGGCGTTCTTGACCGCAGCCTGCACGCGCTCGCGGCTTTCCTGCACGGCTGCATCAGGCAAACCCACGATGGTCATGCCCGGCAAGCCTAGGCTGGTATCGACCTCGACTTCAACCACCACACCATCCAAACCGATAACAGCGCAGGAGAAGACACGCGCAAGCATGGGGATAGTTTAGAACGGATTGGTTGAAAAGTCAATTGGAGATTCTGAAAAATGGTAGAGGTATGAGATAATTATTGATAATATTTCATACGTCATTTGTTAACAAGGCTAGGTAGAGATGGTTTGCGGAAAACTTGTAAACCGAGATGTCAGGATGAGTTCTGCAGAAAACAGGAATTATAGCTATGAATGATCCAATCACTCCTCCCAATGATCTAACATTGTCAGGTCAGGAACTTACCGAGCGAGAGACAGAGTTAGCCCTTATTGACAGTGTGCAACAAACCTTGGCTTCGAAACTTGATGTGCAAGCCATTAACAACCTGGTGGGGGATAAAATTCGTGATATCTTCGATTCACAGGTGATGATGATCTCAACCTATGATCCCACCGATGAGACCATCGAGCATCGCTACGCCATCGAACGTGAAGAGCACATCTATGCACCCGGGCGATATCCAATAAAAGGCTTTCGTACACAAATCGTACAAACCAGGCAGCCCGTGCTGGTGAACACCGACGTAGGCAGGTTGGCAGCGAGTCTGGGGCAGCACACCATCCCAGGCACCCTGACTCCCAAATCCTGGTTGGGGGTACCCATGATCGTGGGTGACCAGGTGACGGGTATCCTGAGCTTACAGGATGTCGACCGAGAAAATGCATTTGATGCTTAAGATGTTCGTTTATTACAAACACTGGCTGCTTCGATGAGTGTAGCTCTTGAAAATGCCCGCTTGTGGGAGCAAGAGAAGCTATACCGCAAGGCATTGGAGTGCGAGTTTGAGATTGGTAGAGAGATACAGGCGGGTTTCCTGCCGGATAGCCTGCCCCAGCCGCAGGGTTGGGAGATTGCGGCCTCTCTTAAATGGGCACGTGAAGTAACCGGTGATTTTTATGACGCCTTCGAATTAACCGACGGAAAAATCGGCCTGGTCATTGCGGATGTGTGCGACAAGGGTCTGGGGGCAGCACTATTCATGGGAGAGTGCAATTTGCCAGCGCTATTGGAGCAGATTCAAGAGCAGGTCAAGGATTATTCCACCGGTGCGAAGCAATTTGACGACATCACTATGCTGGCAGTCAGGCGGAGAGAATAATCGATTTTACCCATGCATCCTTTTAACTGATATTGCTCAGCACGATATCGAGGCCCAGTGGCTGGTAAAACAATGCCATCCCCCTAACATGAGCCGACCACACTGGGATCATCGTCATTTTCAATCGCATATCACTTACACTAAACACAGTTGCTCACAAGGAGTTAGCTATGCAAAATAAGATGGATGAATCAACAGATGTTTCGCGTCCATGGCGCCATTTTTCCATGTGGTTCCTGGTCATCATTTTATTGGCTGTTTTAGGGATTGGGTATGCAGTGCGTGCCCAGGATTTAGGTAACTATGCTTTCTCTGGCATACCTGGCATTAACCCAGCTGATCCTCTAGTGGATGAGCAGATCGAGCAAGCCTGGCACCCGGCTTACCTGGCTCTGGCGACCGGTGACCCAAATTTAATCAGCGATCACGGCGTATATGCCTGGCCATATGATTTGGACTCCATCGGCTGGAGCATGCAGTCTTATCAGGATTATGGGGGTACTCCCTACTTCCATCATGGGATGGACATGATGAAGATTTATAACACGCAGGTGTTCAATCGTTCGGGCGGACAGGTGATTAATATTGAAAACTACCAGCCAGGGTGGGACCTGTATTGGGAGGTCGCCATCCTCGACCCGGACGGGTATATCTGGCAATACCACCACATCGACGAACCCACCATCCCACAGTATATTTGGGACAAGTATTACGAGTACCTGGCGGACCCGGTCAATGGCGGCTTCATTCCTCCTGATACACATATCGGCAATATCATCTACTGGCCGGTCTGGTCGTTTGGTAAGCAATTCAACCATATCCACCTTAACATCCTGGCAGCTGGTGGGGTGTATGTCAATGGGTTTGAGTTTCACGATCCATTGCCCGACATGGATGGGCCGGAAATCCAAGGCGTGGGATTGCTGCAGAATGGACAGATTTATGCTGGCGATACAATAGAGGGTGAATATAGCCTGTACGTTCGCTCTCGCGATCTAATCCTGGATGATGTGTATTATCTTCCACCGTGGGAGATCACCTTTTCGATCGACTGCGGTCAGCCGGAGACTACCTGGCGGTTCGACACTCTTCCAGGTGGTGCTGACGATATGGCTTATCTCGATGACTTTTACGTGGTTCCACCCACCTGTGGTGATTATGGTTGCCGGGATTATTACATTGACCTGGGTTTTATTCCCGATTCTCAGTTTGAGTTCCCAACCAGCGGGGGAGAGCACACGGTATTTGTGACGGTGCGTGATTATGCCGGTAATGAGGCCAACCAGGCGTATACCTACACGGTCATCGGACCCCCGAACCAGCCACCAATTGCACAGCCGCAGTCAGTCTCTACCCTTGAAGATTCCCCTCTCGATATCATTCTGATCGGATCGGATCCGAATCACGATCCATTAACCTACACCATCGTTTCGACTCCGACGCATGGCGCACTAGGGGGGATTGCCCCCAATCTGGTCTATACCCCAACCGCGAATTACAACGGCACGGACAGTTTAGTTTTTATGGTTAATGATTGCTTGGAAAGTTCGGAGCAGGCCGTGGTGGATATTAACGTGACACCTGTAAACGATGCTCCAATTGCCGATCCACAATCTGTTACCACCGATGAAGATGTGCCCCTGGAGATTGTGTTATCCGGCTCAGACCCTGATGATGACCCACTCGCCTTCACGGTTGTCACCAGCCCAACGCAAGGCATACTTAGTGGTGTGGCACCGGACCTGATATATTCACCCTCTCCCAACTACAATGGAAATGATAGCTTCTTTTTCATTGTAAATGATGGCTTGCAGAGCTCAGAATCAGCCGAGGTGGAAATCACCATTACGCCAATCAATGACCCGCCAGTAGCCGAACCGCAATCAATCTCTACTCGAGAGTCGATCCCTACGGCGATCACATTGAGTGGTATGGATATCGATGGAGATGAGCTAACTTACCAGGTGATAAACTTCCCTGAACACGGTATATTGAGCGGCACGACGCCAAACCTGACCTATTCTCCAACCCCTGGATATACTGGCATGGATAGCTTTACCTTTGTGGCAAATGATGGCGAACTTGATTCGATGGAGGCGATAATCAGTATTACGATTAATTACGGTATATATGCTCCTTTGATCTTCAAGTAGCAAAGTCTTGCCTGTGAACATTTCTCGTTATCCATTAACATGCTTTACAGACAGTCATAAATATTATTATCATGAGATTAAGGACCAGGTTTAGTGATTTTTACGATACACCATGCATTGCCACAGGCGGTGGTATGTTGCAGGTGGATGCTGACCTGGCATACGTCCCATGAGCAGCGAAATCTGGCTTATGAGCAAATTAGCCTGTGCTATGCATGGTTGATTGCAGGATGAACGATATAAGGTATGTAAAAAGTTAGAAGCTGTCTAAAAAATTAGGGACAGCCTTGCGCTGCATGCATTTTGCTAATCCCGAGAAAAAGAGGGCAACCTGGATCAGCTTGGTGCTGTATTAGGTCAGTTCACGCTCAATAAGCAACGGTTTACCAGGGGAAGATTAATTGGGGTTGTACCAATTGTTCCCAATAAAGACCAATATTATCAGCCTGAGTAATCTGTAAACTAAGATTAACCATCCATTCATCTGGGAATGGGTGTTTTAAAAATGCTCTGATTACGACATGTAGATATTCTCTTATCGCGAAGAGTAAAGAGGAGAAAACCAATGGACGTCCACAGAACCGAAGAGCGCAGGACATACTTCAATTCCCCCACCCTGCCTGCCTTGCCTGGTATTCTCAACCCTGTTAGAATTCCTGTTATGAAGGTCCGTTCAATTACCTACTTTATTGATCCCTGTTATCCTTTGGAGTATCAGAGATTGAAAACAGCAGGAGAATTCCTGAAGGTCGCCCAGCCCGCTTTCATTGAGGCCGGATACGAGGTACAGTCAGCCCGGTTGGCAAGCGTGCCATTCTCACATCTATTAGGCCAGCTGAAGTCCGCTGAACTCTCACATCTGGCACAAGAGCTAGAAGCGACTGCAGCAAACCTGGGCTACGCTTATGTCTCCCTTGGGCCAGCCCTGGTTGACTATCCTGAGAGTTATCAGCTGATCCCTGAGGCTTTGTCTGCTACCCAGAATGCCTTTTTCTCTGGGCTGATGACCACGCCAGATGGAAAAGTTTCACTCCAGGCGGTATACCAGTGTGCCCGGGTCATCCAACGTGCCAGCACCATCTCTGCGGATGGTTTCGCCAACCTACGCTTTGCTGCACTTGCGAATGTCCCTCCTGGCTCACCTTTCTTTCCGGCTGCCTACCACATGGGTGCGAGATCATCTTTTGCATTGGCTACTGAGGCAGCTGATCTGGCGGTTACAGCCTTCAGCCAGGCTTCCAGCCTGGAAGAAGCTCGCCGTAACCTGGTGCATGCAATGGAGGCTCACGGGCAGGCATTAACCACCATTGCCCTTGAGGTCGAACGCCAAACTGGGGTTGAGTTTGGCGGAATCGATTTCTCATTGGCGCCCTTCCCCTCCGAAGAGCTTTCCTTGGGAACGGCTATGCAACGCCTGGGTGTGCCAGTATTGGGTGATCACGGCTCGCTGACCGCGGCGGCCATTCTGGCTGATACCATAGACCAGGCGGATTTTCCACGGGCTGGTTTTAGTGGCTTGATGTTACCTGTGCTGGAAGATGCCACACTGGCAAGGCGAGTGGCTGAAGGCGGCCTGGGCGTGATGGACCTGCTGCTATATTCGGCCGTTTGCGGTACAGGCTTGGATACGATCCCATTGCCAGGAGATGCAAGCATTGAGCAACTATCCGCTGTCCTGCTGGATCTGGCGAGCCTGTCCTTGCGCCTGGATAAACCGCTCACCGCTCGCCTGATGCCCATCCCGGGCAAGCAGGCAGGTGACCCAACCGGTTTCGATTTTGCCTACTTTGCCAACAGCCGGGTAATGCCACTGCAGGCAGTTGCCCTCGATAAATTCCTTGCTGGTGATGAATCGTTCAGCCTCCAGCCAAGATCACGCCAATGAAATCATAATCAAGTGGTGAGCTATAGTTGCGTTGGGTAGCAGCTAATGCCTTGGGTGAAATGTTTGGGCTGGGATTGACCTTTGGTGTGGGAACAGTAATCCTTACCAGCTTAGGAGGTCAACAAAGTGTACAGATCATGCTGGCTTCATTCCTGGTGGTAGTCGTTAGTGGCGTTTTCGAAGCCACTTTGGTCAGCCTGGCACGATGGTGGGCGCTGCACCCCTGGTTCCCGATCATTGCGCGAGCTTCCTGGTGGCGGGCTACCCTGGTGGGAGCTATCCAGGGACCTTCTTGTTACGGCTGGCAGAGCTTGTAAGACCAACAACATGAAAAACGAGTAGTATAATTCCCCCATCCTAATTTAAAATAGGAAGGTAAAAATGCATTTTGCACTTTTGTTAATATTCACCCCTATCATGCGACCACAGGCATATCTCGACCCCGGTTCAGGCAGCTTTCTCATCCAGTTGCTGATTGCCGGTGTGGTGGGGGCAGGTTTTTTAATCAAAGTCTACTGGAAGAAGATCAAGGCATTCTTCAACCGTTCTGAGCCGAAAAAAGAAGATGACGAGCAGATCCAGCAATGATCTGCGCCTGGGGGCTTCTTTTCGTGATCCAAGCGGCTTTTTATTTAAACGCAATGGAGTGCTTTATCGCCAGATAAATCAGGTCTATCAGGAACATTATGACCACTTAATGAGCTCCAAGTTATACGCCAAACTGGTCTATGATGGGTTGCTCATTGCTCATGAAGAAGTGGATATCGCGCCTGAAGAGCCAGACCTGGTATATCGGGTAATCCAACCCGAACCGGTACAGTTCATCTCTTACCCTTATGAGTGGAGCTTTAGCCAGCTTAAAGATGCTGCCCTTGTTACGCTATCTATCCAAAAACATGCACTTGAAGCGGGTATGGTGCTCAAGGATGCCAGTGCTTATAACATCCAATTCCACCATGGTAAACCTGTCCTGATCGATACACTTTCATTTGAGATCTATCATGTGGGTGATCCCTGGGTGGCTTATCGTCAATATTGTCAGCATTTCCTGGCTCCGCTGGCATTGATGGCGTACCAGGATATACGACTTAGCCAGCTTTTACGGATCTACATTGATGGTATCCCTCTTGATTTAGCCTCGTTGCTGCTACCCAGGCGCACTCGCTTTGGTATGGGTTTAGCCACCCATATTCACTTGCATGCTGCTGCACAGAAACGCTATGCAGATCGGGGAGTGTTAAAAACCCAGGCTACCCGCAAAATGAGCAAGATTTCTTTCCTGGGATTGATGGATAGCCTGGAGGGCACCACGCGCAAGCTCAGCTGGAAGCCTTCTGGCACTGAATGGGGAGATTATTACCAGGCTTCGTCCAGTCATTATTCTTCTACCGCATTCGAACACAAGAAAAAACTGGTTTGCCAGTTCCTGGAGCGCCTCCAACCCAGCATAGCCTGGGACCTGGGGGCAAACACGGGCGAATTCAGCCGGCTGGCAGCCGAAAAAGGCTGCCAGACAGTTGCCTTCGACATTGATCCTGCCGCAGTCGAACAAAATTACCTGCAGGTGAGGCAGAATAAAGAGTCCCATATGCTGCCACTGGTGATGGACTTTACCAATCCATCCCCAGCATTGGGCTGGCAAAACCGTGAACGCCATTCGCTGCTGGAACGGGCCCCTGCGGATGTGCTCCTGGCGTTGGCCATTATCCATCACCTGGCAATCTCCAATAACGTCCCGTTATCCATGTTAGCTGAATATTTGCATGAACTGGGGCACTGGATGATCATCGAATGGGTACCCAAGGAAGATTCGCAGGTACAGAAATTGTTGGCAAGCCGGCAGGATATCTTCACAGGCTACCACGTGCAAGGGTTTGAAGCTGCTTTCGAAAGGTATTTCACCATCCATGAGAAGGTACCCATCCCGGATTCACCTCGCCTATTATATTTAATGGAAAGCAGGTGAATCTGTATATTTCGAAGAAACTCTTTGAAAAAGAAAGCCGCACAGTAATCAATGTGCGGCTTTGACTTTCTATAAGCCAGGGAGATTACCCCTGACTTTCGCTTCGCCAGTAAATGCCTTTCTCACGCTGGAGCAAGCCATTGTCCACCATGTAGCGGCGTAGCGCAGCGGTATCGTCATGAAACCGCCTGAGGATCTGGTTCACCTGGCTCTCCGGATACTGTACACCTGGCTGGAAATTCTTGACCAGGTGGTCCAGGATCACCATCAGCTTTTTATGCTGGGTCGGGATGGACTTCAAGGTACCATCCCGGGCGATATAGGCACGTAAAGTCTTGACCTCAAATTCATCACCCTCATATTCAGGCATAGGGGGATGTGACTGTGCCAATACCTGGCGGGTGAGATTTTCCAGCGCCTGGTTATCCAAACGGTAAGCATTGCCTTCTTTATGTGCTAACCGGGCAACCACCAGTTGCTCTAGCTGGCGTTCAACTTCATCTGGTTCCAAACCCAGGCGTTCAGCCAACTGCGTCGCAGTAAGAGCCTCAACGCCAAGCAATCCAGCGATTTTTAAACGTTTGGCATCGGCCAGTGTTTTCATGAATTGTAATAATTCGTCCTGATTTATAGGTGATGTGTTCATTTCATTATCCTTCATTAAGATCTCTGATCAACAATTCTCCAATATTCTCCTTCAGCGCGCCCCATCATCTTGTAGGCGATCATCTCGCGTCGCAAGGTAGCTGTATCGGCATGGAAGCGAGCAAGGATTTCATTGACCTGTTTCTCGGTATAGTGTTCCCCAGGCTGGAACTGCTTCAGAATGTGCTTCAGCACTACTTCACGCTTCTTGCGCTGAGCAGGAATGACCTTCAGCATACCATCTGGTAAGAGTACATCCCGCAACACTTTACGATCGTAGGCTTCCAGGTCAACATCAGCTGCCATCCTGGGTAATCTGTCCTGGACTGCCAGGTGTTGGGCGATCCGTTCCAGAACACCCGGCTCAAGCTGGTATAGGTTGTAGTAACTTTCAGCCCGTGCGCTTACCAGACCAGCAGAAGCTAATAGCTTCAGATGGTGAGACACCGTGGGTGGGCGTAAATCGAGCATGGCCGACAATTGTTCCACCGTATAGGGTTTTTGAGCGAGCAGGCCGATGATCTTCAATCGATTGGCGTCTGCCAGTGCCTTGAAGAAAGTCAGCAACTGCTCGTCGTTGGGGGGCAATGGTGATGTCATAGAAATTTTCCTTATTATAATATCTTCTAATTAATTAGATAATTATCGAATTAATTATACAGCATGCATAAAAAATGTCAAGGGAAAATCAGGATAGATATTGCCGAGACAGATCCAATCGTGTGGCAAACCGCATATACATAAAGCTAGAGTGAGACTGGTATAATCAAATCGAGAATAATCTTTCATTTGGCTCGTTGAAAAATTTATGTCCTCGATTGATGAGATCAAATCCCGCATAGACATTGTAGACCTGGTGTCGGAATCGGTGCCGCTGAAACACACGGGCAAGAACTACATCGGATTCTGTCCCTTCCATCCCAACACGCGCACACCTTCTTTCGTTGTCTTCCCCTCGACGGGCACCTGGCGCTGTTTTGGGCAATGTAACGAGGGAGGGGACATCTTCAGTTTCACCATGAAGAAGCAAGGATGGGATTTCTCGGAGGCACTCAAATACCTGGCAGAGAAAGCCGGGGTGCAGCTAAAGCCACCCACGCCCGAGGAAATTGTTGCCGAAGAAGAACATGATCAAATACGCAGAATGCTCGAAGAAGCAGCTGCTTATTATCATCATCAGTTAAGGGATTCTAATGAAGGTAAGAAGGCACTTGAGTACCTTAACCAACGCGGCTTGAGCGATGAGATCATCGAAACCTTTGGATTAGGTTATGCTCCCAATACCTGGGAGGCGATCATCTCGTACTTCAAAGGCAAGGGACGCTCTGTGAGCCAGCTGTTCGAAGCTGGATTGGTTTCGGAACGTGAGGATGGATCATTCTACGACAAGTTCAGGCATCGCATCATGTTTCCCATCCGAGATGCCCGCGGGCGCATGGCGGGCTTTGGTGGACGCATCCTGGACCCGAATGACATCCCAAAATTCATGAATTCGCCTCAGACACCGGTTTTCGATAAAAGCGCCTTACTTTATGGGTTAGAACGGGCACGGACACCCATCCGAGCACTCGACCAGGCGGTGATCGTGGAAGGATACCTGGATGTGATTGCCTTGCATCAGGCAGGTTTTACCAACACTGTCTCGCCGATGGGCACGGCACTCACAGAACGACAGTTGCGTCTGTTAAAGCGCCTGACCCAGCGCTTTATCCTGGCGCTTGACCCGGATGCTGCCGGTGACAAAGCTACCTTGCGTGGTTTACAGATCGCTCGCCAGGCAATGGACCGGGAAAGTGAGCCGGTGTTCGATTCGCATGGTCTCTTGGCGCACGAATCACGCTTGCAGGCAGATATCCGTGTGAGCACATTACCGGAGGGAATGGATCCTGATGATGTGGTAAAGAGAGACCCGGCTGAATGGCAGCAAATCCTGGAGAACGCTAAACCAGTTGTCATCCACGTGATGGAAACCCTGGCGAATGGACGAAACGTTGACGATCCCAAAGCTAAATCTGATATCGCTGCCCAGGTATTGCCTTTGATCAACGAAGTGCCGGACCCGATCGAGCGTGAGACGTACCGGCAGCGCTTGGCTCGCATCATCAAGGTTGATGAGCGCCTTTTGGTGGGTGGAGAAAGTTCCGCTAGACCTACCCGCAGGCGACCCAGGTCTACCCGTCCAGGCGCACGTGAAACCATACCTGACTTTTCTATCCAATCGGGCAATGCTTTGCTGGAAGCTCACTGCCTTGGCATCCTGGTGCGTAGACCTGAACTGGTATTCCATGTTGACCGTGCGCTACACGAAGCACGCCTTTCCCGCTTATCGCGGATGGACTTTGAACGGGCTGAATATCAAGCGATTTTTGAGCTGGTGGAAGAGTCGCTGGCACAGGACCGATCTGAACCCATGCATTATGTACTGAATGGTCTTTCACTGCCATTGATGGAAATCGTGGATAATCTTTTGGAGCGCACGGATAGACTTGACCCCAAAGAGGAGCGTGTGCTCGCCGATATGATGCGAGCTTTACTGGAGATTCGCCGCCGCCAGGTGACTGAGACGATTACCCAACTGCGCTACCAAATGGATGAGGCTGCGCAAGCGGGAGACCTGCGCACCAAAGAGTACGAAGAGGGCATGTCCAGGTGCACTCAGATACTACGCAATCTACACCAGGCGCGTGAGAGATTCATCAGTGGTCGCTAGCTATGCTAACCGGCTGGATTAACTAATATCCCTGATTGAGATTACAAAGCCAATATTCATGCAAATCCATCCCGTCACCCGTCACTCCTGCCGTCAAGCTGCCCTGGTGCTGGCGCGGGCGTTTGCCAATGAGCCTGTCAGTGTGGCGGTTTATCGGAACTTTTCTCCGGAGAGGCGAGTCAAAGCTTTAATCGTTGATTTTGCTGCTGAGCTGCGAATTTGCATACGCAGGGGTTATCCGCTCCAGTTGAAGCAAGAAGGCAAGATCATCGCGGTTGCCGTGATCTACCCACCAGGAACTTGTCCCCTGCCTGCCTGGGAGGGATGGCTACTGTTGGCAAAATCCATCCTGGGGAATGGGTTTTATGATATTCGCAGCTGGGTACGCTGGTTGGATGAAGTGGATAAGCACCACCCAATCGAACCGCATTACTATCTGGAATACGTGGGTGTTGATCCTGAACACCAAGGAAGGGCGGTGGGTTCCACCCTGCTGCGCCACCTGGTGGCCAAAGGGGATGAAGAGGGGGTAGGTTGTTATCTTGAAAATGCCGATCCACGCAATACGCCTTTCTATCAGCGATTGGGTTTTCGGATTGTGGCAGAGAAGGAAATCATTGGCATGCCTGCCTGGTTTATGTGGAGACCACCAGGGAGTATTTAAATTCTTTGTCTTTTCATTTAGCTTAATAATAACTCATCACATAATGGGCAGGTTGTCCCCAACCATAATAAAATGGCATAACGTTCGCATTGCGGAGTAGAAATAATTCGTCAGGATAATTTCTCTAAGATTCGCCAAAAACGACAAATTGGGTGATAATTAGGGCATGGCTCGAAAACGTAGGAACAACAAAGAAGAAATTATCCCAAATGATGCCCCTCCCTTTGAGTATGAGGATAATCCACCCACCCAGCACCGGGATGAAGTAGATGAGCTTTTTTCCGATATGGATGCCGACGTGGTCATTGATGAGCCTGATGAGATGGTTCTGGCCCAAGAAACGGGGGAATTAAGCGGCTCCACAGAAGATGAACCTCTTGAACTGATCAGCCCGGCGTTGGAAGCTGAGCTAGGCGAAGATCCTGTGCGGCTATACTTGCGAGAGATTGGTGAGATTGAACTGCTGAGTATAGATCACGAATTCTGGCTGGCGACCCGCATTGATGCTGCCCGTCGGGTAGAAGTACTCAATCGTGGTCACCCACTTGCCCGTCGTGGACGCCATTATTCCACCAGCATTTTTCGCGCTCTGTATGATGAGCTGGTGATCGGTTGGAAACGTCTGGTTGAAGACACCGCACGGCTGGGTTATAACTATCCGGATCTCTCGTTAATCAATGCGGAAGCCAGTTTACTTCGCCAGACCTGGGGAAGTGAAAGTCCATCCTACCTGCGTTCTTACCTGGATAATGGCCGCTGGGGAGTTGACAACCTGTGGGACCGGGTGGCGGGGCAAGGCATCACTGTTTTTATATGCTTATATGTATTTCCAGATGAGCTGGCTAATTTCATCGATCATTTCATGAGCAGTAAACAACATCTGCCTTCGGTGGAAACATTCAATAAACATCTACCCGATGATGAGGACCTGAGGCAGGAGCTCGAGAACGTCAACTTCCGGGCGCAAGAATCCAGGCAAATCCTTATCCGCTCCAACCTGCGCCTGGTAGTGAGTGTGGCGAAACGTTACCTAGGGCGGGGCAGTTCATTTCTCGATCTCATCCAGGAAGGTAACCTGGGTCTGCTCAGGGCTGTATCGAAGTTCGACCCGGCGCGAGGCTATAAGTTCAGTACCTATGCTACCTGGTGGATACGGCAATCTATCAGCCGCTCAATTGCAGACCAGGCGCGCACGATACGCATCCCGGTACATATCTTTGAAACCTTTAATCGCCTGATGCAAATTCAACGCCAGATGACCCAGACTTTAGGTCGCATACCCACACCCGAGGAAATGGCTTTGGAGGCTGATTTTATTGATCCTAAAGACAAACAATTAATTCAGCGTGTAAAAGGAGACCCCAGATTACTGCCTCATGATGTGCGTATGCGCTGGCTGCACGCAGCCACCAAGGTGGGCCAGGTGCTGCGTGCAGCCGAAGAACCCGTCTCCCTGGAAAGCCCGGTGGGAAGTGAAGATAATAGCATGCTGGGTGATTTCATCGAAGACGAGGAGGCTCAGGAACCCATGGACGCTGCAGCCCGCGAAATGTTGCGGGAACAGGTAAAGAATGCCCTGTCAGTGCTTTCACCGCGTGAAAGAGAGGTCATGGAGATGCGGTTTGGTTTATTAGATGGTAAAGATCACACGCTGGAAGAAGTCGGTCAGGCATTCAACGTCACCCGTGAGCGCATCCGACAAATCGAAGCGAAAGCCCTGCGCAAACTACGCCACCCCACGCGCAGTCGGCACTTGCGTGATTTTTTAATCTAGACCAGCATCTCTTTCAGCTTATTATCACTTTTTGAATGGATAGGGGTTTTAACTATCGTTCCAAGGTATTGGATCGATGAAGTTTGTATACCTTTCTCTTAATCAGAAGACGTATCTATTATAAGGGAGCTCTTGGTAACGAAAATTGACACTGGACATTGCATGTGATAAACTTCACGCTTGAAAGGTAAAGTACCGTCTTGTCAGGATGGTATATTCTGCCTATAATGAATGGGGCAGATTCACTACGGGGAGCTACGATTGGAATCTTCCCCATAAGCATGTGTAGCCCCCTATATGTTTTGAATACAGAGGTATTATGCTGGTTCCATACATTCCCATTGCTGTCATTGTCATAATTTCTATCGTCTTTGGATTTCTGATTGTAATCATCGGTAACCTGTTCGGCCCCAGGAGAAAAACAGCTCGCAAGTTAATGCCTTACGAATCAGGGATGACCCCGATTGGCCCTGGCACCCGTCGTGTTCCGGTGCATTTTTACCTGGTGGCAGTGCTCTTCATCTTATTCGATATTGAGATCATCTTTATCATCCCATGGGCAGTAATCCTGCGCAAATTTGTCACGGAAAATTTTGGGGTGTTTGCTCTCGTAGAGATGGCAATCTTTATTATCGTTTTATTGGTAGGCTTGGTATACGCCTGGAAGAAGGGAGCACTCGAATGGGAATAGAACAAAAAGTCGGTGATATGGGTATTGTCACTGTTGGCCTCGAACAGGCGGTCAATTGGGCGCGTACGCGAGCGATGTGGCCGATGCTTTTCGGTCTGGCTTGTTGTGCGATCGAGATGATGAGTACTCAAGCTTCCCATTTTGATATGAGCCGCTTTGGAATGGAATTAATGCGTGCCAGCCCACGCCAATCGGATTTAATGATCGTCGCTGGTCGTGTAACCAGAAAGATGGCACCGGTTCTGCGTCGACTCTATGACCAGATGCCAGACCCGAAATGGGTCATCTCGATGGGTGATTGCGCCTCATGCAGTGGTGTATTTAATAATTACGCCCTCGTTCAGGGTGTGGATGAAGTCGTGCCTGTGGATGTATACGTGGCGGGATGCCCACCACGACCGGAAGCACTCATTCACGGCGTATTGACCTTGTATGAGAAGGTCCATAATGAAAAACTGACCATCTGGAAATAGAGGATTGGTGATATGTCGGAGGAACACCTCAAATTAACCCTGAAGGCATTAAAAGATAGATTTGGTTTACAAGAGTCTGAGCTTATGAAATTCCCACCGACATTGGTGGCAGAGTCCGGGCAAATTGTCCAGATTTGCCAGGCTTTACGCGATGAGTTTGGTTTTAACTTCTTATGTGAGTTGACCGCAGTGGATTATTGGCCGGAAGAGGAACCACGTTTTAATTTGGTCTATGGTTTTTATTCGCATGACAATAATGTGCGTATAGCTGTACGGGTCCCATTGAATGGTGA
>JBAQFX010000180.1:0-3230 GCA_049287485.1 Anaerolineales bacterium
TGAAACATCGTGAGCGTGTCCTGATTGCCCTCAACCATGAAAAACCCGACCGCTGCCCCATGCAGATTAGCTTCACCCCGGAATTCGCTACCCGCCTGGAGGCTGATATGCAAATACATGAGCAGGGAGTGCACAACCCGCATGGAGGTGGCAACACCTACGAGCTCGAACGAGCCTTAGATGAAGATATGTTATTGACTTCGGTGGGATGGGTGAATGGTTATTACCAACAAGGATACCAGGATGTGGATCAGTACCAAGATGAATGGGGGGTCACTTGGAGAACGATCGAATACCAGACGCGTTTCGGCAAGGGAAAGTACACCGAACCATTTGGCCATCCCCTGGCTGATGACCGCGAGCTGGGGAAGTTCACCACCCCCGACCCAGATCGTCCCGAATTATATACGGAAGCCAGGCAAGTTGTCAGGGATTATAAAAACGAATATTGGATGGTCGGGGTAACCCCCACCACGATTTTTGAAGCAGCCTGGGCACTTCGTGGTTATGAGCAATTAATGGTGGATATGGCCAGCGACCCTGATAAGGCTAATCTGGTGCTAGATTTCCCCTTTCATTATCACAAAGCCGTTACCCAGCACCTGGTCAGACTGGGGGTAGATATGATCTGGCTGGGCGATGATGTGGGTGGGCAGAATGCCATGTTGATCTCACCCAAGATGTGGCGTGCATATCTCAAGCCGCGCATGGCAGAATTAATCGGTTCACTCAGGTCGATCAACCCGATGATCAAGATCGCCTACCACACCGATGGGCTGGTGTACCCGATCATCCCAGAATTGATCGAGATCGGCATCGATGTGCTCAATCCGGTCCAACCCATGGCGATGGACCCGGAAAAATTAAAGGCAAACTATGGAGACCAGCTGTGTTTCTGGGGCTCGATCGATATTCAGCGTACCATGCCTTTCGGGACAGAAGACGAGGTAAAAAATGAAGTGATCACACGCCTCAAAACCATCGGACGGAATGGCGGGCTGATTATCGGACCAACCCATAACCTGCAGCTAGACACGCCGCTTGAAAATTTCTGGGCGCTGGTGGATACCATCCGTCAAACACCTTATCAGGTAATTTCGTAATCATCTAAATTGATCACTTTGGAAACAAGAATTCGTGATTACCAAACGGGAAGTTATTCACAGTATACTTGCAAGACAGGCTCCACCTTACGTGCCCTGGTCCTGTGGATTTACCCAGGAAGCCAGGGCAAGATTGAGCGAGCATTTCAAACCTATGGATATTGAAGATGCTCTGCAGAATCACCTGCTTAAGCTGGGCAGTGACATCGGCTTCTTCACTAATTTGGGAAACAACCGGGTTCAGGATGTATTTGGCGTGATCTGGGATCGCTCGATCGACAGGGATATCGGAAATGTCGAAGGCTGCAGGCTCTCTGAACCAACTTTGAAACATTACACTTTTCCGGATCCACTCGACCCATGTTTTTTTGCTGATATACCCGAGCGTATTGCTAAATATGGAGATCGCTTCCGGGTATTCCAGATCGGATTCTCGTTATATGAGCGAGCGTGGACCCTGCGCGGTATGCAAAACCTGTTGATGGACTTCTATGACCACCCTGAGTTCGTTAGCGGGTTATTAAATGCGATCGCAGATTACAATATTGCTCAAGTGAAAGAAGCCCTGAAATATGACATCGATGCGGTATATTTCGGAGATGATTGGGGACAGCAGCACGGCCTGCAGATGGGACCAAGGTTATGGCGCCAATTTATCTATCCGGTCCTGGAGCGCATGTATGGCGTGGTTCACGAGGGTGAAAAATATGTATTCATCCATTCATGTGGAGAAGTCGATGAGTTGTTCGACGACCTTATTTCAATCGGAGTAAATTGCTTTAATCCTTTCCAGCCCGAAGTAATGGATGTGCCTAGTCTTCTTCGGAAGTATCGGGGCCGATTGACCTTTCACGGCGGTCTATCCACCCAAAAAACTTTGCCGTATGGAACCGTAAAAGAGGTCAGGGCAGAGACTCAGCGCTTGTTGGATGAAGGACGTGAAGGGAGCTACATCTTTGCTCCTGCCCACGATGTAGAAGGTGATGTCTCGTTGCAGAATATGCTGGCTTTTATCGAATTGGTCCAGAGCCAGCCAGGTTATACGAATAATTAAGAGGAGAGATCGAATGATTAACCTTGATGACCTGCGTCAGAGTGTGATTGATGGTGACATGCATAGTACACAAGAGCTGGTACAAAAAGCCCTGGTAGAGAAAATGTCACCAGAACAAATCCTCAAAGACGGATTAATCGCGGCGATGGAGGAAGTAGGTCGCAGGTTTGAATGTGGTGAATTTTTTGTACCCGAAATGCTGGTCTCCGCCCGTGCGATGAAAAGTGGCCTGGCATTGTTGCGTCCCTACCTGACTACAGCCAATGTGAAAGCAGTCGGCAAAGTTGTTATCGGCACTGTGAAGGGTGACTTGCATGATATTGGTAAAAACCTGGTAAGCATGATGCTGGAGGGGGCTGGTTTTGAAATTATTGATCTCGGTACAGACGTATCGGCGGAAAAGTACATTGCGGCGGTCAATGAACACCAGCCCGATCTGGTTGCCTGCTCTGCCCTGATCACTACGACCATGCTGCACATGGAAGATGTCATCCAGGCGCTTATGGATGCTGGGCTGCGGGATCGAGTAAAGGTGATGATCGGTGGTGCGCCGGTTACCGAAAAATATGCTGTGGATATCGGGGCAGATGGTTATGCACCAGACGCTGCTTCAGCCGCAACGCGTGCGAAAGAGCTTATGCGGAAATAGGAGCGAAAAGGATCGTCTCACTTTTAAGCGGTAAAAGGCAACGTAATATAAAATGACCTCAGGTATTGTGTTTGACATCAAGGAATTCAGCATTCACGACGGGCCGGGAATCCGCACAACCGTGTTCCTCAAAGGTTGTCCTCTATCTTGTATGTGGTGCCATAATCCTGAAGGGCAGTCGCAGCAACCCCAGTTGATCAAGAGTCCGGTAGGTGAACGGATCTCTGGCAAAGTGTACACCGCCACAGAGCTGGCCTCACTCCTGAATCAGCAGATTGAGATTTTACGGAGAAATGAAGGTGGCATCACTTTCTCGGGTGGTGAGCCACTGATGCAAACATCTTTTGTGAGCGAAGTGATTAAACTACTTGGGGATGCGCATATCTTACTGGATACATCAGGTTATGGACGGGAAGCGGATTTT
>JBAQFX010000181.1:0-15592 GCA_049287485.1 Anaerolineales bacterium
TATCTCAGCCCAGCAGAGTTTGAGCGATCCTCAGGACATTAATCATGTCCACTTTTATGGTACCATTCCAAATTGCCAGTTATTTAGGCAGATACATTCAGCGGGGGAGGGGTCAGGGGTGGGGGCAGTGAGTAATTACTGTCAAGAGTAATTACTCGCCAATCACCAAATACCTCTTCTGGATTGCGTTGATCAGGGAGAATGTAGTCGACAAAAGGGCTTACGCAAGGAGCGTAGCCCCTGCGTAAGCCCTTTTGTCGAAAGATTTCAACTTCCCCATGGCTGTAAAGCCAATGGGGGGAGGGGCCAGGAGTGGGTCTATGTGTAATTACTGTTAAGGTGAAAAAAAATATTTACAAGATATCGAGAATTATAAAAACGTATACCATCATCAAACACATGCGAATTTCTTGCGATATTGAGACCTCACAGATAATTCAGAAAACTGTATCGCTATTCACAATTTATACAAATGAGTATTTATCCAACCTTCTATCCAAAACTAGATGCTATAAATTAAAACCTCTCCATGAAAATAGTGGAGAGGCTGAGTTAGAAAATGATTATGGTGGTTAATCCTGATGAGATTGAATTAAGCGGTAAAGTGACCGCCTGGCTAGGATATCTGTGCTTACCATTCCGAGAACTTTTTTACCATCTACAATAGGCATAGCAGATATTTCATAATATTCAAGCTTACGGACTAAGTCAAGAATTTGATCATCGGGATTTGCAAATATGACCTGTCGAGTCATGGCCTGATCAAGTGTGGTTTTATCAATCAGACCTTGCGAAGCTGCTTTGGTAATATCCCAATTAGATAGGATGCCTACCAGGTCCTTTCGTGAATTGATGACCGCCAGGATAGGACAGCCTGTCTCAACAAACAAGCGAGCAGCCTCAGTAAGAGTGCTGTTAGATTCTATTGTAATAATTGATTCCATAATATCAGAAGCTTTACGGTCCTTCTCACGCGAAGTAATCCGGTTGATACTGATAGTTTCTGCAGCATCGCACGGTAACATATCTGGGTCGGTGATCAACAACTCAACCAGTTCATGCATGTTCCGATTAATCACTGTATCACGCGCTTTTTCAGCTGCCATGAGCCTTTTTTCTGCTAAGAGTTCGAATTCATGGGAATATTTATCTAGCCATTTATCTACCCCCTCAAAATCCCCTAATGTATTTTCTGGGATTCGCAAATGATCTGGGGTTCTGATCAGCTGTTCCTGAGCAGCGAAAATGACACCTCCAGAGTTAACCAAGTAATCAGTCACGATTAAAATGCCTTTTTGACGGTAAACTTCTCTCTCCATACGTGCACGGGCATATTTTCGTTCTGGGTCTGGTGAATAAGTATTAGCGCCTTCGATGATTAATCCCCAAATTCCCATTTGGCTGGTGGTCATCGATGGATTAGTTGCTCTGGTTACATCTAAATAGTTGGCAATAGGAGCAGCTGGTACAAAGCAGAATGCCGATTCACGCAATAAATCTTCTGGAAAACTTGAATATTTCGTTGATAAATTCTTTCCTGGAAGATTAATCAATTTATCTTGGAAATATTTTTTTGTAACTACCCCCTGGGATATCCAATTGTTGAACAAAACTTCAACCGGTAAGCCATTTGGATCAAACAGATAACCTGAGACGTCACTGATCCCTACAATTACTGCTTCGGGGATTTTTTTTATCAGCGCTTTTGCTGCATTAGCTCCCACAGCTCCAAATCCTTGGATGATAACTGTTATCTTTCGCTTTTCAGGTAAGGATGAACTTGAAAACTGCGGCAAAGCCTGTAACCGGGGCATTTCTTTCAATAAAGCCTCTAAAGCAATTGCCAATCCCCCACCTGCTGCGCCAAGCTGGTCAATACGATTGCCTCCCATCTCAACTGGTTTTGATAAAGCATTATCCAACCCGTTCATAATCGCTACGATTTTCATGTCAGCATCGTTTGTGCCTACATCCGGTCCGGGTAAGTAAATATCTCTGTATCGAAAAAGCAGGCGTGAAAATCGTTTGATAATTTCACGATGAACTTCATGAGGTAAATTTGGATCTGCAATAATACCGGCTTTTCCTCCACCGAAAGGTAAGTTCGCAGCTGCATTTTTTAATGTCATACCTCTGGCGAGATTATGAATTTCATTTGGGTTTAAATCAGGCAACATGCGTATACCACCCATGGAAGGGCGCCCCATGGCCAGATTATCCACAACAAGGTAGCCGCCCACTTCCAGAGGTGATTCCTCATCCCACATACATGAGAGGACTTTCGGTCCCAGGTTGTCTACTTCAATTCCAAGACGGCCCAAGCGGTCTATATCCAGTGGACCGAAATCTATAAAACACAATCCCTCCTCGCAAACGAGTCGATTTTGCCAGGTTTTTTCAGGTAACTGTGCTCTGAGGAAGGACTCCATTGCTTTTGGAATCATAAGTCACCTATTTTGTGCAATTTCTGAGCGGCAATAAAGGATAAGCCGTTTTGAGTAAGCGCATATGCAGTTTTATTCATCGCATCAAATTTATCCATAAAATTGTGCTGTAGATTATCCCAATCGCCAGCTTCAATCACTTCACTCTTATCACGGAAATAATCCAGGATATCGGATGGATGTTTTCTGGTTTGATCGATTTCTGGGTCAGCACCTTCGTGTTTTGCAGAAATATTTGCCACATGGTTGGCCAATAAAATTAACTCATCACGACGGTTATAAGGCTGGCGGACAATACTCTTAAAGGTTTCCGTGATATGATGTTCAAATCTGACAACATCTTCAAATCCCAATTGCTTCCGGAACTGCGCGGTGATTTCCATGGTTTCATTATTCACCGAATTACTCCAATTGAATCCAATCAACGGAGATGTTCCATCGTCACGTGAGAATAGCTTGGCACCAATCAAGGTCCATAAGCCTGCATAAGGGTTATCATTTCCCATATATACAGAGATTTTAAATTCAATATTCACTCCAATACGGTATAAGAAATAGCCTAAAAGGACTGTGCCAGGATTGATATTCAATACTTGGCGAATACCATAGTTCGTATAGAAATATAAAAATTCGTCCAGCCATTTCAAAGCATAATGATTTGGTTGTCCAACACCGCCAAAATAACCGGTGATTGTTTCAGGACCACCTAGATGAATGTTTGAGCCGTCAGTTCCCTTGGTATCTAGTGTTTCGACATAAGACGCTCCAATGATATTCATTGCTGCTGCACTGGCTGGTAGATCACCATCTAATTCCTGTTCCTTCATCTTGCGAACTTTAATAAACCGACCGGGCATTAAAAGTTGTTGATCGATAGCTTTTTGAGCAATGGCTCTAATATAGGGGAAATACTGGCATGCGCTGATCTCAAGCGTTACTGCATAATCATCTTTAAAATCCATCGATTTATACTTTTCTCCCACTACCTTTTTACGATAATCAGCCACACTGATAAAAGCAGATTGATCACGTTGCGTTTTTAACCATTCAAGATCATCTATATACTCGGGTTTAATTTGTTTAACTTTATTTAGCAGATTCTCGAATCGCCCCGCTTGTTCTGCTTTTTGATTTATTTCATTAGGTGTTCCATATTTATCGACGACCTTCAGAAAATCATTGATCACGGTCATCTCCGGATCTATTAAAATCGAATTGAGTGATTCCAGCCTTGAAGGGTCTATCCGTAATAATTGACGAATTTTTTCATCCATTTTGATGTCTCTCCTATATATTAAACATGATAATAAAAATAGACATGTAATGATTGGCTCTATTGTACTCAATCAGTAAGCTGTATTCAATCAACTGTTAAGGTTTTACTTAAATTTCGTGGATAGTCTGGATCAAACCCTCGTGAAACACTTAATCGATATGCAAGAATTTGCAATGGGATGATGGATAAAATGGGATTATATACAACATCCGATTTCGGGATTGTGATAAAATCACTGGCATTTGCCTCCAACCTACTATCTTTTTCACCAATAACTATTGTCCTGGCACCCCTACAGGCGACTTCATTGATCCCACTCACAATCAAAAAAACATCATCAGGACCTGCAATGAAGATGATCGGATAGTCTTTCCTGACTGCTGCCAGTGGCCCATGTTTAAACTCAGTTGATAACAAACCCTCAGAATGGATATCAGTGACTTCTTTGAGTTTCAGCGCTCCTTCAAGCGCTACCGGATAGGTTGATCCGTACCCAAGACAATAGCTATCTTTCCATGAATTCAGAATCCTTTCCAGGTGTGACATCTGCGCTTCAGATGATATGATCGTTTGGTCAATTAATCCAGGTAAATCGTGTAAATCTGAAGTGTTGTGATCACCCATAAGTAAAGCTAAGTATAGGAATGAAATAACTTGGTTGATATATGTCTTTGTTGCTGGTACACTAATTTCATAGCCACAGGTAGTAGGCAAATACTTATCTGTATTTTTTGTCAGGGTAGAGCCAATCACATTGACTAAGCCAAAAGTTCGGGCTCCTTTACTTTTTGCAATTGATAGTGCATTGAGAACATCTTTAGTTTCTCCACTTTGGCTTACAAAAATACCTACATCTTGTTCATTAAGCGTTGGTCCATATTGAGCAATAAATTGAGGAGCTAAAATTGGAATAGCTGCTTTTCCAGCCAGGTTAGCCATATATATCGAACCTGAAATGCATGCATGATAACTCGTTCCACAACCTATTAGATATAGATTACGTGCTTTTAATATCTGATCTGCCATGGGTTTTATATCCAAAGATCTATCCAATAAATGAATTAGCTCTTGAGATACCTGTGATTGCTCATGGATCTCCTTTAGCATAAAATGTGCATAACCACCTTTTTGAGCAGTTTCCATGCTTTCTGTAATATATTCAAAGTCTCGATTGATCCGTGAGCCATCTTTTACACTTCGCAACTCAATATTATTATTTTGAAGGATCACAATCTCACCATCCTCAATAAATAGAACTTGACGAGTGATTGGTAAGATCGACGGTAAGTCAGATGATACACAGGTTACATTTTCAGCCTTACCAGCTACCAGGCCAGAACCTTTTTTAAAAGCATATAATTTTTCTTCCCCCACCATGCCAATTACAAACGAATAATCTCCCATTAGATCATTGTATGCGTGTCTAATGGCGTCAATAATATCGTATCCCTGATTGATATATCGTTCTACCGCATGGACACAGGTTTCACCGTCATTTTCCGAGCGTACTATCATCCGCTCCTGAATAAATTGTTGGCGAAGCTCTAGATTGTTAACCACATTTCCGTTGTGAGCACCAACCATCGTTCCCTTTGAATCAAGGTGCGGTTGAGAGTTTGCTTGAGATGGTGTTCCAAACGTTGCCCAGCGTAATTGCGTGATTCCTCGACTACCCACCATCTCGTTAAATCTTAAATTCGGTGCTACAACATCGACTTTACCTACATCTTTACGTAAATCGATAACTCCATTTTTTGTAATCGTTGCGCAGCCTACCGAGTCATACCCCCGATAAGATAACCTTTTTGCAGCTTCAATTAATATCGGACCTAATAATTGTTCATCTTTGGTGATAATACCAAATATCCCGCACATAGGTTTCCTTATCTACATTTCAGTATATCAGATTAACGAATAATTATAATATTTCATCGGTCTGGGGTGCCTGGTATAAAAAATCTCTAAAATCATAATTAAAAAGAAAATGCCGGTATCCGTAAAAGCGAACACAGGCATTCCTTATGTGAGCGTAATCAGTTCTTATGCTTTAACAATGCAATCGACCGGGCATACCGACACACACTGAGGCGAGTCAAAATGACCAACGCATTCAACACATGTATCAGCATTGATTAGATAAAGCGTATCGCCTTCGGTAATTGATTCCGTTGGACACTCGGGCAGGCATGCGCCACATGCAATGCACTCTTCAGTAATCGTCATGGCCATAGTTATTTTCTCCTTCTTTGGTCTGAGATAACGTAGTTTACCTACAATATCAAAATACTCTGTATAGATTACTAAAACTCGATAAATGCGTCAAATGACAAATATCATGATTTAACCTGATAGATGTGACGCAGCATAAATAATCAGCATGAAATTATGTGAGCTAACCAATATACGCATCCTGTAAATTAATTATTCATCATCCTCATTGCTAGATTTTTTATGTTTTATATCACTTCCTCTAAAAATCGTATTCTTCCCGTATCGCTCACGCAATGCATCCACAGCATCTAATAAATTTGTATCGTTTTGCTCGGGTATATCCCACAACCCTAGTTGCTTCATCGGCATTGAGAATTGGGTCACACCAACACCTAACAAACGGACAGGTTTACTGTTTTTCCAGGTCTTGTTAAATAGATTTTTTACTGAGGCATAAATCACTCGGTCGTCATTTGTTGGAAAGGGTAATGTCTCTTGTCTGGTGAGTGTTGTAAAATCATACCATCGTAATTTTAATTTTACTGTTGCGCCTTTTAGATTATGTTTTCGTAAACGACGTCCCACGCTTTCAGATAACCAGTGTAAAGTTTCATTAATTGTTTGAACGTCGGAAATATCTTGTGCAAAAGTTGTTTCGTTACTGACGGACTTTACTTCATGACTCATATGGATTGGAGAATTATCGATGCCAAGAGCCCTTTTTTCGAGAACCTCTCCAACCTTACCTAAATATCTGATCAAATCATGTCTGGATATTTTTTTAATATCGCCGATAGTGCGTATACCCAAAGTCTCCAGGCGAGCAGCTGTTTTTGGGCCAATTCCCCATAACGCTTGCGTTGGAAGTGGAGCCAGGAAATCTGCCTCCTTGCCCGGAGGGACGATCGTAATAGCCTTAGGTGAATGGATAGAACGATTAGCAGCTTTTCCTACATCTGTTGCTATTTTCGCTACTAATTTATTCGTCGCCACTCCAATCGAGCAAGGAAGATGGAATTGATCTTGGATAAAATTTTGTATAGTTTTTGCTAATGTTTCACTACTTTCTGGTAAATCACTTAAATCCAGGAATGCTTCATCAATTGATACTTGTTCAATCAGAGGGGTTAATGTTCCCAAATAATCCATCACCTGATTGGATATTTTTCCGTAGTCTCCGTGTTTTCCAGATACGATAATTAGCTCAGGGCACAGTTTAATTGCGCGTGCCATTGGCATTGCAGAATGTATTCCCAATTTGCGCGCCGCATAGGAACATGATGCCACTACACCCCGTTGCTCAGGACGTCCCCCAACCGCGAAAGGTTTACCCCGTAAGGACGGATTTTTATTTTCTTCTACTGAGCAGAAAAATGCATCCAAATCTATATGAAGGATTTTACGTTGCATTTTTGGTATTGTAGCATAGGATAGGTGTTTACCTAAAATGAAGGATATTAAAATATTCCCTTCGTATTGACCATGATAAATAATTCAGCTATACTGTTAATAGTATAATAATATTTTTAAGGGGTAAAGTCAGCCATTTATTGGTTGCAAAAAAGTATATTCTTTAATTTTATAAATATTTTTTTGATATAGGAGGTGAATTGATTGTGAAATAAATCCTACCATTCCCCATTTTGTTAAATCTTTAATTTCTGAGAATAGAGAGGAGAATTCTATGAAACGAGGGTTATTAATTACATCAATTGTATTTGCAGTAATGCTGTTGATATTCGTAATTCCTATGGCGGCAGCACCCGGAAGCGAAATAAGCGGGACACAAACCAATGATATCCTTGAAAATGGTATTGATCAAGCCTGGGTTGTAGGCCCAACGATGTGTTTTGATTGGTATAGATTTGATGCGGAATATTATCCTGGCACAGGCTTGGTCTATATCATGGGTGGACGCTCAGGGACGGTTACAGATGGCACCATTTATTCTTTTAACCCGGTCACAAACGAGTGCCTGGCAACCGGAGCGACCATGCCCAACCCAATTTCCAACTACACCATCAACCTGGTGAACGATGGGGCAAGCGATTTATTATGTACATTTGGTGGGCGAGATGCAGCAGGTGGACAAACGCTTAACGTTCAATGTTATGACCCCAATGCGAATACGGTTAGTGTGGTCACAGACCTACCCATCGAATGGACCGGATATGTCCCTGGTGCTCAGGTTGTTGTGGACAATATGGTTTACATTTTTGGTGGATTTAATCCTACTGGTCCAACCTATATGACGGATCGCACCGATAAATATGACCCCATAACGAACACTTTTACCCAAGTCGGCAATTTAAACATGGCCCGTTCTTACATCATGGCCACTGCAGTGGATGGTATTATCTATGCCTTTGGTGGTGATACCTATCCTGCTGGTTCACTGATCGCCCAAACGATTGCTGAAAAGATGGATCCAGCAGTTGGCACCTGGGATGATGCGGGTGTTGCGGATATGCCTATCGCTGGGGATGAAGGACAGGCATTTGGCTTCGATAGCAGTTCCTTATATCCGTATGCGAACCAGATCGTGATCGCAACCCTTGCCCAATGGTCAGGCGCATCGGATGAAGTGATCCTGTATGATGTTGCAACGGATAGTTATAACGTGGATTTTCCGAATCTAAACAACGCTAGACGGAACCATGCGGGTGTCTTAGTGCCGATTGATTCACCCGATCCAAATGATGGCTTACCCGGTATGTGGGTGATTGGTGGATATCTCACCGGTGACAACCCTCCATACGCCCCAGCTGAATTTTATCCATTGCCATCGGGACCTACAACCTGTAACATCCTGCTTGTAGATGACGACTGGGACTTCGATACCGTTATTCCCAATGATGGTGGTCGACCTTATTACACATCTACATTAGATACTTTGGGTTATCCATATGAGGTTTGGGATACTGTAACCCAGGGCGATCCAGTCTACTCTGATCTGGCTTCCTATGACGCGGTAATCTGGTTTACCGGCTATGATTGGCAGGATCCCTTCAATGCAACAAACGAAACAGAGGTTGCAACCTACCTGGATGAAGGTGGAAGTTTCTTCCTCTCATCCCAAGAGTACCATTATGCCTTCGGATTGACACCATTCCTACAAAATTATCTGGGTGTTGACAACATGACTGATGATGTCATTGAGCTGGACCCAGTAGGTAATACTGGTAATCCCATTGGTGATGGACTTGGTCCTTACACGATGGTACGACCTGATGATTGGGCGGCTTATTGGCCAACTGATACATATGAAGGACCTTATGATGACTATGCCAATCCTATCATTGGTGCTGAATCTCCATTCAGATTTAATGCTAGTGCTGAAAACAATTCTACCAACCTAGATGCAGGAACCTTCAAGAGCATCTATCTGGCATTTCCATTTGAGTGGATTGATACAGTAGATGAAAGAGTCGAGATCATGGGACCTGCTCTGGATTGGTTATGTGGTGCCCCTGCTGTGGGTGAATTCTACCTCACACCACCCTCTCAATCTGGAACTGGCATAGCTGGTGAAACCATCTCCTATACCCTGACCATCATTAATAGTCTTGGGTTTGATGAAACTTTCGACTTAGCCTATGATTCGCTATGGTTGACCCAAGGCCCTGCTTCGGTTATGGTTCCTAACGGCGCTACTGTGGACTTTGTTGTGACGGTAACAATTCCAGCTGATGGTAATTGTTACGAAGCAGATACCACGACTGTCACCGCAACTTCAGTCACCGATCCGACAGATTACAAGACCGCACTGCTTAATTCAAGTGTTGTCCCAGCTGGAACTGGTAGTGTGGAAGGGTATATCTATGACGCGAACACCAACCTTGGGATTGAAAACGGCCATCTTGCGATTTATGTAGGTGAGGTCTGGGTAGAGGCTTATGCAGATGCAGATGGAGCATACACAATTCCAAATGTTGGTGCTTGCTCCTATGATGGAGATGCCAATGCCTATGGCTACTTTGACCAATATGGGCTACAGGTTGATGTTGCTGTGGGTGATCCTACCATATTTGATCTTTACCTGGATGCATCTTGGCCCAACCTTGCTGGCGATCCAATCAGTGTGAAGGTACCACCTGATACTACCGACACATATGAACTCACCCTCTCAAATGGAGGCACCGGGGATTTGTATTTCCATATCACGGAAGTACCTTCTGGAACATATGAGATCCCGCTTTACGTTGATCCAGCAATGCCGAGTGGTGTTGATCCTCAGGTTTATCAAGAGATAAATGCTTCACCTGATGGCACATCGAAATTCATCGTATATATGCGTCAACAAGCAGATCTATCGGCTGCATATGAAATGGATTGGTCTGCGCGTGGGCAATATGTGTTGGATACACTACGGAATGTTGCTACCCAGACGCAAGCAGATTTAGTGAATAATCTTAACAAGCGGGGTGTATCGTATGAATCTCGTTACATCGTTAATGCGCTGGTGGTAAATGGGAATCGCGCCATGGTTGATTTCCTGGCATCACGTCCCGATGTTGGATATATTGGACCTAACTTGGCCATTCCTGCACCTGCTCCTGTTTCAATTGATCCAGTGCCTACTGCTCCAAATGCAATTGAATGGAATATACAAAAAGTGATGGCTGATCAGGTATGGAGCACTTACGATGTGACAGGTGAGGGTATCGTGTTGTCGAGTATAGATACCGGTGTTCAGTGGGATCACCCAGCATTACTTAATCAATATCGTGGCTGGGATGGAATGACCGCTGACCACAACTACAACTGGTGGGATCCATATGATCAGAATCCTGACGAACCAACAGATGTTCATGAGCACGGTACCCATACCATGGGAACGATGCTCGGTAGCGATGATCCATCGGATCCTTTGAATGCCACCAACGCCATTGGAATGGCCCCTGGTGCAAAGTGGATGGCATGTGACGGTTTTGATAACAATACCGGATATGGATATGATGCCGAGCTGTTAGAATGTGCAGAATTCTTGCTGGCACCCTGGGATCTCAACGGTCAGAACCCTGATCCTGACATGCGCCCCGACATCATCAATAACTCATGGGGCGGTGGACAGGCACAGTGGTGGTATAACCAGGCAATCTATGCCTGGCGAGCTGCTGGCATCATGGGTGTCTTTTCCATTGGCAACCCAGGTTCTACTTGTGGTATGGCTGGATCACCTGGAGATAGTGCAAATATGATTGGGGTGGGGGCTACCGATATCAATGACACGATTGCCAGCTTTTCTGGTCGAGGTCCTGCAGCAGTCACCGGTATCACCAAGCCAGATGTATCAGCTCCTGGAGTTAATATTCGCTCAAGTGTACCTGGTAGCAGTTACCAGGGAGGCTGGGGTGGTACCTCTATGGCTTCTCCACATGTTTCCGGTGCGGTTGCTTTGATTTGGTCAGCTGTTCCAGAGTTGCGCGGTGATGTCCAAATCACTTCGTGGATCATTGAGCAGACTGCATTTGGCCTTACCACCAACGAAGGTTGTGGAGGCGATTTACCGGATGAAATTCCCAATAATACCTATGGTTGGGGCCGGATTAACGCTTTCGATGCTGTATCCATGGCATTGGATACTGATTGGGATATATCCTGGTTAGATGTAGATCCAGTTGGTGGAGCGGTATTACCATCTTCATCAACGGATATCACACTCAACTTTGATACAACAGGGCTAGTCTTTGGTCAATGTTACGTTTCAGATCTGATGTTTGAATATAACGATCCATATGTTACCAATGAGATTGTCCCGGTTGAATTATGCATCGGATATCCCAACCTGTTCTTGCCATTTATAAATAAGTAACACAGCTTACATCAATAAACAATCCTCCTGTCCATATTCTTGGGCAGGAGGATTGCTTAAATATAAAGAATCACTCGTATTTTTATGTTGTAACAAGGAACATGGTTGCGGCGCGTAATGCCGGGTATAGATCTGAGAGAAGACCAATCAGACTGGCAAAAAAGGGTAGCCACAGTAGTGTTTTCCGGCACTATTGAGATCACCTTTTAATCTGTATTGTAATGATTGAATATTTTATGGGGTTTGATCTGCGGTAACGTCTTTATCGGAATTGTTAATTTCAATATCTACCTGATAAGGCAATCGCATAGTTAGCCAAACCACCATTAAGCTGACCTTATCGATGCTTGCATCAGAATTTGGGTAGAGTTTAGTGAAATCATTATACAGAACGTCGAATTCTTCACCCTTAAGCCAGTGAATAAAGAAACCTGGTAATTTTGACCTGTTCACCTCAATGGGGAATATTGGCCATTCTTTGATCATATCTATGGTCAAGCTAGCAACATCCATCGACTCGCTCCCCGTAAATATTGGCCAATTCCTGCTTGCTAATAAGTCGTAGACTTGTTTTCTTAATTCGGAATGGTTTTCCGCCCAGCAAGTTAATACTGCCGCGACAAGCTCTGGATGATTTTCAAAGGCTTTCGATGTAGGTAAAACCTTCACCAAGGCTGGCGCTTTATCACTGTTTCGAAATCCAGGTATTGTCACTCTTTTTTTTATTTGTTGATTTAAATCCTTCATGCATGCTTCATCCATAAACGATTGGGATGTCAGTGTTTCGCGGATTACATTCAGTCTGAAATCTGGGCGCATAAATTCATTGATTGCGTGAAAGGGGAGGAATTCTGTTTTTTCGGCCATAGGGAACCCTTATGTGAAAGTTAATTTAGAATATAGATAGTATACCAAATCCGCTTATTTCGTGATAATGGTAAATAAGTAATTGTTGTTTTCATAGACATAAAGTTAGAATCAGGTGTAATATTTGAGTTATTCAAGATCTCGGGAGTAAAGGATGATGGATAAATTGGTAAAACTTGGAAAGACAGGCATAGATATTTCACCAATGGGTTTAGGAGTTATGCAATGGGGAGATATTAAATTAACAAAAACAGATGACCCAATTAATAAAGATATACACGAAGTATTCAATACCAGTCTCGATGCGGGGATAAATTTTATCGATACTGCAGAAATTTATGGTAATGGTAAATCGGAAACACATCTTGGCAGATGCCTGAAAGAAATATCGAATAATGTCATTATTGCCACAAAATTCATGCCTTTTCCTTGGAGGCTATCAAAGGGTGAATTAAGAACTGCTTTGGTCAATAGTTTAAAAAGATTAGGTGTAACTCGTGTAGACTTATATCAAGTGCATTGGCCATTTCCACCAGTAAGTATCAAGACCTGGATGGATGCGATGGCTGATGTTGTTGCTGATGGACTTGTACACGCAGTTGGCGTGTCCAATTACTCTCCATCTCAGACCACAATGGCTTATGTGGCCCTTGCCAGGCACCAGATACCCCTGGCCTCAAACCAGGTAAAATACAGCCTGCTAGACCAGCAACCTGAAAAAAGTGGATTACTTGACTTATGCAAGAAAATGGATATAAGGATTATCGCTTATTCACCCTTGGAGAAAGGTATCCTCACGGGGAAGTATTCACCCAATAATATTCCCCCAGGTTTCCGCTCTTGGAGATACAATAAGACATATCTTACTAAAATAGAACCATTAATGCAAGCAATACATGAAATTGGAGAGGCTCATGGCGGCATGTCTCCAGCAAAGGTGGCATTAAATTGGTTAATGTATAAAGGTGCTGTGCCTATTCCTGGTGCCAGAAATAAGAAACAAGCGGAGGAAAATGCAGGAGCTTTTGGCTGGCAATTAAAACCCGAGGAGGTTGAAAAACTTGAACGAATTACTAATCAAGTGACTTAATACAAATTATATCTTTTCTTATACCAAGGAGGAACTTATGTTACGTGTTGATCAAATTGATACCAAGAATAAAGCATCGGTAAAACGCTTTGTAAGAATTCCTTTTCGTTTATATGAAAATCATCCACAATGGGTTCCACCGATTCTCATAGATGCTGAAGCTCAATTGAACAAATCGAAACATCCATTCTATGAACATAGTGATGCTGATTTCTTTATAGCTACCAAGGATGGACGTGATGTCGGCAGAATCGCTGCCCTGGAAAACAAAAGATTTAATTCATACCATAAGACAAAGCAAGCCCAATTCTATCTGTTCGATTGTGAGGACGATCAGGAAGCAGCCAACGCATTATTTGAGCGTGTATTTGAATGGGCAAAAGGTAGGGGTCTGGATCGTCTTGTGGGTCCAAAAGGATTTGGCGCTTTGGATGGCTATGGTATTCAAGTAGAAGGATACGAACATCGCCAGATCATGAATATGATGAATTATAACTATCCTTATTACGTACGATTGATAGAGAATATTGGTTTTACTAAAGAAGTAGACTTCATATCGTGCTATATGCACAAAGATACATTCCACCTTCCCGAGCGCCTCTATCGGATTGTGGATCGGGTTAAATCACGTAACAATCTGGGTGTGCATTATTTCAAATCCAAAAAAGATTTGCGTTCCTGGGCTAAGCGAATCGGTAAGCTCTATAATGATTCTTTTGTAAATAATTGGGAATATTACCCACTTACCGAGCATGAAATCAAGTATGTTTTGGATAATATTTTATTAATTGCCGATCCACGATTGATTAAAATCATTACTCATAATGATGAAGATGCGATTGGATTCTTATTTGGTTTTCCAGATTTATCAGCCGCTTTTCAAAGGGCAAAGGGTCATTTGCTACCATTTGGAGCAATCGATTTATTATTCTTAGAAGCCAGAAAAACGAAATGGGTATCATTAAACGGAGCAGGGGTATTACCCGAATATCAGGGAGTTGGTGGTAATGCATTGTTATATATCGAAATGGAAAAAACGCTTAAAAATTTTAATTTTGAACATGCTGATCTCACTCAGGTGGCGGAAACAGCAGTACAAATGCGCCATGATTTAGAGAATGTAGGTGGTAAAGCCTATAAAAATCATCGCGTATATCAAAGGCAAATCTAATTGTGAGATATTAGATGCTACATAATAAGTATTAATTTAGAAATAACTCTCTATCTATAAAAAACGATTAAATACCTGACCTTCCATAGACTATCATGGAAGGTTCAGTTTTAGGAAAGGTTTTTATGCTAAACTACACGATAATATCTTTCAAATTGGAATTGTAGAATTAGGATTAATATGCAGCCAATACTACGCATCAATCTTTCAAGCTGGAAAATTGATGAATACATTATTCCTCATCAGTGGGAAGTTGATTATTTAGGTGGCACGACCTTAGCAGCCAGAATGTTATATGAAGAATTGACGCCTGATTTAGATCCATTATCACCAAAAGCCTCTCTGCTATTTATCAACGGTCCACTTTCGGGAACATCAGGTCCTGCTGTGGGTCGTTTTGTAATATGCGCAAAATCGCCAGCCACAGGTTTGTGGGGGGAGTCGAATTGCGGTGGTTTTTGGGGTCCAGAATTACGGATGGCTGGATATGATGGGCTATGGATAACTGGAAAAGCCGAGAAACCAGTTTACCTTTCGATAATCAATAAGAAGGTTAATATTCATTCAGCTAAACATATTTGGGGTAAGGATACCTATTCAACTCAAGCAGCCGTAAGAGAAGAATTAGATATTAAAAATGTACGCGTGGCTGTCATCGGGCTTGCCGGAGAAAAAAAGATTCCCTTTGCTTCCATACACACTGATCATGGACGGATGG
>JBAQFX010000182.1:0-17832 GCA_049287485.1 Anaerolineales bacterium
CCGCAAGACAGATGAGATATTGGGTGATGGGTGAGTAATTACTTAGTAAATTTCGAACATATGTGGATAGATCAGTCTTGCTCCCGATTTCGAAGAGCCTATTTATGCCAGAGCAGGGGAGTTAAGCACGACCTGGCGCCCGGCGTTAAAGGCCTGGCGGTTGAGCTCCACGTATCTGGGTGGCACCCTTTGGATGATCACGTTCAACCAGGTATCGGCTAATAACTCGGCGGCGGTCAATCCCTGACGTTCCATTAACGCGGAGAGGGCACCCAAAAGAACCACGTTAGCGGCGCGGATGTTACCCAGGCCCTGAGCGATGCCTTCACCGTCCACGTAGAAGGCCTGAGAAGTCACCTCAGAGATTTTCTGATGGAGAGTGGCATCATCGGGGTAAGGCTGACCCCCGGAGGTGACCGTCACCGGCTGGATGGCGGCCAGGTTGACCATTGACAGGGCACCCTTTCGCAGCTGGTTCAGGTTACGCAGCGCTTCGGCTTTTTCGAAGGCCAGGAATACGTCCACCTCGCCCCCGCCCACCAGGGGTGAGTAGACCACACGCCCCCAGCGCACAAAGCTGGTGACGCTACCGCCACGCTGGGACATGCCATGCACCTCAGCCTGCTTGGCCTGGTAACCAGCGGCCAGGCCAACATTTACCAATAC
This sequence comes from Anaerolineales bacterium, assembly GCA_049287485.1. GTDB lineage: Bacteria > Chloroflexota > Anaerolineae > Anaerolineales > UBA4823 > FEB-25. The sequence continues at coordinate 667 of JBAQFX010000182.1, forward strand.
GTCACTGGCCAGGATGGTGCCTTGCCCACCGACGCCCGCCAGAAGGAAGTTAATGGTATCTCTCATGTCAGGCCTCACTCATCTCTACCTGGCTTAGCTCATCTGCCCTGAAGGTGATGGCATCACGCGGGCAGATCTGGGCACACACTTCGCAGCCAGTGCACAGGGTGGCGTCGATCAGAGCCTTGGGGCGCTGCAGGTGTTCATCTAGCTCGTCGCTCTTGAGGATGGCCGGGCAGCCAATGCGGAAACACAGCGTGCAACCGTTGCATTTGTCAGTGAGTACTTCCAGCGGCACCCAGGTCTTGCGCATCTCGGGAAGGAGCACACAGGGTTGCAGGGTGATCAGCACGGAAGGCTGCTCCAGTTTCAGGAATTCTTTCAAGGTGGTCTCAACCTCGGCGACGTTATAAGCGGGTACGGTCTTGACGTGCTGGATGCCACAGGCACGGACGAGTGGTTCCAGCTCGATCACCGTGGTGGCTTTACCCTGTAAGGTGAGGCCGGTGCCCGGGTTCTGCTGGTGACCGGTCATGCCGGTCACACGGTTATCCATAATGATGGTGATCACCCGACTCTGGTTATAAACGGTGTTGATCAACGCTGGAATGCCGGTGTGGAAGAAGGTGGAATCACCGATGACCGCCACATGATGCTCGGGGCTGCCAGCTTTGACGGCGCCATGTGCCACGCCAATACTGGCGCCCATGCAACCGCAGGAATGGATGGCACTGAGGGGAGGGATGAACCCCAGGGTGTAGCAACCAATATCGCCGTTGACCGGCACCTTGAGCTTGTTGAGAATGTAGAACACACCACGGTGCGGGCAGCCCGGGCAAAGCACGGGAGGCCGGGCAGGCAGTGGCCCAACCTCTACATCAGGCAGTGGGATATGGGCTGATTCGGGCAATAAGCCAACTTTAATGGCTGATTCGCGCACGATACGCGGGTTCAGCTCACCCACAAGAGGAAATATGCTCTTGCCTTCTATGGGGATACCCATCAGCCGGACGGCTTCCTCGATGAAGGGGTCCAGCTCTTCAATAACGATCAGCTTCTCGACCGTGCTGGCAAATTGATGGATCAGCTGCTTAAGGAGCGGCCAGGTCATGCCTAAGCGCAAGATGGAGGCGGTGGGAAAGACTTCTTTAGCATACTGGTAAGCCACGCCATTGGTGAGAATGCCCAGGGAGTGGTCGCCGGGCTCAATGCGGTTATAGGGGAAGGTCTCGGCGAAGGCAGCAATATCCAGGAGACGCTGCTCGATGATGGGGTGACGTTTGACGGCATTGCCGGGCACCATGACGTATTTCGCCGGGTTGCGTGGGAATGGTTTGGCTTCTGTGACATTATTGATGCGTTCACCCAGCTCGACGGCGCTGGTTGAATGACAGATGCGGGTAGTCAGGCGTAGCAAGACAGGGGTATCGAAGCGCTCGCTCAAGCCGAAAGCAGAGATGGTCATATCCTTGGCTTCCTGGCTATCGCTGGGCTCCAGGCAGGGGATGCGGGCAAACCTGGCATAAGTGCGGTTATCCTGCTCATTCTGGCTGGAGTGCATGGCCGGATCATCTGCCGACACAATGACCAACCCGGCTTCCATGCCGGTCATCGAGGCATACATGAAAGAATCGGCGGCGACATTGAGGCCAACATGTTTCATGGCCGCCAGACCACGCTTTCCAGCGTAGGCTGCCCCAATGGCCACATCCACCGCTACCTTTTCATTGGGCGCCCATTCGGCATAAACGTTGGGAAAATGTGCTAACTCCTCCAGAATTTCAGTGCTGGGAGTGCCCGGATAGGCAGAAGCGACCACAACGCCGGCTTCCCAGGCGCCGCGTGCTACCGCTTCATCTCCCGAGAGCATTTTGATCATGCGACCTCCAAGATAGACTTGTATTCAACGAAACCTAAGTTGTTATTTTACCCCGGAAGTTGGAGTTAGGCTAAGCGCCAGAAAAACGATTGAGAGTTCGAAGGAAAGTGCAATTCAGGAAAAGGCGAGTGGCTACCTACGAAGGATGATGAGCACGAAGCTGATCAGGATGAGAATCGCCAGTCCAGACAGGGCGATGAGGCGGGGCCTGGGGATGCCCTCGGGAAAAATAATGAAAAAAGCATCCGTGAGTTTCTCGGATGCTTTTTTCAGCCTTTTCGAGAATAAAAGCTTATTTCCCATAGTTGGTTGCCAGGTAGTTAACCAACACGGTTTCCTCTTCAGGTGTCAGCTGGGCACCCCGGCTGATCATTGTGTCCACAATCGTTTTCCACTGTGTAGCCGTATTGCTGGATTGCTCAACGCGGGTTAACGTGTGGCATTTGGTACAGCGTTCCTGGAGCAATGTAGCGCCATCCAGACTGGATGTAGCGCCTGGCGTAGGATTAGAGGCTCCTGAAGAGCAAGCAGTGGCGATAATGACTACTGACAATAAGATCAAAACCATTCCTATCAGCCGATTTATCATATTTTTACCCTGGGAATTATTCCTTTCGCTTTCCTAATTATATACATAATCAACCGAAAATGATGAAGATATTATTAGTGAATATCAAGCTAACTATAAATCTCACAACAAAAAATATCTGTGAGATAGACGATATTTATATGCTTCGCAGAGATAAACATGGTGGGACAGGTTTTTCTAATTCGATTGCTTTTCCCTGCTGATGCTTGGTCGTAAACCGAGATAGCCCCCGAAGAGGGCAAACCCAAACAGGGTGGCGAAAAACTCGACCGAAATAAAAATAACCGCCAGCAGAAAGCCGATGCCACCACGGATTACAGCCTTTTCTGATATTAAGCCTGGAAAAGGATTGCACCTATCCAAATTACAATATCACCTTGGGAGCCTGACTTCGGCTATAATCTATTCGTAAAGCATTACCGTCACATTGCAGAGGAGGCCATACAATATGCGAGAGTTCTTCTACCCTACAAGCGTCGCCGTGATTGGCGTATCAGAAAAACCGGACAACCTGGGGCGAAATATCATCGCCAACCTGATCGAGTTTGGTTTCGGAGGCATCGTCTACCCGGTGGGACCATCGGGGGGGTTCGTGCAGACCCATCGCATCTATCGCTCGGTCTCGGATATCCCTGACCACATCGAGACGGCGGTGATTCTCACCCCGGCACACACGGTGCCCGGCATTTTGGAAGAGTGTGGCAAAAAAGGGGTACGCTGGGCGATCATCGAGACGGCTGGTTTCCGTGAGTACGGTGAAGAAGGACTGCAACTGGAAGAGCAGATCTGCAAGGTGGCGAAGGAGTATGGGATACGCTTCCTGGGACCAAACTGCGTGGGGGTGATCAACATCGATAACGGATTCAGTGTGCCTTTCTTACACCTGAAAAAGCCTACCGAGACCGGAGCAGTGACCCTGATATCCCAGAGTGGGGGAGTGGGCTTTTCGGTGCTCAACCTGATGGCGAACGAGGGTATTGCGCTGAACAAGTTCGTCTCGGTGGGCAACATGCTGGATGTTACGGCTGAAGACGTGCTGGAGTACATGCTGGGAGACGAGGGCACCAAGGTGATCTTCCTCTACCTGGAAAGCCTGCGGGATGGACGGCGGTTGATGGATATCGCCCGCCATTCCACCAAGCCTATCCTGGTGTTCAAGTCTAATATTGGCAAGATGGGTAAGGTGATCGCGGCTTCGCATACAGCAGCCCTTTCCAGCGACGACAAGGTGGCTGATGCAGCCTTCAAGCAGGCAGACATCGTGCGTGTACATGACGCCACCAGCCTGCTCAATAATTTGAAAGCGCTGCGCCTGCCCCCCATGCGGGGCAAAAACCTGGCGGTCATCTCGCGCTCGGGGGGTCATGCGGTGGTGGCAGCCGATTCGAGCGAACTTTCAGGGTTTGAGCTGGCGAAACTGCCGCAAAGCTTCCTTGATTCTATCGAGAAGCATTTCCGAGCCTCGGTGATCAAACTGACCAACCCGATCGACCTGGGTGACCTGTTTGATTGGGACGTATATACACAGATCCTTGAGCGGACTTTGCAATTGGAAAATGTGGATGGGGCGGTGTTCCTGCACACTGCCTCGGACCCTGAAATCCTGCCCAGCCGAAAATTATTGGAACGGGTGATGGAGCTGGTGAAGCGCTATGATAAACCGGTGGCTTACTATGTTTCCACGTCTGCCCAGGAAGTGAACTATTTGCGCCAGACCTATGGCTTTCCCATATTCACTGCGGTGGTGGAGACCATCCGGGCGCTGGAGATGAGCTACCGTTATTACAGCCGCATGCAGGAAATTCGTAGTGCGGAACAAACGCCTGATTTTGAGGTTAACCGGGAGGCGGTGCGCGATCTGATCAACCACGCCAAAGCAGAGCAGCGTGACCTGCTGCTGTCTGAATCGATGCAGGTCCTGGGGCATTATGGCATCCCGACAGCCCTGGGAGTGCCTGCCTCAACCATGGAGGAAGCCAGGGCAGCGGCTGAACAGATGGGCTACCCGGTGGCGATTAAGGTGATCTCCGAACAAATCTCGCATAAGTCGGACGTGGGCGGTGTGCAGCTCAACTTGCGTAACGGACCAGCGGTGGAAGAAGCATTTGAGGATATGTTGCGTCGGATCCATCAGTCTTACCCGGAGGCGAAAATCGATGGGGTGCTGGTGCAGCCGATGGTGACCGGCGGGCAGGAGCTGATCCTGGGCGGGCGGCAAGACCCAAACTTCGGTCCGGTGGTGCTGATTGGGTTGGGGGGCATCTTTGTGGAGGTGCTGGAAGAGGTATCGTTGAGAGTGGCACCTATTACCCCCAAGGAGGCGCGTGAAATGATCGACGAGCTGCGCGGCGCACCCATTCTCAAAGGGGCACGCGGGCACAAACCATCGGATCTCCAGGCAGTGAGCGAGGCGCTGTTACGTCTCTCACAACTATTGATTGACTTTCCGGATATTCACGAGCTGGATATCAACCCTTTGCGCGTGTTCCAGGAGAATAACGGTTGCCGGGCGCTGGATGCGCGGATTATGCTTCAGTGACGAATTTGTGATGATTTTGGGCGCGTTTCGAAGCGGCCTGGTGCGCGGCGCGTAGCGGCTCTGGCATACGGCAACCCCGGCTGCATGCCAGGACGAATTCGATGGAATGCTCCAGGTCGATCAGATGACCCGGGGAGATGTAGATTGGATTGGCATTCTCACAGGTGCGTAAAACTGCCCCGATGACATGGTCTGGTTCCTTTTCATCCAGAAGCTTGCTCCAATCACCCACCTGTGGACCAACTTCAGCTTGAAAGCCATACAGCCTGGTCTTGGCAATACCGATGGTGGGCAGATTGAGCCATAACCCGATATGGGAGGCCAGACCGAATCGGCGGGGGTGGGCTGTGCCATGGCCATGAATCAGCAGCAAATCTGGTTTGTGTTTCAACCTTTCCCAGGCTGCCAGGATGGCTGGTCCCTCTCGAAAAGCGAGCAACCCTGCCATGTAGTGGAATCCCTGAGGAGCTTCGCCAATTACCGTACTCAGGTGGGAGAGGTCTGGGTAGCGCAAGACTGCCACGGCGGCATGGATTGAATCCTGGGTATAACTTACATCAATACCTGCCAGGGTGTTTACGGGACGACCATCCCATACCATTATTAGATTTTTAGCAAAATCCTCCTGCAGCTGCATGGCCTTGTTCGGGTCAAGTGTCCAGTGATGAAGAGGCGTCTTGGTCATTGTGCTCCGAGTAATTTGCTGAACATCATCGCATTGGCCGGTGCATAGCCCTCGAAGTCATTGTTGAAGAAGATATAAAGCCTGTGCGCCCCTCTTTCCAGCAGCTGTTTAGTGAGGGTGGCAATTTCCTTCAGCTCATCATCTGAGTAATTATAGGCATACCAGTGTTTTCGACCGTGAAGGCGCAGGTAAGCCCGGTCAGAAGTAAGGGTGTCGGTGATCTTCTGTTGCGGGGAATCCACATTACAGATGGTTGCCCCCAAGGAATGCAGCATATTCATGATATCCGGGTTCAACCACTCGGAGCGGCGGAATTCAACCGCCACCCGGGTGGGGTCGGGGAAGGACAGCAAGGCCTGGCGCAATCGTTCCGGGTCATAGGGCGTGTTGGGGGCTACCTGCAGCAGGATCATTTCGAACTTTTCTTCGAGCAGCGAACAGGAATGATAGAAGGCCTGGATATCCTCTTTTACATCCAGCAAATGCTTACGATGGGTGATCAACCTGGGCGCCTTGAGCACATAACCGAAACCCTGGGGAGCGCGTTGCCGCCAATTGTGGTAAGTCTGGTCTTTGAAGGTGCGATAAAAGGTGGCGTTGACCTCCACGGATGAAAATTGGCTGGCATAATAATCAAACCAGCTCTTCTTGGGCAGTTTTTTAGGGTAAAAAAGGCCCTTCCAGTGGTCATAGGTCCAGCCAGAGGTGCCGACGAAATAAAGGGGATGGCTATAAGAGTCTTTTTCCATTTTAGATTCCCTAATCCGCAGATGACTTTGCCCTTATCGGTCCATGTCCTGGATAGATGCGTTTTGCTCCTTTTGTCGCCAGCAATTGCCAGCTGGCTTTCACCATTTCACCTGCTTCTACCCATTTTTCGAGTTCTTTCTCGCTAATTGCCACAGGGAAGAAGATAAATAAGGTAATTTGTGAGTAATTACAATTAATGTATCGATATTTATTACACAAACCAGCAAATTTTATACAATTTAGATGATATTAGCAACTATTGATTTACTCAAATGTCAAGGATTTTATGGGAAATTCGAGGGATAGTCTTAAAAAGCCAGCCTTTGTTAGAAAACAATTTGGATGAAAGAATCTCGATCTAGATTAAGGGTTATCAAGCCATAGGGTCTGATAGGGTTCCAGTGTGTATTTAGAAATTGACTGGATGTGGGGCGTTACGTTTTGCAAACAAAGCATGCGCTGGTCTCCACCGGGAGAGCTACGAAGTAGCGCAAAGATTTTTTGCCCCAGGTCTACAATTTCCTGTTTGCCGTGCGGATCGAATGCAGAGGATGCGGCGCGTCGCAGGAGCAGCTGGCGATAACGCCTAAAAACCTGCGACCTGAGCGTGCGTGGATCGGAAAGCTCATGTTCCAATGGGTCGAGATCCAGTTTTTGACGGTTGATGGTGCGATTGTGTTTGGTCAACTCCACGCCTCTATTCCAGTTGCGCGAACCGAACAGGCTGTGAAAATAGATCCCAGGCACACCGATCAGGGAAAGCATGATCGCCTGCGCTGCCATGAAGCGATCCACCTGTAACGAAATTGGTTCGTCTCCCATGGGATTGGATAGCGTGTCGAAGTAGTTAATGTTCATCTCGTACGGTGTCTGGCTACCGTCTGAATTTTGCTTGAATGAAATCAGCCCACCATGAGCAAGGGTTTGCGTCACCAAATTATCGATGTCATCGGGAGACAGGATTCCCCGTGCAGGATTTAGACCGATCCCATCATGAGAGGCAAGGAAGTTAAAGAACGTGGTCTGCCCGGAGGGAAACTGGAGCTCAGCAGCCCATGCTGAAAGGATGGATGCATCACCCGTGCGCAGAGTATGCATCAGCAATGGTGGCAAGGCAAAGTTATATACCAGCTGTGCTTCGTCCGTTCCATTTCCGAAGTAGGCGATATTGTCCTCATGGGGGACATTTGTCTCGGTGATGAGCTGGACATGCGGCGCTACATCATTCAGCACGGCGCGCAGAAGGCGGATGAAGGCGTGGGTCTGGGGCAGATGGATGCAGGTGGTGCCAATTTCTTTCCATAAATAAGCAATTGCATCGAGGCGGATAAACCGGGTTCCGCGCTCAGCGTACATGAGTAATATATCTAATATCTCCAGCAATACGTCTGGGTTGTGATAGTCCAGGTCCACCTGGTCTGCACTGAAGGTCGTCCAAACACGACGCGGACCCGATTTTGTTATAAACTCAGTCAGCAAGGGTAAGGCGCGTGGACGGACAACATCAGACAGGTCTGGATTACCTTCGACGGTCAGGAAGTAATCGCGATAGGGCGGTTCGTCCTGTAGAAATGCCTGGAACCATTCACTCTGCGCAGAAATATGGTTGATCACACCATCGACCATCAAGCGGAATTCCTGCCCCAGATGCTCAAAATCCCGCCAATCGCCAAGGGCGGTGTCTACCTTGCGATAATCCATCACCGAGAAGCCATCGTCTGAGGACCAGGGAAAAAATGGCAAGATATGAAGCCCGGCAACGATGCCATTGAGGTGATTTTGACAAAATTCAGCCAGGGTTTTCAGGTGCGGTTGACCTGCCTTACGGACCTGGTCGGCATAGGTGATGAGGATTGAATCGCGTTCAGACAGCGTGCTAGCCAGGGGGGTAGGGATACGCCCACGATAAAGTTGAAGTAGATTTTTCAGACGGGCTTCAACCTGTGAGGCAAGCGCTGGACCATAGAGAGTGGTTAATTCTGTGGTATAAAAAGTTTGATCCATGATTTTCATTGTACTATAACAATTCAGGGTCGATTTTATGGATAAGGAGTGATCAGGTGACACCATCAAGACGAATAGGATTTATCTCCACACGCTTTTCAGGCACCGACGGCGTTTCGCTGGAAACCGCTAAATGGGCAACCGTCCTGGAGCGTATGGGCCATGATTGTTTTTACTTCTGTGGTGAATGTGACCGTCCAGAAGAAAAGAGCTTTGTTGTAGCAGAAGCATTTTTTCGGCATCCCATGATTGAGGCGATTAACCAGACAGTATTCGCTGGCACGTGGGGTCACTTGCACGAAAACAGTGACAGACAACCTGAAGTTGCAGAGTTACATCAGGATTTCTTCTCGGTCTTTATCCGTCCTGCCCGGATCACTCAACAGGTGCAGGAATTGAAGGATTACTTCAAGAAGCAGCTCTATCAATTTGCCCAACGCTTCCGCCTGGAAGCAATGATTATTGAAAATGCCCTGACCATTCCGGTGAATATACCGCTCGGGCTAGCGATTACCGAGTTCATTGCCGAGACCGGCTACCCGGTCATTGCTCATCACCATGATTTTCAATGGGAACGGCAACGCTTCATGAATAATTCCGTGCAAGACTATCTGGCCAGCGCGTTCCCGCCCAACCTGCCATCCATCCGGCATGTGGTGATCAATTCAGTCCAAGCTTTCCAGTTGGCCTCCCGGATTGGAGCGGCGGCAATGATCATACCCAATGTGATGGATTACGATTCTCCGCCAGGTCCATTGGACGATTATGCCCGTTCAGCTCGCACTGACCTTGGGTTGGACCCTGACCAGTATTTGATCCTGCAACCCACGCGGATCATCCCGCGCAAAGGCATTGAGCACGCTATCGAGCTAACCCGTCGCATTGGTCTCCCGGCTGAGTTGGTTATCTCTCATGCAGCGGGTGATGAGGGTACCGATTACGAGAAACGCGTGCGCTCATTTGCCGGCCTGTTAGATGTCACGGTGAATTTCGAGTCGGATATTGTCAGCGATAAAAGAGGCCTCACACCTGATGGGAGAAAAATCTACACCCTGGCAGATGTATATCCACAAGCCGATCTGGTAACTTATCCATCTTCCCTTGAAGGGTTTGGTAATGCATTCCTGGAAGCCATCTACTACAAGCGACCATTGGTGGTAAATAATTATTCCATTTTCGAGGCAGATATCAAGCCAAAAGGTTTTAAGGTAATAGAGTTCGATGGGTATATCAGCGAAAAAACCCTGGAAGATACGCGTTATATTCTGACCCATCCAGAAATGGTACGCCAACAAGGCGAAGATAATTATGAACTGGCCCGTCGCTATTATTCTTTCTCGATGCTGGAGCGCCGGGTAAGACTTTTGCTGGCGGATTGTTTTGGCGAGGCAGTATGAGGATTGCGTTACTGCATTATTCCTCCCCGCCGATCGTGGGTGGCGTGGAAAGTGTGCTGGCTCATCATGCTCGCTTGTTGACCCGAACGGGGCATCAGGTGGCGATTTTTGCGGGAGGCGGCCAAATTTTCGATGAGCATATCCCCGTATATATTCTGCCGCGCCTAGATTCGCGCAATAAGCAAGTTTTGCAAGACCATGAAATTGATCCATTATGCCAAGGGGGGATATTTCCTGGATGTGGAGGAAGTTGCTGAGCGTGAACGCCCACCGATGATCAGCCTGCCAGCCTATACAGAGCGTTATAAAAAATGGCCCATTTTTGCCTCATCCGTCACGGCCAGACTGATTGGAATCTCGAAGGACGCTACCAGGGTCAAAGCGATGTGCCGCTTAATGAAACCGGTCGCTCACAAGCATACGAGCTAGCCAGGCAATTACAAGATCAAACCTTCGCGGCCAGCTACTCCAGCGACCTGAAACGAGCCAGTGAAACTGCGGAAATTATCGCCACCGCCATCGGTATATCCTACTCGCTTGATGTGCGGCTGCGAGAGATCAATCAGGGCGAATGGGAGGGCCAGCAGGTGGAAGTGATCAAGGCTCGCTATGCAGGGTTATGGAATAGGCGTATGGTGGATCCGGCCAGTGTGCGACCGCCGGAGGGTGAAACGGTTGGAGAAGTGGCAAACCGTGCTGCCATGGCAATGGATGATTTGGCGCGGTTGCACCCCAGAGCAAGGGTGCTCATCGTTTCTCACGGGCTCACCCTGGCTACGATCATTTGCCAGGTATGCGGCATCCCGGTTGGACAGGCGTATACCTTGATCCCTGGTAACTCTGAACTGATCTGGGTAGATTGGGGGAAATGAAACTGTTTGTTATTAATATTAACCAGAGTTTTGCAGGAATTCTTCAACCATTTTATTGAATACCTGGGGTTCCTCCAGGCTCATGGCATGGTGCGTACCAGGGATAATCCGTGCTTCAGCCTGGGGGATACGACGCAGGATTTCGTTCGAGTGCTGGAAGGTGTTGTGTGACTCAAATTCCCCGTTAAGCACCAGGGTTGGACAGCTGATTCTTTCGAGCGGATGTACGTGAAACCCATAAATGGCTTCCCAGATCTTCAGATACTCGCAACTATCCATCTGGAACATGCATTGCTCCATGTATTTCCTGGCGTTTTCATCCCGGCTTAGCCAGTGCTTCCCTTGGGTGAGAGGCGCCAGCCAGAGAGAGAAAGCGGTGATATTTCTTACATTCATCGTCCTGATGGTCAGAGACATGAGCCACCATGGCACCAGCATATGGCACAAGAGCTTATCCTTGAAAGTGAGGTCGATCGCCACCGCACTACTGGCCAGGATAAGCGCCCTGGGTCGTTTTGGATGACGTGTAGCGAATACCTGGGTGATACTACCACCCCAGGACAAGCCACAAATGATGGGGCTGTCAATCTCCAGTTTATCCAATAACATTGCCAGATCATCCGCAAAGGTTGCCATGGAGTAGTGGCTTAACTCTGACACCCCAGTTCTGCCATGACCGCGCAGGTCGTAACGGACCAGCCGATATTGGGATGAGAAATGCTGCCATTGAGGTTCCCATAAGCGTGCATCGGCAAAGGCACCATGCACAAAAATGAGGGCTAGACCCTTGCCGGTTTGTTCATAATAATGATCAAGGTTGTTGATGCGGATCTGTGGCATGGATTCCTAATTCACGCTTGAATTATTATAGCGGTTCTTCATTTTAAACGAACCGTAAAAGACTTCTATTCGAGAAATAATACCCATCGAGAAATAATACCCATCTTGGGCTTAATATTATCCAATGCAACATCGGGTGGAACTTGTATATGTTCATCCATAGCTCATTATCTTCCTTGGGTAGGAATCATATAAACCAGGGGGGCATTAAATATCGATCGATAGTTTAGATGATTTTATCTCTCGATTGGCATGTTATGACGCTTGAACCAATCCGATATTTGATGTAAAGAGAATCGTGATTGAGCACAGGCCAGGGTAAACCTTACCATTTCATCATTCTCAACTACCAAATGATATCCGTTGATCCTCAAAAACATGGCCGCTGAAGTTATAGCGGTACGCTTATTCCCGTCAATAAATGGGTGATTTCGGACTAATGAATCCATTAAAGCCGCTGATTTAGAAAAAATATTTGGGTATAGATCTTTTTCTTCAAACGTTGCCTGTGGTCGTCCTAAAGCTGAGAGCAGCATTCCTAAATCATGGATACCGTGAATCCCACCTGTTTCTGTGATGAGCCGGCTGTGTAGAAATAGGACTTGCTCTGGAGTCAGGTACTGAGTCACAGCGATCTTGACAGTAAAGTGCTAAATATTTTTATTTCGCCAGCTCATCCAATGCTGGATGGTATAGCTCAATAAATTCATTCACTTGACGGGCGAATTCTTCGTTTACGCCAGCGATTGCGACTGATTTTTCCACCGGAGTAATAATTATGCGATGCTGTTCGCGATCCAGCTCGAGATTAACTTTCTCACCACCTTTAATTCCCAAGTCATCCAGAACCTCTTTGGGTAGAGAGAGTACAATGCTGTTCCCCGTTTTGAATAAATGTCTGATCATAACTCCTCCTGTACTTACGGTGTAAGTACATTCCCGCTTAGTATAACACAGCTTGATTAAATGATAAGTCACAGCTGAGGTCTTGGGGCTTGATAAAACATATAAAACGATTTCTTCAATTCCTGGTGATCGATGGCAGAACTAATGTCTGTTAATAAATAATCTCCTACCCGTCGACATCCGACTTTAAGAGCTAATTACAGCCAGCCCTTTAGCCAGATTCACCTCTGCTAGAAGTCACGCTTATTGGCGGTAATTTAGCCGGTGACATGAAGATGCAAGCAGTCTAATTTGAAAGTGGGACGCATTCTTGGAAGATTTACCGGCTACCCCAACGGATGTCCGTCCAATGAACAGGATGGTCGGTGGCGGATTCAGGCGGCAGGATATATGTGGGGTTGAAGGCGGTCAGGTCAGGAGAAAGGAAGATATGGTCGATGCGGTTGTCTCCAGACATATCCACCCCATCCGGGCTGATCTCAGATGGGTACACAATGGTCCAGGCATTGGTTAAAACACTATCGATGAGCTGGTAGGCAGCCTCGTAATCTCGCAGGTTATAATCGCCCATGGCGATCACGTAAGGCTTATCTTTTGACCGATCAAGCAGGGTTTGGGCAAAGGCCAGCATGGCCGAGTCTGAGCTATCGGGGTGCACATCATAGATGGTAAAGCGCAGTCCGGCCACTTCAACCTCGGCTTCGGCTACACCAGTTTCGTCTTTATCGCTGTAGATGAACACGGTACGGGTGTTCAACAGCGGGAACTTCGACAGGATGGCAGTGCCATAGGTGCCTGCCACTGGTTTCGGACCATAATACGAATAGTAACCGAGCTTATCGGCAAAGAAGCGCACATAATCATTGTTGTTGAGGGAAATGCGGGTGGAATCGGTCTCCTGCAGGGCCAGGATATCGGGTGAAACCTGGCGAATGAGCGCCAGTTGGGCCTGGAAGGATTTCTGGGCATATTTATCATTAGACTGCTGGGTGTTGAATGTCATCACTCGCAAGGAGGTTTTGGTAGCTGCATCCACCTGAACATGGGGAGTTGGCAGGGCGAAGACCAGAGTGACCAGGAAAAGTGCGGCTAGCAGGATGGACCAAGCCCATGAAGAAGCGACTTCAGGTTTTTCTGCGGAAGAGCGTTTGCTGCTGGAAACGAGCCAGACCAGCAGGCTGATGAGGCCGGAGAGCAAAAAGTAGGCTAGCCAGAAAGTATTGCGAAAGGGTGGGCTGATGGGTTTGACATAGCCCCAGACGTTAGAGAAGATGTTGACAAAGACCAGCAGGATGAGGGAAAAGCTCCCCAGCAGGATGCCAGCTGCCAGGCTGCCGGATGGTGAAGCCAAGCCTTGCATCTGTCGGAGGAACACTTGCAGGTCAAGGAAGAGCACGGGGAACAGAAGGAGCATCAGTCCCAGGGGGATCATCTGCAATACAGTGGAAGCCCCCACCACCATGGGTGGGGATTCCAGGGTGGGTGGAAATGATACCCGCTGAGCCAGTAAGGTCAGGGTCAGGCTGAGGGTGAACAGGAGGTTCCACCCTACCAGCAGGGTTGGTGAGATGCGTTCGAGCCAATTGGGTCGACTGGTGGATAACCACGCCCAGGCCAGCGAAAACAGGCTGACGGCACCAACGATCAGGGTGTAATTGCCCTGTGTCCAGCGGGCGATCACGGCCGGGGCTGAGATTGAAAAATAAACCAGGGTCAGGATGAGGTATATGCCCCAAATAGGGAGGGTGCGCCTGCCACCTTTTTGCTGATCGGCAGGTTCAGGTTTTAAATCTACCAATGCCAGGCAAATACCCAGTAGTAAGCCCAAGATCCAACCTGCCCAGCCGCCACCAGGGGTCAGCGAGAATTCGAGCCCATGACCAAACGTACGCAGCAAGGTGGATAAGCCTACCGCAAGAGCAAGACCGGCAGGAGCCCACCTTGAAATGGCAGGTTTCATCGTGATGAGCAGAAAGAACAGGCTGAAAGAGACCGCGGTGGCAATACCGGAGATGAGCAGGCGGTTACTGGTATTGAGATAGGGGGTGAGCCCGCGTGTAATGAACAGCAGGCTGAAAAGAATCCAGACCAATATACGTTGCCCCTTCTTGAAGAAGGGCAGTAGCAATAATGGAACAAAAAAGAACAATACCCCCAATGCCTTGGCATCCAGGCCGCCGGTCATCAAGTCCATAATATAGATCGATTCAACCAATGTCCCCACGGATTGGAGCATGAAGAGGAACAGGATGGCAAAGGCAATGATAAGCAGGTGGGATTTTTTCATCGGTCATTCTCCTATGGTTTCTATTATGGCATAACACTTATTATTGATATAAGTTCTCACCTTTCTACGAAATTGAGGTCAGCGAATGGAATCTGCAAGATGCCATTCACCTTCTTCAAAATAATCTATTCAAAATACGGCTGATTTTTCATCATTTGCGGTTTTATTGGCTGGCTCCTGTTGCACCAGTATCACGTTCCTCCCTGGCAGACACCTCTCCCGCTATATGCCTTCATGTATTGGAGTTGGATGAGTCTTTTTTTGCGGTGAATATCAGGTGCCTGGTATCTATTAATCTGTTTTCCCTCGATAGGCGATGCCATCGATTTTCACCTGTAAACCATCCGGACCACCCACATGGGCAAAATTGGTCTGGATGGTTTTTCGGGCGGGATATTGTCCCTTGAACCTTTCCTTGAAGACTTTTTCCGTCACGGGGATTTTCCACACATCACGCATCAAAATATCAAGCTGCACCACATCGCTCATGCTCAGGATTAGTTCCACCGGTCTCTGCTCCATGAGGTCCAGGGCACCATTGATTTGCTCTTCAACTGATTTGCCGATGTTCCCCACACTGTAGGACAAGAAGACGAAATCACCTGCGACAACATAGCCCGAATGAGCCCATTCCTGGTTAACATCACCGCGTATGATTGGTTCATATTATTCTCCTTGATGATTGGCTTTACCGCTCACCGATTTGTATGGCAAGATCATCCACCCAATCGAGAATAAATATACTTACTAACAATGCACCTTGAGCACAGATCTTATAGAAACTAATCCATCGATATCACCAACATATATAATAAACCAATAAGAATTAATTCCACAATGGATAATACAATTCCTAATATAGGAAATACTATTCTTCGGTCTTTTTGTATAACCCCCCAATACCCAATAAAAGCGATGTGAGTGGTAAACCTAGGAGTATAAGAAAACCTAGCACTCTGGAATAAGGTTCAGGTGGTTCCCAATTTATACTACCAGTAAGAACACCATAATATAACATTATTTCAAGAATAATGATGATTACAGACGCGATCCCTAATTCTGAGTGTTTCATTTTGCTACTCCCTCCATTTTGCCCTCCGTTAATTCACGATAACTAAATTTGCTCATGCTCTTGAGAAATATTATCGCGAAATTTAAAAAATATAATCGGTGTAAAATTCTAATAAGCCTGATTATTGGTAGAATTCAATTCTATGGGAGGATTTATGTTTTACAAAGTAGTTTCCGCTGACAGCATAGCTAGATTGACGAAGCTGGTTGAGGATCTTCTACATCAAGTCTGGATATTGGTGGGTGGGATTCCATTTGATTGGCAACTCTACCTTCATGCGATGAAGAGATCCTAAGGTTCTGACGTGAAGGTGTGCAAAATGAACCCAAAATGGCTCGATAATGAATAATCTGGGAGGTAAATTATGCCTCATGGCTGTGGTGCTTGCTTAACTATAGTGATTATCTTATTGGTTATTATTGTAATTATTGGCATAACCTTATTTATGATACACCCGGAGATTGGGCTAAAACTCAAGGAAATATGGTCGATATTTGGGGAAATATGGTCGATAATTAAGTAATGTATTATGTTGTGAATAATCGCAAGAATTATCTCCTGGCGATGACACGGAAGTGATATCACATAGGATGCAGCGATAAGACAGGCATTATGTCACGTGTTAGCATCATCACCGTTGGCCGGGTGATAGCGCTGCTATTGCTATTGATAGCGATGGCAGGGCCTTGGTTTTATGACAGCCACCCGGCGACAGAAGCCTCATGCTTGGCTCCCCTCGTCTGGCTGGGTAATGGCCATTGTGCGTGCCTAGTATCTCTCCTGGCAGCGTTTTGGGTGTCAGTCAGTCTCGGCCAAGGTTTATTGTGGATGCTTTGCCTGTTGCCAACCATCCCCTTCCTGAGCACAGTGCTTATCCTCCTTGGTGGAGAACGGCGTTTCTATCGGATCTTTCACCTGACTGCATGGGGACTGACCGGTGCTTTTTCAAATTTCTTATTTATCGGAATCTGGTATTCGAACAAGGCGCTGAGGTTATGGGGCGCCGGTCTCAGCGGCGTGGTGGCTGTCATCTCACTGGCAGGAGAACTACTGGTAGCAAGGCTCAGGAACCACGATATAGTTGTTGGTGATTTCAACCTGGAGCGCATCCGCAAACCGGGGAAAAAGACGAAGAAATAATGGCGAATCTGAGCAGATAATATGAAAAGCGATAATTGAAAACGCGAGTCGTTTCTGGTAAGCTCTTTTTACCCAAAGCAAAAAAGAAAGGAGCTTATGATGAATCCAGAAATAACTCGCACCATTAATGATACACCACAACCCCAGTACCTTTACATGGCTATCGAACTCAGCAATGACAAGTGGAAGCTTGGGTTCACAGTTGG
>JBAQFX010000183.1:0-3256 GCA_049287485.1 Anaerolineales bacterium
GATCAGCAGTCAGCCAGGGATTATTATGTATAGTTCTTCACCTTTATCCTTCAATAATAACGCCGTAGTGGATATTGCTGATGACGGTCTTACCGCCCTGAACAGTGTCATTGGGGAGCACAACACCTTTGCCCGGAATAGTGGCAATGCGTTACTTTCATATTCCAGCCAACCAATTAACCTGACGAATACCATTCTCTCCGAGAATGGAGTAGGTGTTAATAACGGAGGCAGCGGTCAAGTGACGATGAACAACACCCTATGGGATCAGAACACTACCGATATCCTGGGGACAGTGACCAACAATAATCCCATCATCGGCTCAGCAGCTTTCGACACCGATGGATACCACATCACGATGTATTCAGCCGCTATCGAGAATGGGCAAGCTTCCAGCCTGACTATGGATATTGACCGGGAGCCACGCCCATTCCCTGATGGAACCGCGCCAGATATTGGTGCAGACGAGTACTGGTCACGCAGTATAATGAATGTAGCTGAACAGGCTGTTTTTACTCCAACCTTCACGGTGGAAATCGACCCGGAATCCCATTTACCACAATTCGTCGTCCAGCAGCGATATCTGCTGCGCTACGGGTATGGATCACCTGATCCCAACAGCCCAGATGTCAATGTTGCCATCACCGACAACCTCCCCACGGTACTGGATTTCGACTATGAGCTTCATTACCCGGCTATGGATTTTTCCCATAACGGAGATTTGCTCAGTTGGGAAGTAGCAGCTCCAGTTTCAAACGGCCAAACTGGCAATGTCCTTGTCAGCTCACTCGGTAACCCTGCACCAGGAACTTCCCTGATCAACTCTGCCAATATCCAAATCGGTGATCAGACGTATGACCTTGTAGCGACGACTGAAACTCCTTTTTTCTCACCAATTATCACAAGTATCGGAGATGGCGAATACTGCTATGCGAACGCGATGGTCGAGGTAGCCGGCGCTTCACAAGGCGAGATGTTAATCCAAATCTACGAAAATGGCATTGCAGTCACAGACACGCTGTCCACCATCTCCGGTACATTTTCGACATCGTACATTTCTCTCCATTTTAACGAAGCTATCACAGTGACTGCCCAAGCTTGCAACCCATCTGATCCTAACCAATGCAGCGCTGAAAGCACTCCTGTGCACCTCGTTCCTACGAACAGTTTTTGGGATCCACAGCGTTCTTATTGGGAAGGTACCCCTACCGAAGGTCCACTTGCAGGTCAACACGTAGTTTATCATTTTCGCGATAGCGGCGGTATTTTTGCCACCGAAGATTGGTTTATTCCCGGTGTTTATGGCTTTTGGAACACCAACCTGCACTTGTATGTGTGCGATGTGATTGATCCTACACCGGTTACTGTGACAGCTGATGGACAGGAATATACCCCGGATGATATCACAGGGAATTGGTTTACGTTCTCAATCTACTCAGCTCACTCTGTCTCATTTACACGTGGTGCAGTAACCAACCCGGGCATGGTACTGATTGACCCTGACGGATACATCTTTGATGTGACCAAGGGCTTCGATCTTGCTAATCCAACCTTACATGCTCTCAAAGATGTGACCGTAACTTGTATGGTTTGGATTTCAGAGTGGGGTGGCTGGATTCCCTGGCCAGCCCATCTGTACGAAGACCAGCAAAATCCACAGGTAACGGGGGAAGATGGTTACTTCGCATTCTTTACACCACCCGGTCAATACTATCTCCAAATTGACGGGAAGGAAGGTTATCAATCATGGCGCAGCCCTGTGATCCAGGTGATTAACGAGATTGTCCATGTAAATGTACCCCTAACCCCATTGTCGGATAGCGATATCCAAGTTACACTCACTGCCAATGGTCCCAGTCCGTCACCAATCAAGATTCGATCTGGGCAGACGGTGGTATGGGTTGCAGATATGGACATCGATATTCCTCTCGAGCAGATTAGGATATGGACCGAGAACCCAATTCTCCATGTTTTGAGTACCCTCAACCCGCTGACTGATGTGCTCGGATTTGACAGTGGTCTATTAACCCCCGGGCAATCTTACAGCCGACAATTTACCCAACCTGGGATATACACTTATACGGATGGATATGGAAATATTGGTATGATTGCCGTTGGACAGGGTGTGTATCTACCGCTCATTAGGAAATAGAATTTACCTAAGTTGAGAAAAAACTAGTCTTAAATGGTTTAGTTTGACAACATATCACCCGCTCTAGCCAAGTGGGTGATTTAACCTATTTAGGTAGTAATAACTTTAATTTCCAATAATGTCTGCGCCGCAGACGATGATATAGCAGACCATGTTTTTCAAGCTGGTATGCAATTATTATGTGACGTTAGCGCATATCATCTCGATATTCAATGTTTGATTAAATTCCGCCGTGCCGAGATTTTGGATGCCCTGCGACAAGCACCTGGCACCTGTTATCTGGAAGAGGGGCGAGATATGGTTATCGCCCGGGATCGTAACATTGAGGACCCCTGTGCTGGCTGGTATACCTATACTAGCTGAATAAAGCAAGATTTCCACCCAATATCGGCGTACACTTAGCTTGGGACGGACCGGAGTCGGCTTTGAATTACTGGCTGAGGGACATTTGGGTTGCCTCTGGAAGTAGAATGCCATCCGTTACCCAAGCAGTCCCGATTGGGAACATTGAGGACCTGTGCGCAGGCTACCTCTTATCACTGGCCAGCGTGGGTATAGTTTCACGCCGAGAGCCTGTGGGCTTGGGTCATTCAGCCGCTCTGTAACCGCCTAATTCAATCTATTCACAAGGAGGTGTGCTATGCGATATATCGGGTTGGATCTGGCTCTGACTACCGCACACAAAGCGGTGGTGCTCGATGAAAAGGTTGTTTGGTGCAAATATTCCGTCCGTCCAGAACGCACAAAAGATTATCTCATTAACCCAAAGGTATTACCTAAGAAATTCGATGGATGAGTGAAGTAACCAGGACAACCATACTGCCGCATCCCTATACCATAATTATTAATGGCAAATCCTCTGCAAAGTATTGAATGCGGAGGGCTTTTAGTTTAAGGAATTATTATAAAGATGTGGAATTATCGTCAGGAGGATAACATCCCAGTCCAATTGAGCAGTTGAATATCTTTCCGTTCCCCTGCCAATGCTTCCAACTGTTTCGTAAAGACAGATCTCGAACAAATTGTATAGGTTATTTTTTGTTTCCCGGTTTCGGATAAAATGGCAGCTGTCTTGCCTTCCAATTCCTGAAAGATATCTATACC
>JBAQFX010000184.1:0-10697 GCA_049287485.1 Anaerolineales bacterium
TGGTAGGGTAAAATCGCTTTGGTAGGTCATGGTGCTCTCCTTTTTTGGTGTGGTAACCTGAAGGATACACCAGACCTACTGTTTTTTGAATGTTCGAGAAATTACAGAAAATATATTACACTACTCATTTTTGCAGTACACACCATTTAAAAGATAACCTTCCATACCAATTTCAGATATTTTGTTACCATCGTGAAAACAATATTCCATGTTTCTCCTTTTGCAATCACAAGGTACGTAATTGCTGCCTCCGACCGAGGATTGCTAAGCCTAGTAAAACCAGAACACATCCCGAGTAAGCCAGGAATTTCTCTATAGAATTGGATGCGTTTGTTATACTGACAAAATCCAGGGCTGATAAACCACTCACGGGACCGCAATACCAGATGATGGTATAGATTACCTCAAACGGTTTGCTGCTACCAGACCAGGCTCCCAATGCCAGAGCTAGGGAAGGGATGAAAAGTACTCCTGCACCCCACACCAGCAACCCTCGCCAATTTCCAGAAATAAGGTGATGAAATGCAACACCGCTCCATGTCGCAATTGAAACGCAAAGGCCCGCCAGCCATACAGCTGAGAATTGTCGGCGGAGCGAATGAGCCGCAGAAAAAATGAGCTGCTGCATTTGGTATCGAGATTCACGCACTCCCATGGAGGACCAGACCAGGATCGGCCATATACCAATCAATGGAAGCACATGCTGGGGAAGTGCCAATCTTCCCTGCAAGACCCAACTAACCACTAACATCCCCAAGCCGATCATCCACCACCACCAAGGTTGACCTTTGAGCATTAAGCGCAATTCGGCAAACACAACGCGTTCAAAGTAGCAATGGAATGGCAATGTTGCACTTATAGGGGATAGGACTTTATCCGGGTAAAATGCAGGTCGGTCACTTGTCCGTGTGAATGGCAAGGTTACCTTTTGGAGAAAGAAATGGTTATACAACTCATGTAATTGGGCAAGGTACCTTTGTGTTGCTGGTATTTCAGTATGATGCAATAAATTCCGTTCCGGATCTGACATGCGAAGGAAAAACGCGGCTGCTAGAACAACACCTACTGCAACCCCTATCCACGCCAGGCGCTCAACAATGAGATTGGATGTCCAGTGCATTCCCCCCCAATGTATCAATATTAGATCACCTTTCACGGGGTTAATGCCAGTGCTTGAGAAAACTCGATACTCGGGGAATATAGCCTGGAAATCCCTCTCTATCGTCGGATAAAGCGAAGTGTATCCGAGCAAGTTTTGCCCAAGGCTGGTTGTAAGCATCATGATCCAGAGAAAAAAATAAGCGATATTACCCATTCCTCCTTGCAGCCAGGGGATCACCTCAAAGAGAATCGCTAATGATGCCGTGAAAGTTATTACCGGCAAGACCATGAGCAAAAATGGAGTCAGTAAAACCGGCATGTCGATGTGTATCGCCTCACCGCGCCACAACTGCATGAACAAGGCAGAAACTGCCAGCACCGCGACCATCAATACCAAAACGCCAAGGTTGCTAAGCCATTTCCCAAAGATGTAAAGCGACTTACTCAATGGCGTCGCAGTAATGATTTGGCCGACGCCGGTACCTCTATCGGACTCGATGGCATTCTTGATCAGGTAGAAGCCGATCAATGACAGGAAGTTTATGACCATGAATGCGACCACGGTACCAATCCAGGCAGAGTTATATACCCCGCGTGCGTACATCACACACCGGCGTTCTTGTGGTGGCATCAGACAGAACAAGAATCCTGTTGCATAACGAGCGTCATAAGGCGGCACGAAGGCAAAACCCACCAGAATTGTCATTGCCAGAGTAATTAGAAAGCTGTAACGCCGTACGCGCTCCAAAAAATCAGCACGCATGAGGTGATAAAGGATGTACCAGGTATTCATGCCGGCTCTTCCTGTCTGCTTTTTGACAGGCAGTACAAATATGCGTCCTCCAACAACGGTGATACAGCGTATGCATCCATAGCGGGAGCATTTTTAGAAACGAGGCGCAAGTGCACGCCATCAGTACGCCGCGCCGTGCTGCTGACCAGATAGCGCTGCCTGATAGTCGTTAATTCAGGGCTTGGTACAACCAACTCCCACACCTGGCCATCAACCTGTCGTAGCAGCTCTTCTGGGGTCACAAGTGTCAGTAGGTACCCCTGGTTCAGGATAGCGATCTGGGTTGCTACGGCCTCCACATCCGAGACAATGTGAGTCGATAGGATGACGATGCGTTCACCGGCCAGATCAGAAAGGAGATTGCGAAAGCGGACGCGCTCCTCGGGGTCCAATCCGGAGGTCGGCTCGTCCACGATGAGCAATTCAGGATCATTCAACAGAGCCTGGGCGATGCCAACCCGTTGCTTCATCCCATGGGAATAATGCCCCAAGGGGCGCTTGCGTACATCGGTCAGGCCAACCACTTGAAGTAATTCATCGATACGCTTGCTTGCTGACCTACCGTCGAGTCCTTTGATAGCAGCCAGATAATCCAAAAATTCGACCGCGTTGAGGTTGGGGTAGATGCCAAAATCTTGAGGAAGATAACCTAAAACGGACCGCAATTCGTCCGGAGACTTTACGATGTCAATATCGTTCCATGTTACCTTCCCTTCAGTTGGTTGGGCAACGGTAGCCAGGATACGCATCAGGGTGGATTTTCCCGCTCCGTTTGGGCCAACCAAACCCAGCAAACCAGGACCAGTCTCTATGCTGCAATCGCGCAGTGCCCAAACTTTGCCCTGATATAACTTGCCTAGACCTTCAACAACAAGCAAAATCATTCCACCTTTCGCCCGACAATCATTCGCAGTGGGCCAAACGGCACGTAATAGCCCTGCCCGGAAATCTGAGCCACGACTTCGACCTCCATGCGCCTTAAAGCTTCGCGGTAAGCTGCTGAGTGAGCAGCCTCATCATCTTCGGGAAGACGCATTTGAGCAACCAAGCCAGCGGCATATAAACGGATTGCTGCGGTTGCCACATCCCAATCCCAGCGAACATCTAAATGTCGTTCCCTTTGATCAATTACATGGATCGGTAGTCCGTCGAGAATTACATCAAATCGTTCAATGGGGAATTCATCAATCAAAACGAGCAGTCCGCCTGGAATTAGCACCCGTACTGCCTCTACGACTGCACTACGCACACCCACTTCTTTAAACCCAATCTCGATATCCTGTAAGCCCATAAAACAACTCACCGAATCTAGTGAGCACCCGGTAAATGGCATCCAACAAGCATCAGCCTGAACAAGTATCACAGTCACTCCTGCTTGAGCTAGCAAGGGGCGGATTGCTGCATGGGGTCCACAAAAATCAATATTCAAGCCGATCAATTGAATCGAGGGAAAGCGCCAACCCAATTGTGCTAGGAATGTTCCATATCCACAGGCAAAATCAAGATGCAGGTCATTATCTGGTAGTGCGAGGAATTTTGTGGCCCAACGTTGTACACCACCCCAGCCAATGTCCAATCCATCAATTTCAGCCAGAACGGGATCAGCATCCCGTGTAAACCAGGCGCGTAAGGCCTGTTCGTGAGCTAAGATTTGGTTCTCCCCTTCATTCATAATATTTTTCCAGATCTCCCTTCCAGTTCTCGAACTCACACTCAGATAGCTGCCTCACACGGTAGCGTGGTCTGGCAATAAACTCATGAATTTCGAATTCCTTGAAAAAATTCATGCTGTAAGTCGCCCTAACCACCAAAGCAGTATCTAAACCTTTGTATGTACCCGCGCAGGAGATGATTTCTTCGCCCTCATCCACTTCGCCAGCATCTGTAGCCATGATAGATGCTTCGATGGCGATCTTGGTGCCCGCACCAAACAACTCAAGGGTTTTATCCAGCATGCTCTCAGGGGTTGGAGCGTCCCACTGGATGTAGCGTGAGGGAGGGGCCAGGGGGAGTGTACCCTGAATGATCTTTACACCTTGTTTAATAAGGGTTGCCAACCTATCAGCATACTCAGGGCATCTCAGACCGATCGGTATTTTGCCTTTTGGACCAATGGTTGTTGCTGGATAGTGGGTAATTACAATAAGACGCAAATCCGATCCTCGAAAGATCTCCACAGCCTCCAGCGCGCTCCTGCCCGTTTCCGATGCGAGGATCACTTTCCGGATAGCGAGCTCCTGCGCCCTATCCCGAGCAAGTTGAAGGACGGGTTGGGTGTTTATTTCACCGCAATAGCTGAAATAAACGATCTTTTGAGTAATCTGTTCCATGATGCACCTCCTACATTAGGAAATCCTTCCTTGATGGCTTCGACCAGAAGAAGCGATGCGCCCACTAAATATAGCTTAAAGTCATATCCATCCCATTCGTTTCGTATTTCAAATCAGTCGCATTCAAAAGTCGATGAAGGCTATGGCGGATAATGATCCCTTCAAACCTAATTTCTTTCATTTGTTCTGATAGCTTTCGTTTTCATAGGTCTCAGATACCACTTCGACCATAACTGCTGGTTATCAAAACCTGCTCCCAATCACACGATTCACAATTGACCTGTCGCCTCCAGAGCAAGATATACATTGGTTGAAGAAAGAAGACAGGTAGACCTGTCTAGCGCAGAAACCGTGTCAATTCAAAATGCCCTGATTCTTTAACCATAGGCGCATGTTGTGCTTGACCAACCATCAGGAAGCCCGCTCTAATTAAGATGATATTGAGTAAAAGCAACATGAACAGTACAATATTGGAGTAACGCGACGATTGGTTATGATCTAGGAATATCAGAGGGCGCATTGGCATTCTTGTAATTATCCTCGGGCGCAGACCGTGAAGTACTTGCGCCAATCGATCTGCGTTATCTGCAGAACATTCCCGTCTGAATCTACAAAGAGGGCAATGCGTCCACCCCAAGCGGTATCATGAGGTTCCTTGATGAAATGAACACCTCGCTCGTGCAAGATCCGGTATGAATCATCGATGTCTTTTACCAGGAAGTTGACACAAGGCGCTGCTCCCTTGGATTGCTCGGGGATACCCGGTGATAAACCTATTTCTACGCCCCCGCAATCGAATCCTGCGTAATCATCAGCGAAATAATATTTCTTCGATAAGCCAAGTACATTCTCATAAAACGCCACAGCCCGTTCCAGATTGGCGACGGTAAAGGTTACATCCCAAATACGTAGTAACATGGTAGCATCTCCTTGTATAAATATCAGAAACCAACAGTTGTCCCCTTGATCATGAGCTCTAAGAAGGTTGCGCCTAAAATGCAGACCAAGATGATAAGAGCTCTCCCCTCTTTCATCCGATAGAGAATCTTGGGGCCGTAATAAAATTGTAGTAACAACGACCAGACTGCCACAAACGGGGACCAGTATGGGATCCAGCCCAACAGCACACACGGTCCAGTGCCGTAGCAAGCAGCTTTCCAGGCGTTTAGGATTGGCCCTTTCCCACCCAAGAGCCGGAAGATCAGATGCAGGAACCCGGTCATGAATAGCAAAACGAGTAGGGACAGAGCCAAGATAAGAAAAACCTCGACCACATAGGCCCAACCACCCAAGACAGACAGCAATTGTTCATCCGTGATTTTCCATGCGATGATCTGGGCTTGAAAGGCAGCGCTCTGATCATTACTCACCCAGCCCAGGTAGTTTACGATCGGAGTGAAAACGGCAATGATGACCGACACCTGCAGGAAGAAAATGAAGGATTGTAATCCCCCTTCGTCCCGGACACCTTCGAAGAATTCATCTGGGTTGCGTAACATCTTGAAAAGTCTCTTGAACATATATCAGCTCCTCTTTAACAATCCACTCGCGTGGATCACCACACAAACGGGATTAATAACTTGGTGGATTGAAGATAATCAGACCAAGCGCTATGGAATTTTCGGTACAAAGCTTTTTCTTCCAACATCGCTCGATACAACACAATTGGAAAGAATAGCAAGAAGAGGCTGATAATTCCCCCCAGACTCCGCAAGGAAATGCCAATCCCTATTTGGATAATGATCATGCTTTGATAAAGCGGGTGACGAATCCACCGGTAGGGACCGGTCGTAATGAGTCGGTCTGACACTGGAGCTACTGTGCCTTGAAAAGCTGCCCGGAGGTAAATCGTCGTCCAGGTAAAAAATGACATCCCAATGAGGAATATCACCACGCTTACCATCTTTCCCACTTCTCTAGAGACCGGGAGGTTGGAGCGTGTCAAAAAGGCAATACCCATTGTAACCAATGCGGTAAATACACATACCAGGGCGGCGATTCTGTCTTGTCTCATCTTTCTACCTCAATTTAGATTTTGTTAATTTCTTAACTGCGGTGCAATCGAATTATCTGCTGTGCGCTTGATTCCAATGAATGCGAGTACTGAACTAAAAGTTGTAGGTTCATCCCAAGGTCTGCCTCTTGTGTATACCGTTCAATCTCGGGATCTCAACGCTATGAATACTGTGATCATCTACGATATCTCCTTGAGTGGGTTCCTGTTGAATAATTTGGACGAGGTACATTCACTTTATGATCAGACCAATGCCAACGAGATCAGGTCAGCAAACAGATGCGTAATCCAGGTTAGGAAGATGTTCTGGGATCGGGTGAATATCCAACCGTAGATTAGATTGTCGGCATACACAAATGTAAGGTCGAGGAGTGTCGCTGCTATGCTGATATGTACCTGCCAATGCAAACCAGTATGAATGGAAGCGCCGATCAAAATGGCTGGGAATGCACCAACGTGAGCAGCCAATCGTCCCTGTATAAATCCACGACAGCCAATTTCTTCTAGCAATGTTTCGATGATTACGAAGGCCAGGAATGAAACCATGGATGGTAGCCAGGCTTGCATATTGGCTAAGCGTCCCAGGATATGATCCAAAAGAGGTGGATAAACGAATTGGGCGAGTAACCAAAAGGCTACCTGTAACATTACGCCAACCATTCCAATCAAAGCCGCATTGCGCTTCAGTTCTTGCCAGAAATTGTCCTGGCGGAACCCCATTGAAATCCAACTGCGCTGTCCCCTCAACCCTTCGATAACCATCCATGCCGTCAGCAAGAAGGAGAAAGAAGCCAATTCCCGCCCAGGTGCGATCAAAGAGATCAGCAGGGCGCCAGATGCAATTACCAGGGTGGAGCGTAAATCTGACCTTGGCATCTTTACCCATCTCGTTCTTTGAAGAGAATTCGGCAAAGCAGCAATATTATTAGGATTTGCCCAATCATCCGTGGAAGTTGAAAGGCTGGCTGATTGAAAAACAATTGCTGAGGGGCAACACCACCCAAAAGGAACAACAGACTTGAAGCGAAGTTATTCAACCCGTGAATGGCAATTGTTGTTAATACGCTTCTCGTCCGCCAATAGACGAAACCCAGAGCAAAACCGGCTAATCCGGTCTCCAGAAAACGTAACGAAGCCCGTAGATAATCATTGTCATAATCCAGCAGCGTTGAGGGGATGTGTATGGCAGCGAATAGAAGCGATGTAACGATCACTCCCCAAAAACCCCAAGAGGCTTGTAAGCGGGTCTGGATATAGCCACGGTTCACGAATTCCTCCCACAGGGCGATTATGAACACGCCAATCAGGAAGGATTTCCCCAAATCCCATATCGTCTCAATTGTTACAGCAGGTATGCAAAGCTTGGAACTATTTAAGCGCAAACCAATCATCCAGCCGATGGCGGAAAGCGCTGCAAATACCAACACCAGGAACAGCGAACGCACAGGTTGTACCCCCCGCAAACCAATCCCCTCCCAGCCTCTCTTTTCTACTTTAAAGTTGAGCAGACCAACCAGCGGTAGCATGATCACAATCGGATGCAGGGTGGTTGTTCCTTTGGCATACCAAAACATAAAGGGAATCTGTGCGAAAAAGACAAACCAAACCAAGAAGTGTCTGCGCCTTAAACAACTCTCGCCGGATTGGATACTTTTCAAACTTATTTTTTCCATACTGTTATCTCCATATAACTTCCATACAAGGAGCATAGTTCACGATGAAAGGAAGTTCCCTTATTAGAATACGCGATTCAAACAACTTTTACATCCGGAAAATAACGTACGTTTGTTGCGGATTTCCACACCAAAGAATGCTGAAATCCACGTAGAAAATCCTTACTTCGGGTGAGTATAATAATGTTGGGCAACCTCTATGCCGTCTTACTCCTAAAAAAACTGCTTTATTGGGGAGAGGAAGTGCTATGACCACAGTTAAAAAGATCCCTTCATCGAAGGACACAAAACGGCAACGATCAGGGGGGATTGTTGCCGTTAGCCATTTATCCCGCCAAATCAATGCATCGCTTGACTTACAAGAAACATTGAATTCCATTGTAAACACGGTAGCGGAATTGGTTGTTTGTTCTTTGGCAGAAATCGACCTTTGGGACGAGGAACGGCAGATGCTTGTCTTGCAGGCTATTCGGTCTTCACCCGAACGCGCTTATCCCGTTGGTAAATCTTTTCCTCCCGGCAAAGGGTACACTGGCTGGGTTGTACAACATAGACAGCCTCTTCTGGTACCAGATATAGATGTTCGCCTGGACATTCGGCCCGACATTTTACCAGGAGAGCTTCCCTTCAAAGCTTACGTTGGCCTCCCGTTGCTTGCAGGCGACGAACTGATCGGTGCACTCGTATTGGTTCACGACAAGACGGGAGCGTTCAACGAAGATGATTTGCAGCTCCTCGAAGCCCTAGCTGGGCAGGCAGCCATCGCCATTCGAAATGCATACATTTACGCAGACCTCAGCCGGCAACATCGCAAACTCTCAGCGCTCTACACAGTAGCTTCGGTAATCAACCAGCCTCTACCACTTGCGACCATAATGGATAAGGCAATCGTCAAAGTGATAGAGGTGGTGGAAGCTGATGTGGGTGTCATCCGCCTGCTCGATCACAAGACAGGGGATTTAGCCATTGCCGCCTATCGCGGGGTGAGCTGGGAGGACGTCCGGATGCTCGAGCAAATCGGTATTGGGGAAGGGACTGGCAGCCATCTCTATGAGCACCGAGATCCGTTGGTGATAAAAAGCGACCTGGGGCAAGATTCTCGTCTGCGAGGCTTATCTGAAAATGCCAAGGCGCTGCAAACCTTCGTGATCGTTCCCATGTGGGTAAAAGACAGGCCTGTAGGAACCTTAGGTGTGAGCATGAGCCGGACTCTAGAGTTTACCCCTGAAAACCTTGAGCTGTTGAGCGCGCTCGGTTCGCAGATCGGCGTAGCCGTGGAGAATGAACGTCTTCTCCAGGAGGCGATTCTTACCGAGAGGTTGGCTGCGGTGGGCAGGGTGGCTACAGGCATCGCTCACGATCTGCGCAGTCCGTTGGGAGGTATTTTACGCAGCGCCGAGTTTCTCGCCCGTCCGGAAATATCCCTTGAAACCCGCCAAAAATTAAGTAGAGCTGTGGTTTCACTCGCCCAACGGTTGATAGGCACTTCACAGGGGCTCCTCGATTATGTGAAAGGTGAGAAAATACCTTTGAAGTTGGAGATACATGATCTAACTGGTTTTCTTGATGAAGTACTGACAGTTCTGCAGATTGATTTCAGTGATCAAGGTATCGAGGTAATAAAAGATTTTCGTTACCAGCAGGATATTGTCATGGATGCTAATCGTATGGCTCAAGTGGTTTATAACATAGCCGCTAATGCTCGTGATGCTATGCCACAAGGCGGTAATTTTAGTGTATCTACGCGAAAGACGGGAGAATATGTTGAGATGAAATTCTCAGACACTGGTGCTGGCGTGCCTGAGGATTTGTCAGATCGTATTTTTGAGCCGTTTTTTAGCCATGGTAAAACTCAGGGAGCAGGATTGGGTTTAGCCATTGCCCGTCGGATTATCGAAGAACATGGCGGGACAATCAGGTTGGAGAGCGAAGCCGGTCATGGGGCAACCTTTGTGATCAGGTTACCAGCATAATCGATTGATAAATCACCCTGACACGATCCACCCTTTTTGCTGAGCGTAAAGAGCTGCCTCCGTGCGAGAGTTGACATTTAATTTATTGAATATATGGGTTAGGTGGGCTTCTACAGTGCGTGTGCTAAGATGAAGATGGTGAGCGATATGATCGTTAGTAAATCCCTGAGCTACCAGACGTATTATCTCCATCTCTCGGGTTGATAAAGTTGTTTTACTCTTTTCTTGCGGTTTACCTGATAGATGCTGCACCACAATTGAAGCCACTGAATGCGATAATACCGACTCTCCCCGGCTGGTGGAACGAATTGCATCTAAAAGCTCGTTAAGGCTTGCAGTTTTAGGAAGATAACTGATCGCTCCAGCTTCCAAGAGCGCCATTACGTGTTCTTCGTCTTGGTGAGCTGAGAGCACCAAGATCCGTGTTTCAGGACACTCGGCTACAACGCGACGGGTTGCCTCTAGTCCATTCATATATGGCATGGCTATATCCATGATCACTACATCGGGTCGTAAAGTTTCTACCAGGATAATTGTTTGTTCCCCAGTTCCAGCTTGCCCCACCACTTGCATATCAGGTTGGTTATTCACCAGTTCTGCAGTTGCCTCACGCAGCACTGTGTGATCGTCTGCTAGAAATACCCTGATCTTATCGGTCATCTAATGCCCTCTAATCTATTATGTTTCCTGGATTCAACTCTGAAGTGCAACAGAAAGATCAAAAAATTTCTCTAAAGGTGACATAAAACCAAGGCACTTTCTCGGCCTATTATTCAATCGATCCATGATCAATTCTACTTCTGTTTCACCTAT
>JBAQFX010000185.1:0-7151 GCA_049287485.1 Anaerolineales bacterium
GTAATGAAGATCCATACTTTTTCTTTCATATTCTCCTCGATTTCATCGTCTGGGTTCATATAAGTCAATGCCATCAGTGCGGGTCCCGAACCAGTATCGACCTATTGTGTCTTCGGCTATGGTCACAGTTTCTGCGCCAGAATAACCCGTTAAGCCTTCCCGGTAGATATGCCAGTTGGGATCATCAAATTTCGCCAACACACCTCCAGCAACATTCGGAATGGATGCCGCAATCCAAAAAACACCCGTCTCTAGCTCATCAACTGCTTCGATCGTGCTGTATGGCAATTTTGAATTACTCACCCGCAGGGGATCCCACGCTGTGCCATCCCATAGGCTGATACCTGCACCTTCCGTACATACCCATAACCTTCCGCTAGAATCAAAGAACAGGTCCGAAACACCTCCCCACCCAAGTTGTATATCTTCTCTGGTAAATGTTTGCCATTTCCCAGTAGTGATATCTAGGCTGGATATACCCGAAAGTGTCCCAAACCAAACCAGCTGATTGCCAGGCCTTTTTTGGATTGCAATGGAGAAAACCGCATTATCTACCAATCCTGAAGACTCCTTGGTAAAGGATTTCCACGCACCTCCATCAAATTCGGCTGCTCCTTCCTGTGTACCGATCCATAAATGATCTAACGCATCTACTGCCAAGCTATTGATCTGGTCATTCTTCAAACCAAGGTCGTCAGCACGATATACTACCCAGTTTATACCATCAAAACTTGCTAACCCCGCTGAAGTACCAAACCAGAACCTACCGAGCTGGTCTTGCCCCACCGCCAATACATGTTGGTCAGGCAAGGACGAATTCCCCGGATTGAAGATTTGCCACTCATCTGTCACCTGGTCACCACTTGCGGCTTTCCAAATGACTGCCCCACCATCCGTCCCGATCAGCATTCGCCCATCCGCTAAGGCTTGGATATCATTTACCTTGTTACTAGGCAATCCAGAGTTAGCAGTGGTCATGGATGACCAACCGATCCGGTTGATTACGATCACCACCTGAGATGCTACTGCACCGATAACGATGATGCCCAACAGCACCGAGCCGATAATGATGTATTTCTTTGAAGGCCGCGGGAACATATTGTGAAACCACTCCCAATATAGTTCCTGCTCCCTTAGCTTCTCATAGATAAATCCAACCGCTGTCGAGGCAGCCAGGCAAAAAGCTGGTATCACCACCAGGGTATATTGTGGCCATTTCGTTGGCCATATTAACAGTATCAGCATATTGCTTACGGCCCATATCGTCACCCAGCGTCTTTTTTTCCAATCCAGCCAAAAACCCAGGAGTGCGAACAAAAAGATCAACCCATCGATTCCGAAATAGAAAAATACATCGGGGTGCCACAGGAAACCGTTCGATCGTGAAACCCACACGAAAGGCTGGTACCAGGGATATCCCACTTCCTGCACGTGAGTTCCCTGGGTATATTGTGTATGGAAACTGAGTGATGCCAATAACCGGTTGATTGGATCATGCCATAAGTAAGGGTTTAACCCAAAGAAGACAATACCTGCTATAAAGAAATACAACACCATATCCCCCAGCTTGAACTGTTTTTCCCAAATCATCATATAAAGCAACACGAAAAGGATGGGGAAATAACTGTATTTTCCCGCACCGGTAATCCCCAGTGCAATCGCCGATAACAGGAACCACTTATCTCGCTTGCCCCTCGACCTTTGGAGTAACAAGATCGCCAACAGGCTCATCAATAAAGGTAACGCTTCAAGATATGCCTGACTGGTATACTTCACCATCAGGGTTTGCACCGCCAGGAAACCACCCGCTAAAGGGTCGAAGGATACCATCACCAGAACGGCAAGCGTTCCAAAAATCACTGAGATCATGCGTGCTAAAAACAGGGCCTGATCCCATACCACTCCCTTCCCCAATGTTAGAATTGTGATACCGTAAATGATCTTCACCAGGGGAGGGTGTTCTGTGTTTCCGACATAATCGATAAGCCCATTCAAGTCCCCCTGTTGGATCAGTTGTGCATATTGATAGCCTGCCTCCATATATACCGGCTCATCAAAATCCACCGGCAACTGCCAGGCAGCCCACACACGCAACAGCAAACCAACCAATACGATCAGGCTAATTATCCATCTACGTTTCCTCTTGGATTTTTGATCAGGAATTGCTGCGATCTGGGCCATAAATCTAATCAATCACCACTAAAATAATGATTCTATCTTGCATTATCTTAATTGGATGATCACCAAGCCATTGGCAGGGACTTCCGATAAGGGTTGATATGCATCGAAACCACCCTGACTATTCGCCTTCACACCTTTCAAATTTCCCTCACCGAGCACGATGTAGGTATTGTAATTCCCTTTCAACGGGCCCTGGTCCAATGTCAAACTAAATCCGCTAGCAGGTTTCTCGCTCAGATTCAAGATAATTAACAGGGTCTCTTCTTTGCTTACCCTAAGGAATGGCATAATGGAGAAATTATCGCAACGCACCGTGTAATAATCACCCACCCTTAATGCTGCGTGATTGTTCCGTAGCTGGATTAAATCTCTATACCATGAGAGCAGCGAATTTGGATCGTTGGTTTCGGTTGCCACATTATATTGTTCATAGTTACTGTTGGTTGATTCCCATGGGATAACGGTCGAGAAACCTGCATATCTGCCTGCACTCCATAACATCGGTGTGCGGATTCTCTCATCCGGTTTATTCCCCGTCATCCCAATTTCTTCCCCATAATACACAAAAGGTGTACCAGGTATGGTTAAAAGCACACTGGAAGCCAGCTTCGCCTTGACCATGTCGCCAGAAAAGAAGCTCATAACCCTTTCCTGGTCATGATTGCTCAAGAATGTTG
The DNA here is from genome assembly GCA_049287485.1 of Anaerolineales bacterium. GTDB lineage: Bacteria > Chloroflexota > Anaerolineae > Anaerolineales > UBA4823 > FEB-25. Next base: position 2,859 of record JBAQFX010000185.1, read on the forward strand.
CATATTCTCCTTTGGCGAATAATTGAAAACTGGATTTAATGCTTGCATTCAGGTTTACTGCATTCCGCCCGTCGATATTCTTTAAAATCTGTGAAGCAAGATCAAAATCGAACGCCTGGTCAAAATCGTTTTCCTTTAGATAGTTTTCCACGATGTAATTGGTTGTATAGACTTCCCCCACCGTCATTGCCTGGGGATTGATTCCTTTGAAAAACGTGCGGAAATTTGACCACCAGGATAGGGTTTCTGGAGTATCTTGTTGGTCTTTCCCATCTTCGATGAGATAGCGCACTGCATCCAACCTGAATCCGTCTACACCTATATCTTGTAACCAATACTTTGCCACGTTATACATTTCATCGCTAACCGCCTGGTTAATATAGTCTAAATCCGGCTGTCCAATCCAAAAGATGGCATAATAATATCCTGATACTGTAGGATACCAGACCTGCTCTCCCCATGGTCCCTGATAACCAGGGTTGGTGGAGGACCATATATACCAGTCATGTTTCGCCGATTGGGGTTGATCTCTTGATTCGATGAACCAGGGATGCTTATTGGATGTGTGGTTGTACACCATGTCGATGATCACGCGTATTCCCCGCTTATGGCATTCCTGCAACAGCCTGTTAAAATCGTCCATCGTCCCATAGTCGGAGTTCACCGCATAATAATCCGTGGGGTCGTAACCATGGTACGACTCTGCAGGATTGATCGGCATTAACCACAGTCCCGTTATCCCTAAATCGGTCGTCGTCTTTGGGTCACCATCGTTTAGATAATCCAATTTATCCACAATGCCATTAAAATCCCCAATCCCATTTCCGTCACTATCATAAAAGCTACGCACGAAGATTTCGTAAAAAACAGTATCGTTCCACCAGGCATATCCATCCGTACCCTGGGGCAATCCCGTGATGGGTTGGATTAATTTCGCCTTTGCACCGACACATGCCGATAGCGTGATCAAGCAGGCGATGAACAGACAAAATCGGACGGTATTTTTCAAACCCATGTGGATTCTCCCATTTCTTTATTGACCAATTCCATACAATGCTTCCAGGCCTCTCCAGATGTCATCCCTCCAGGCGGGTTGATTATGGCCTGCATGATATTCACGGTATATCAATCGATAATTTCGTTCCACCAGCAAGTCTCGCATCTTCCGGTTTGAATCGAGTAATCCCGTCAGGTCGTAAATGCCCACATCTATCCAAATCTTCAGCGTACGTTCTTCAGGGTGATTCAGTAGGTCAAAAACAACCATATCAAAGTCACCCCACGAAAATGCCCCCGATTGGCTGATTACCTTCCCAAACACTTGTGGAAAGCGTGCCCCAGTGTACAGAGCCATCAAGCCGCCCATGGAAGAACCCAATACGCCGAATTCACCTGGAAATGTATGTGTATCCATCAGGTTCAGCTCCTTGGCAGCTAATGGCATTACACCTGTCATTAAAAAAGCCAGGGTGGCTTCATTGCAGGCATACTCGCTCATCCTTGATTTTTGACCCCCATTGCTTACAAATGCCAGGGCGATAGGCTGTATTCGTCCTTCAGCGATCAGGTTATCGACCATATAGTTCAATTTTATTCGATGAAGATAATCCTGCCCATCCCACACCACCACCAGTGGCACCTTCTCGTTACTCGGTGGCTGGTAGAGGTAGACTTTCCGCTCATTTCCCGAGACGAAAAAATCGGTTGGTAATTTATATTCCCTTACCGTGCCATGTGCAACATGGCGCTTCTTTCTATCCAATTCGGTTGGTTTATACTCAGGCATTGAAAAATATTGATTAAACCCACCTACCCCATTCGGGGTTCGACGTGGGTTGAAAGGATCATCCAGGCTTTCTTCGCCTCTTTGATAATTGTATTCAATATAAGCATCAGACGGCAGTTCGAGCTGGTATATCCACAAACCTCGCTCTCTTTTCACCAACTTGATTGGCTTCCCTTCATCCCACCCGGTAAAATCTCCCACCAGTAACGGCGTACTTCTACCGCGCCAAACAAAAGTTGCTGTATTCTGATCTATCAATGGCGTCTGATCAGTTTTTAGTCGTTCGAGGATTGAATCAGGCATTGTTAAGCCCTCTATTTATAGATTTGTATCATCAAATCAGGAACTACTGATAATTGCTCCACCAAGAGGGGCTAAAGTAATACTACTTTCCCCGAGTTGAACATCTTTTTCTCCCGTTTTAGCCAAGACTATCCTTATATTTCCATTGAGGTTTATCTGCTGCGTATCGTCGGAAAAATTTAATGCCATGATTAACCGCTGCGACGTCCCTTTCTTATAAATCAACACATTTTTATCCACGTGGATTACATTCAGCTTTCCCTCGTGCAGTTCAGGATTTTTTTGACGCAACTTAATCAGACTGCGATAATAATCTAATAGCTCAATATTTTGCTCTTCACCCCACAGCATGGGTAAACGTGCTTCCTCCGGTAATCCTCTTCCATTCTGTCGCACATCCCTCTCCTGTGATAACCCCACTTCAGTGCCATAATATATAATTGGCGCACCCGAAAGGCTGAACTGGCATAATGCCGCCAATCGCAGGAGTCTCAACTCCCCTCCTGCAGCCCATAAGAAGCGATTCATATCATGGTTGTCTAAAAATGATGGCCGTGAAAACGATTCTGGGAAGAAATCTTCATGCCGGGTTAAAAAACTGCTAAATTGGTCTGCGTTCCAATCCTGAAAAGCAAAAGCATGCCGGAATGCTTCTAGCAGGTTAAAATCCAGGCACCCATCCAGGCTGCCTTCAAAGTTCAGCTGTGAATCCGGTGGTTCGACTACTTCACCAAAAGTCCAACAATCCGGATTGGCTTTTCTTGTCACCCTGCGGAAATCTGCCCAAAAATCCGGCGCAGGGCCAATGGCATAATCTACCCTAAAACCATCCACACCGAAATCCAGCCAGTAAGTGGCTGCATCTAGCACATGTTTCCTCGCCCCTGGCTCGCGCAGGTTCAACTGGGGTAACTCACGCACCCCGAAAAAAGTATCATAGTTATCCGGCCAGTTTGTGAATGTAAACCACTTTTGATAAGGGCTGTTTTTATCAGAGATGGCAGATTGAAAGGTTGGGTGTAGGTTTGATACGTGGTTCGGGACCAGATCTAGCAAGATTCGAATTTCATAGCGGTGTGCTTCATCCAGGAGCGCTCGTAAATCAGCTTTGTTTCCCAGGCGTGGTTCGATCGCGAATAAATCCGTGACATCGTATCCATGGTGCGATGGGCTGGGGAAGATGGGTGTCAACCACAGCACATTGACTCCCAGTTCACTCAAGTAATCCATTTTTTCGCTGATGCCTCTGATCGTCCCGCCATAAAAGCCAGTCGGGGTTTGCGGGTGGAACCATTCTTTTTCCTTCCCAGGGAAAAATCGATCAACGAAGATTTCGTAAATAATCGCATCCTGGCTCCAGCTGGGTGGTGGGTCATCATCAATATAACACCCATAAATTTTGCCGTTATCGGCAATCATTTCAACCCCATCCTCTTCGCCAGCACTTATATAATATCTAACCACGCTTCCCCCTTGCTGGCCAGGTATTGTTCCCTGGAAATATCGGATATATCCCCAAAATGCAGTGTCCCATTCCACACCATCCTTTTGCATGGGGATAGCATATCCATTGGTTGTTTTTCCTAATCTTCCAGCTGGATCGCTGCCGTCATTCGTCCAATATATCCAGGCCCTCTCAATTGGATGGTTGGGACCAATTGTAAGATTTAGGTTAATTTCCTGCCCTGGGAGAGGGTCGCGTGGGTTCCTTGCCTGATAATGCGACACCCCCGCCCGGCGAGTTCGTACGTGTCCATTGCGTAGCTCTTCCGTGGCGAGGGTGCCGAAGATGAAATCTTTCATTACCCTTTTACACCACCCAGTGTCAGGCCACCGATCAAGTATCGTTGGAAGTATAAATACACTACCATCACCGGGATGATGGTCATGACTGCGCCTGCTGCGAATAACCCCCACGGAACGGCTGGGCTATTGGCAATTTGATACATGCCTACCATCAAGGTTCGTCTACCTGCCGGAGAGGGTACTAACACGGATGCAAATACAAACTCCCCCCAACCAGCCATGAAAGCCAGCAGTGCAGTAACAGCTAACGCTGGTTTGGCCATCGGTAAACCAATCAATAGGAAAGATTGGATGGGTCCACAGCCATCAATCATGGCTGCCTCTTCGATCTCGACAGGGATGGTATCAAAATATCCTTTTAATAACCAGGTAGTAAACACCAGGTTACCCACCACATA
>JBAQFX010000186.1:0-3163 GCA_049287485.1 Anaerolineales bacterium
GGAATATGCGGCTGGTATCGCGGGTGGATGCACCAGCGGATTGGTGATTTCAGGCGGCATGCTGCTTGCGCCGGCTGCTTTTATATTTATGGCTGGAATGTTCGCCTCCGGCATCGTCACTGCTTTGATCATCTATCGCAGGAGGTATTAAAATGCTCATTTTAGTGATTGCCCTGGTATTAGGCGTCTTCTTCGGTTTTACATTGAATAAAGCCGGGCTGACCAAGTATCACAGAATCGTGAATGTCTTTCGTTTTACCGACATGATGGTCTTGCAATTCATCATGACGGCGCTGGTGGTGGCGATGATCGGCTTGTTCGGACTGCGTGCTCTCGGCTTGTTAAAATTCCCCAACATCCCCGCCACATATGTGGTTGGTAATCTGGTTGGTGGTCTGCTATTTGGGGTGGGGATGGCGCTTACTGGCTACTGACCGGGCACCTGCGCCGCCGGGAGCGGTGAAGGAAAGCTCGATTATATCATTCCTGGTCTATTGGGTTTTCTGACGGGTGCGGTTATTTTTGGTCTTACTTACCAGCAGGTGTTCCCTGTTATCTCAAAAATTGCAAATTATGGAAATGTTAGCATTCCTGACCTATGGAATGTCAGTGCCTTCTTGTTTATTGTCTTGTTTACACTTATTTCACTCTTCCTGTTCTATCTGATTGAACGGGCTGGATTGAAAAGAAAAGAAAAATAAGCCACAGATGGAGCAATCATGATCAAAGACCTGTCACGACGTGATTTTCTAAAGCTTAGCACGGCAGCAAGTGCAGCGTTGGTAGCTGGGAAATTTATCCCGCCTAAAGTCGCTGAGGCAGCGCGCCAGGCCGGTCATCTCAATGCTGCTGGGGATGGTTTCATCCCCAGCACGTGTGAGATGTGCGTCTGGCGTTGCGGTTTGATAGCCAAAGTAAAAGGGGGGCGGGTGGTCAAATTGGATGGCAACCCAGTGCATCCACACTCACACGGTAACCTTTGCCCGCGTGGTCAGTCGGGTTTAATGAATACCTATGATCCCGATCGGATATTGACTCCCCTTATCCGGGTTGGCAAGCGCGGTGAGGGGTTATTCCGCAAGGCTTCATGGGAGGAAGCACTCGACCTGATCGCCAGCAAAATGCTAGCCATCAAAAATACCTATGGGCCCGAAGCGATGGTTTTTTCGACCACGCACTGCCTGACCCAGGCACAGTTTGAAAACATGATGTACGCCTTTGGCTCGCCCAATTACGGAACACAACGCAGTCTGTGCTTCAATGCCATGATCACGGCTTTCTTGCTGACCTATGGCATCCAAGAGCCCTCGCGCAACTACGAAAATGTCGAATTTATCCTGATGGTTGGGCGCAATATGATGGAGGCAATCTCCACATCCGAGACATCGGAACTCTCCCATGCCATTGACCGTGGCGCAAAGCTGGTCTACCTTGATCCACGTTATACCAAGACCGCTTCGAAGGCGACCGAGTGGATACCCATTCGCCCTGGTACCGATGCCGCATTCCTTTTGGCGATGATCAATGTCATTGTCAGCAACGAATTAGCCGATTGCGATTTCGTTACGAAATACGTCGTCGGGTGTGACGGCATTGTAGACGCCATGAGTACGTACACACCGCAATGGGCTGAGCCAATTACGGGCGTGCCTGCCAGTACCATTGAGCGGATTGCCCGAGAATACGCCGCTGCCAGACCCAATTCGCTTGCGCACCCGGGCTGGCGTACATCCAATTTTGTCAATTCTTTCCAGGCCGAGCGCGCCATTGCTACGCTGAATGCATTGAGCGGTAATGTATTGACTCCCGGCGGGTGCCTATCCACGGATGTTGCAGGGGATAGCGCTGGATTGGGAATGCCGCCTCAGCCACCCTACCCGCGTATCTCTGCAATACGCCTGGATGGTACACCCTGGAAATATCCGCTGGTGCCACTGACATTAGGGGTTTTTCAGGAATTACGGGATGCGATCGTGAGTGGTGAGCCTTATCAAGCCCATGGCTGGTTCATTTCCAGGCAGAACCCAATTCTAGCCTTGCCCGATCGTGGCAAAACGTTAGAGGCATTTGGTAAGATGGATTTTATCGCCACAGCAGATATCATCATGAACGACACAGCCTGGTTTTCAGATGTCGTCCTGCCCGAGGCTTCCTATTTGGAACGTTATGACCCACTACTGGTGGTAGACAACATGGCTTTCATCCGCCAGCCAGTGATCGAGCCGCAGGGTGAAGGTAAATCGACGTTGTGGATTTACAAGCAATTAGGCGAACGACTCGGGTTAGGGGATTTCTTCCAATACACAGATGAGGAAGACTATATCCGCCAACAGCTTGCTCCTTTGGGCGTAAGCCTGGAAGAAGTGAAAGTCAAAGGCTATGCGGATACACCTATCGAAGAAGGCAGCGGTGAAATAGTGTTCAATACCAGCTCGGGCAAGATCGAAGTCTACTCAGAGACATTGGGCAATGCTGGTTTCTCGCCCTGGCCGACCTGGGAAGAACCGCCTGTGCCTGGTGAAGATGAGTTTTACTTGCTGACGGGTAAAGTTGCGCAGCAAACCCAATTCGGCACGCAGAACAACCTGCTGCTGTATAAATACTCCGACGAACCCCGCTTGTGGATGAACGCCAAAGTCGCCGCGCAGAAAGGGCTGGCTGACGGCGATTGGGTTGAAGTGACCAGCCAAGTGGGCATCGCACACTGCCGACTGCATGCCACCGAGGCGATTCGACCCGATTGTGTCTACCTGACCCCTGGATATGGGCATCTTTCCAAAGGCCTGACTACGGCCTTCGGAATCGGTGCGAGCGATTCGGCTCTGCACGTCACCTACACCGACCCCATCAGTGGAAGCCAGGCACTCACTCAGACATTTGTGACGATAAAGAAGATTGCAGATGCTCCAGCGGAAACACGTAAGCCGCTCTATTTGGGAGAGTAGAAGATGACAGCGCACATATATGGCTTTTTGATTGACGCTTCACGTTGTATTGACTGTCGCGCATGCCTGGTGGCTTGCAGTGTAGAAAATGATGTACCCATGACCCATACAAGGATCTGGATCAAGGATACTGGCATTATCGGGGATTATCCCGATATGAAACACTATACAGCACCCTATCATTGCATGCATTGCATAGACCCAGCCTGCGTATCGGC
>JBAQFX010000187.1:0-11141 GCA_049287485.1 Anaerolineales bacterium
ACCAACCACTACGGCTCAAATAAGCAATTAAGTCAAATAGATCATTATGCTCCGTTTTATCCTTCGCAGACTCGCTATTCTCCCCATCGCTCTTGTCCTGATTAATTTTCTTGGATTCACCTATTCCTATATCGCCCGACCCATTCGCGCCGCCAGCACGCCATATCTTCGAGAACAGGTAAGTAACCAACCCCCATTGTTGGCATCCTACTCGCAATATATCCAGGATATCCTACACGGTTCATTACTCAAACCATTTTCACAAGGTCCACAGGTTGGATCATTCGCCCAAAACATACTGAATTCATTGGTGGCTTCATTGGGTTTGTTGTTGATCTCAATTTCCTTGAGTATTATCTTCGGTTTGATACTTGGTCTGTTGGCGGTTCGCAATCAGCCTCCTGGTGTACGTGGTTGGTTGTCGTTCGTTTCTACCATTGGTTTATCCATGCCTAGTTTTTACATTGGAAGCCTGAGTATTTTATTGATTGTATTCGTGCTAGTATTCCGGGGACCGAACAGTGAATCTCCTGTTCCTATAAGTGGGTTTGGTTGGGATAACCACCTGATTTTGCCTGTCATAGCATTAATGCTTCGTCCGACCGTTCAGATTGCCCAGATAACCGCCAATATGCTGGCGGGTGAGTTTGGCAAGCAGTACATCATCGCTTCACGTAGTTTTGGACATACCTGGCATGACATTCGCTGGCGGCAGGCCATGCGTAACGTGGTTGCACCCATTATATTATCCATCGCCAGCTCTTTTCGCTTACTGGTCGGAGAGCTGATTCTTGTAGAGTGGCTCTTTAATTGGCCTGGATTGGGTAACTTGTTGGCTTCAACCCTGGTACCTGGAACTTTGAGCACCAACCTGGGGGCAAATTCGTTGTTTTTAGATCCCGCTATCGTGGCAGCTGATGTCACTTTCATCGGGTTGTTCTTCCTGATTGCTGATCTGATCGCATCGGTCTCGGTTCGAATGGTCGACCCACGCTTGCGCATCCAGGATGAAACAGAACCTGCTGGAGGGCTGGTATGAGCGAAAACCACCGCCTGACTTCCGCTCAAGTTGCCTTCCGACACGGTGAGGTTGACCTTGCTCGGAAACTGGTTGCCCAGGTTTTGTTGGCTAACCCGTCTAATGAGCAGGCCTGGTTATTGATGGCTCGTATGGTTAGCACGCGAGAGCAGGTCATTGACTGCCTGGTGAGGGCATTGAAAATCAATCCTGAGAATAAGGCCACCGTCACCGCAGTAAAGTCCATCACGCGTAGTCTACCCACAAAGGTCAAGCCCCTCACTCGGCCCAAGACCGTTACTTCACTTCCATCGGCCATGTCTGTTGCCATCACGCCATCAGATCACCTTCGGAAAAAAGAACAAAGATATATTCAATTAGCCCTTCCCGAAGAAACAGAACAGCTCTATATCCCTCCGCGAAGAAAAATCAACTGGTCGCTCCTGATTGGGACGATGATTGTTATGATCATCATAGCCATAGCCCTGGTTGGCCCGCTCATTGCCCCACAAGACCCGATGGCTGAACATGCGATTCTCCAGGTGGGTGATACCTGGGTGATTCCCCCCTTCAGTGCGTTTCAGGTACCTGGATATATCCTGGGATCAGACCAGTTTGGCCGTGATATGCTCAGCCGTATCTTGTATGCTGTTCGCCCGACCCTGATTATGGTCTCCATCGTGGCAGTGGTGAGGCTTTTCCTGGGCACGATCATTGGTTTGGGAGCGGGTTGGTCCAATGGACTTATGGGTCATTCCTTGGATACTGCCATCTCAGCTGCATTGTCCATTCCGATCTTGCTAATCGCCTTGGGAGCGATCACCGTGCTTGGCACAAGCAACGGATTGATTCCTTTTATAATTGGATTATCTATTAATGGTTGGGGAGAAACTGCACGCTTTGTTCGTGAGCAAACCAAGCTTATTAAAGGACAGCTTTACATCGAATCTGCCCGCTCTTTAGGAAGCTCAACCTTCCAAATTCTCATCCAGCATATTTTGCGCCAGATCATGCCCATGGTGTGGATGCTTTTTGCCTTTGAGATCAGTGGCACCCTGATGGTCACCGCAGGTCTGGGCTTCCTGGGATACTACATTGGTGGTGATGTCTGGATTGAAGTGGCAGATTTCGTCTCACGCCGCGCTTCTGGAGCACCGGAATTGGGTCAGATGTTAGCCACCTCCTGGGTTAACTTATTTCAGCCCTGGCCACTGGTGCTCACTGGCTCGGTCATATTTGTGACCGTCCTCGGTTTCAACTTGCTCGGAGATGGCTTGCATTCACGTTTGAATCCTGAGTTTATTAACCGTAACAGCCCTATAGCCCTGCTCAGGCAACGTTTCAATCTGTTTTTTGAGCAAAATATTAGCTATCCAGTCTCGAGCTGGTTTAGAGAAAATCGTTTACGTCCGATATTGGTGATGGGTGTGGTCCTCGCTTTTGCTGGCAGCTTTTATTTATATCAAACCAGGGTTGCCAGTCGTTTTAACCCTTCAAAAGCAGCGCTGACTATCCCTGGTGGTCAGCTGTGGGCATCGGGTAGGATCGATCCTTATGGAACGAACTATATAAATTCGATCGGTCCAGCTCAACCCGATGAACTTTGGTCGGTTAATCATCCGGGAGGCTTTTCTGGTAATCCGGTGGTTTCGGCGGATGGCACCATCTATGTGGCTGGTTTGGATGGACTTCTACTGGCGTTTAATCCTGATGGCAGCTCACGTTGGCAAGTCAGCTTGCCCGAGATACCATTAGGGTCTTTGGCACTAGGTCCCCAGGGTGATATCTATGCCACTGATTCAAAAAATGGGCTATCTGCCGTCTCTCCGGATGGGAATTTGTTGTGGACATTTTCGATGGAGGCTACGGGCAAGACCAGTCATGGTGCAATCGTTGCTCCCGATGGTACTATTTTCTATCTAATCGAAACAGCGATTGGTGATACTTTGAACGCTTTGTTGCCCGATGGGCAGTTGCTTTGGTCTGTGAAACCTGGCACACGGGGCGCTGACGCCGGGTTACGGCTTACTCCAGATGGAAAGCAGATACTTGTAAAAAATACCGTGGTGAATACCGCAGATGGCAGCGTGGTGGATTTGACCCTGCCCACCCAGGATAGCCCCGTGTATGACAATCTGGCCGTACTATTCGTTGGAGCAGACGGCAAGACTTACCTGCTTGCCGGACACATCGTCATGCAATGGAAGCAAACCTCGCAGGGTTTCACGCTTGTGCAGACTGCAGCTTGGAACTATCGCAGTGCAGGTCTGACACAATTCAGCAGTCTCCCGGTAGATGTTGGCGTCGATCCTCGAGGCGATATCTGGCTTTACTACTCCAATATATATGATGGGACCTATATATATTGGCTTGACCCAACTGGCAATATTATCGGTCACTTTATCGACCCATTTAACCAACAAACACACTTTATTGGCATCGATGGAGCAAGAACTGCTTATATATGCGGGTTGGGTTATGATCCGATCCGCGTATTTGGCACCTTTTGCCAGGCCAATTCCCCTGATGGAACCACTCCCCTGTGGAGTTACCTGCTCCCGGAAGGAAATCTTGGCATTACTGGTGCCGCCCTGTCTCCAGGCCGGTTATACCTGCTCACTTCAGAAGGGAATCTGATCGCCTTGGGTGATGCAAGCGCCTCGCCTCCCTCCCCATCGGCCACGCCCTGACCTATTTATTGAAGCACAGTAACAGCAAACCATTCAACGGCAACCAGTGCAGGTAGATATTTATCGCTTGTTTCTACTTTTTAACGTTTTAACATGACCACCTGGCTTTAACGGTACATATACACAACTCATATATAATTCTTACGCGGTATAGTTCATTGTTTAACATCTTAAATGTTATAATTTTGCTCATAAGGAAGGATTATTACCATGATGCGATTTGATCGTTTTACTGAACGTGCCCAGGAGGCTGCCCAGCGTGCCGCTGAGATAATTCAGCGCTACGGGCACAATCAGATTGATACTGAACATATCTTGCTGGCACTCATTGAGCAACCACAGGGTGTGATCCCTCAGATTTTGGAATACCTTAAGGTTGATGCCAATGCCCTCACCGAGCGTTTGGATTACATCCTGCGCACCAGCCCAAAAGCGAATATTTTTGGTGGTGGTGCGGGGCAGATCTTCATTACCCCGCGCGTAAAGCGCATCATTGACCTGGCCAATGAGGAAGCCAATCGCCTGAAAGATGAATACATCTCAACAGAGCATATCTTCCTGGCGATTCTTAACGAGCGCAGTACCCCAGCTGCACGCCTGCTCGAAGGAGCCGGGGTTACACGTGAGCGCGTTTACGAAGCTATACAGCAAATCCGCGGTGGGCAACGTGTAACCGACCCACAAGCTGAAACACGCTATCGGACCCTGGAAAAATACTCGCGTGATCTCACTCAAATGGCGCGGGAAGGCAAGCTCGACCCTGTCATCGGGCGTGATACCGAAATCCTGCGCGTCATCCAAATCCTCTCTCGTCGCACCAAGAACAATCCTGTGTTGATTGGCGAAGCTGGTGTGGGAAAAACTGCTATCGTTGAGGGTTTGGCTCAAAAGATTGCTTCGAATGACGTGCCCGAGATCCTTTCTGGAAAGCGAGTGATCCAACTCGATTTGGGTGCCATGATTGCGGGTTCTCGTTTCCGTGGCGAGTTCGAAGAGCGTCTGAAGGCTGCCATTGATGAAATACAGCGCGCCAGGGGAGAGGTGATTCTCTTCATTGATGAATTGCATACCGTAATTGGTGCCGGTGCTGCCCAGGGAGCCATGGATGCTTCGAATATGCTCAAACCGGCTCTTGCCCGTGGTGAGCTCCAGTGTGTGGGGGCTACCACCCTGGATGAGTACCACAAGCATATTGAGAAGGATGCCGCCCTTGAACGGCGTTTTGCCCCCGTTTATGTCGAGGAACCTAATGTTGAGAACACCATCCAGATGTTACGCGGCTTGCGCGATCGCTACGAAGCCCACCATAAAGTGCGCTTTTCGGATGACGCCCTGGTAGCTGCAGCCCGTCTTTCTTCCCGCTATGTCACCGACCGCCACTTGCCAGATAAAGCCATTGACCTAATGGATGAAGCTGCGGCCAAGCTGCGTGTTGCCCTATATTCATTGCCACCCGAGCTGAAAGAAATGAAGAGTGAAGTTGATCGCTTGATGGCTGAAGAAGAGCAGTCTGGTCTCACACGTGACTATGAACGTGCCGCTGAGAAAAAAGCCGAGCGCCTGCGCCTCGAAAACGAGTTCAATACCCTGCGGGATAAATGGGAGAATGAGCATAAGCTGGACGAGGTGGTGGATGTCAATGACATTGCCGCAGTCGTGGCTCAATGGACTGGCATTCCCGTCTCACAAATGATGGAAACCGAGTCTGATAAGTTACTCAACATGGAAAGCCGTTTACACGAGCACATCATCGGTCAAGATGAAGCCATCCATGCCATCTCTGATGCCATCCGCCGTTCGCGCTCTGGGTTGAAGGATCCCCGTCGCCCGATTGGGTCATTCATCTTTATTGGTCCCTCTGGTGTAGGTAAAACCGAGCTAGCCAAGGCATTGGCAGAATTCCTGTTTGATGATATGGACGCGCTGGTTCGAATTGACATGAGTGAATATCGCGAGCAGCACACCGTCTCACGTTTGTTTGGTGCCCCTCCTGGCTATGTAGGTTATGAAGAAGGTGGTCAGCTCACTGAGGCTGTTCGCCGGCGCCCTTATCGGGTGGTCCTGTTCGATGAGATCGAGAAAGCCCATCCTGAAGTATGGAATGCACTGTTGCAGATCCTTGACGATGGCCGTTTAACCGATGGTCAGGGTCGCATGGTGGACTTCCGCAATACAGTGCTCATCATGACCAGCAACCTGGGTACGGAGTATGTCCATAAATCTGGAAGTCTTGGGTTTGTCCCATCTACTTCCACCGCGGAGGACCGTGAAGCCCAGGATAAAATCTCCAAAGCGCTTAAAAGCACTTTCCGTCCCGAGTTCCTCAACCGTATCGATGAGATCATCACCTTCTCACCTCTTTCGGTGGATGATATGGTCAGGATTGTTGACCTGCAGATGAAAGAAATCCAGGAACGCATGGGTGACAGTGATATGACCATCGAGCTCACACCTGCTGCTCGCCAATGGCTGGCGGAGACTGGTTACGACTCTGCTTTTGGTGCCCGCCCTCTACGCCGCGCCTTACAGAAATACCTCGAATCACCACTATCGCTCAGCCTGCTTTCCGGTGAATTTCCGCGAGATGCTCATATCCTCGCTGACGTGAATGAAGCTAAAGACGGTCTGGTGTTCAGCAGTGCTGATCAACCCGTAACCATCGAAGTTCCCCAAGAAACAGCACCGTAAAATCAAAGGTCGGGAGTAAAATCCCGACCTTTTTTATTTCCCCTGCCTTAGCTCATAAACATGTAACACGAACAGGGTGATATTTGTCTCTGGTTTGAGGATATTACCCACTTGGTAATTTATCCCTATGGTATTAAATTTTTAGGTTGGAATATTGCTCATGAATGCACGCGCTTTCCCACAATTATTCCTATTTCAGGATCTCTCCTCCGAACATCTGGAGTTGTTGAGCCCTCTTTTTTTGCCATGTGATTTCACAACTGATGCGGTATTGTTTGAACAGGGTGACCCTGCCGAGCATTTGTTTGCCGTGGTCAGCGGTGAAGTGGTGGTAAACTTTAAACCAGATGATGGTCCCAATATAGTTATTGCTCGGGTCCAACCGGGTAGTATCGTCGGCTGGAGCGCTGCGTTGGGCAGACGACGCTACACTTCCAGTGCAGTCTGCACCACAGATACCCGGCTCTTACGTGTGCGAGGTGATGATTTACGCCGCTTGTGCCTGCAACATCCTGATACCGGCAGTGTATTCCTGGACCGCCTTGCAACCGTGATTGCAGAACGCTTGCATTCTACCCACGACCTGGTCTTATCGCTGCTCCAGTTGGGACTGACCACAACCTTTGAACAGAGTGGAGGATAACCCATGGTTAACCCAAATAATGGTAATGTCCCCATAGAAGAACAGATACAGGTCCTGATCCAGCGTCTCAGTGCTTATATTGAGCAGTTCCATGGTGGTTCAGTTGATTACATTTCGTTTGATGGTAAAGTGCTCAAGGTTCGTTTAGGTGGTGCCTGTTTAGGCTGTCCACTTTCCCCTAACACCTTGCATGGCTGGGTGGAGGGCACGGTTAAGCAATTCTTCCCTCAAATCGAAAAAGTCGAATCGGAAGAGTAATCCCTATCGGCGGTTCTGTGGTTTTTCCTGGTCTTGAGCCCATTGTCGTGGATTTTCCATGATATATAGGCGTATCTGACCTAATTCCCGCTGATTACGGATGATATGCTCGTAATAATTCCGCTGCCAGACAGTCTCACCGGATAGGTGCCGAACCTGGTTGATCCGCCGGGCAGAATATGACTTCAACGCCCGTATAATTTCTGGGAGACCATGACGTCGCTGGTCGTAGGGGCGGGTCTTTCCATCTTCAGATTTTATTAGTCTGCCAGATATCGATTTTACGGGAATTGACTCGCCAGTCTGGCTAGACCCGCCCCTACTCGTGGCATCTGCATCGATTATCACAATCGCGTGGACATGATTAGGCATCACGATAAACGCCTCCAATGTAATATATGAGTAATAGCGAGGCAAATCCTTCCAGGTAAGTTGGACTATTTTGCCATATTGATTTACCTTCATCTCTCCTTCAATAATTTCTCCAAACAAATTGAGGCGCCCTTTCGTCACCAGCGTGACAAAATACGCTCCCGGCTGCGAGTAATCATACTCCTTCAGCCGGATGGAGCGTCGCTGATGGATGCGTGGATCGAATCTCATCATTAATAATTTATACTTTAACGCTGGGCAGTTCTGGTCACCTTGATCACGATCCCAGACGCGGTGGGGTCAGGGCAGCGCACGAACTCTGTCGTCACACCATCGGGATCGATCACATTTTCATAGGGTGTGCCGCGATATTTCCATGGCAACTCACCACCATTTTCAAGGGCGCGTATCATTCCCGTCAGGCTGTCCACCAGCCATGGGCACAATTGTCCCAGGTCTTCTGGATAGCGAAATTTCTGACCCACCTGAAAGCTCCTGTACATCCAGGCACAAATGCCCTGCCTGGCGAAGTCAGGATATGTCCCATCCTGGCGCAATTACCCTGCGTTACCTTCATAAATCTCCAACTCGATCACATATTCTTTCATGATACATCCTGGAATAATGCTTATATATTAAATTAAATCCCATTGAATGCTTTATGATATTGGATGATCCCTTCCGCATCCTGTAGATATCCAGGTAGTAATTCCACCACCATGAACACTTCCTCGGGCACATCATATTCACTGTGAATGCCAAATTCCACTGAAGGTAGGAACCCGAACCGGGGGTAATATCCAGCATGTCCCAGCACCACCACCGCCCCAAAGCCCAACTCTTTGCACTTTGCCAATCCTGTCTTCACCAGGGCAGACCCAATTCCTTTCCTTTGGTATCCAGGTAATACTGCCATGGGAGCCAACCCCATGATCCGTAGATCGATGTGGCCTGAAAGTGAAACCGGCGAGAACATGATATGTCCCAGGATCTTCCCGTTGTCCTCGGCTACGAGAGAGATAACTGGCTGTGCCTCTTTCCTGAGCTTATCCACCAGTTCAGCTTCTGTCGGAGTCTCAAATACGGCTATATTCACCGAATGAATGAATGTGTAATCCTTTGGCTGCTCACTACGTACGATCATATGTTTCAGACCAGTACAATATCCACAATTCAATTCCCCGTACTCGCCAGCTCTGCTACCTCGCTACCCTCCCGGCTGCGATGCACCAGGTAGATGCCCATCAACACCACCAGCCCTCCGAGCCATTGCTCGGTGCGAAGCGCCTCCCCCAATAATGGTATGGCTAGCAGGGCTGTCACCACCGGTTGCCCAATCAGCGTCGGTGAGACCACTGAGGCTGGCAGGTGCCCCAGCGCATACCCAATGGACAGATACCCTCCCACCTGCGAAACCAGGGCTGCCCCCAGGAACGCCAGGTAAGATTGAGTTGGGTACCCATTAAGCGGCATCTTCATGCACAATGTGATTACCAGCAGGGTGACGGTTGCCATCAGGTCCACCAGCCACACATAGGAGAGGGTATCCAGCTTTTGCCGTCCCTTTTCCGTCACCAGGAAGTAGCCAGCGTAGAACACACCCGCTGCCATGGCCAGCAAGTCACCTAACCCAATCGTCGGGTGTTGGATGAAGTCACTCCCCAAGACGATCACTGCACCACCCAGGGCCAATGCCAGCCCGACCCAGAACAGCCCACGTAATTTTTGACGGAAGATCAGCCAGGCGAATAAAGCTACCCATAAAGGAGCGGTATTCCCGAGCAAGGTGGCATTAGCCGCTGATGTATAGCGCAGCGAAGAGTTCCACGTGCCATGGTCGAATGCCGTGAAAATACCTCCCAGGATGGGGAGTAACAGCACTGCTTTGGGTAGTTTTACCTTGTTTTTGATAATGTGATAGAGGAAGACCGGCAGCAGGATGATCGTAGCTAATCCAATGCGGTAGAAACCAATAACTGGGCCAGGCGCATTTGCCCATTTGCCAAACATCGCCGAAAAGCTGAGGCAGATGATCCCTGTAAACAGGGCCACGTACGGCAGGAAGGATTGCTTGGTTGGCATAGAGACTAGCGGAGCTTCGATGCTGCTCATATCAAATTGACATGCCATTCTATCATGGAAGGTTGCCAGACTGCTGCAGAGAAATATGGGAATTCTTATCCAATCTTCAGGATTCTAACTGTCAAATCCAGTTATACTTTGCTGGCATAACGCATCAGCATCAATTTAGAAAGGGTTCCTGGCATGCCTAAACTCACTCGGAACACACGCGTTCTCTTTTCTGTCATTTTATTCTTTTCGCTTGTCAGCCTGGCTTGTGGCGCAATTACTCCGCAGGCCACCACCAGCCAGCCTACGCCTGTAGTAGAAGTGGTTCAAGCAGTTCCCACGCCTAATTCTTCCGTGATTTCACTGGTCACCAACGAAGATCGGGTTTTGGTCGACCTGTATTCCCGCCTTAATCCATCGGTTGTCAATATAACGGTTTATCTTAATCAAAATGGTGAATTGGCTACCTACGCACAGGCCTCCGGTTTTATCTACGATGATCAAGGTCATATTCTCACCAATGCTCACGTGGTGCACGGCACGGATGCAGTAGAGGTTACCTTTTCCGATGGCCTGATACGCGAAGCCTCACTGGTCGGAGAAGACCTGAACTGTGACCTGGCCGTGATTCAAGTTGTTCTTCCTGCTGGCGTGACTCCTATCCCTATGGGGTCCATGAATGAGCTGGCTGTTGGGCAAACTGTTGTTGCTATTGGGAATCCCTTTGGTCTTGAAGGCACACTTACCCGCGGCATCATCAGTGCTTTGGGTCGCACTATCCCCGCATTGACGGTCTTTTCAATCCCCCAGGCCATCCAGACCGATGCTGCCATCAATCCTGGTAATTCTGGAGGTCCGCTACTCAACTTGAAAGGCGAAGTGATTGGGGTCAACGCCCAGATTGAGACCAATGGCACCGGCCAGAGCAACATTGGTGTGGGTTTTGCCATCCCAGTCAGCATTATTCAACGTGTGGTTCCGGCGCTGATCGATAAAGGTAGTTATGATTGGCCCTGGCTGGGAATTTCAGGCTATACCGTTAATCCCTTCATGGTAAAAGCCATGAATTTGCCGGTGGAACGGGGAGCGTATGTCTCCACTATCACCGATGGCGGCCCAGCCCTTGCAGCTGGCCTCCAGGGCACCACCGACACCATCATCCAGGATAACCGCCAGGTTGAGATTGGTGGGGATATTATCACCGCCATTGATGGGCAGGCCGTGAATACCTTTGATGATATGCTGGCCTACCTGACTCTCCAGACGACACCCGGGCAGCAGGTCACCCTGACCATCTTACGCGACGGTAAATATCAGCAGGTAAACCTTACCCTGGGTACACGACCTGATTAAGACATTTATTGTAATTACTCACGCCCCCACCCCTTTTTCCCCTCCCCCG
>JBAQFX010000188.1:0-8274 GCA_049287485.1 Anaerolineales bacterium
CTACCAAGATACGATGATGGAAATGGCTTGTTAGAGCACCATGTGCCACCAAAACAATATCTGCATAGATGCGCCAGTGATCATCACCTTACTTGCCTGGCTTGCCTCGCACTTCTGGAGAAATTAATGCCTGACACTATGAGGATGATCAGCAAGCTAATTCGGCTGTACAATAAAAAAATATACAAAGAGATCCTATAACAGCATGTTTCACGGCATGTAAACTACATAAAAGAAATGATTAGATCCGATTAATCCTGATATCTACATTGGATAACCTTTTAATCTGATTATGCTAAAATAGCTCATCCAATGTGAATATCAGGAGAATGCCCATGACCCCATACGCGGATCTCATCATTACCAATGCTCACGTCTTCACTGCAGATGCCGCAAAACCTGCAGCCCAGGCAGTGGCAGTCAGGGGGAAAAATATCATCTATGTTGGCGACAACCAGGGGGCAATGGAGTGGAGAGGAACAGGCACCCATCTGATCCATGCAGATGGTCAGACCTTGATGCCTGGTTTCATTGACAGCCATTTTCACATGCTGCTCGGCTCACTCACCCTGGATGAAATCCATTTTGAGACCTGTTTCAATTATGAAGATACCACGAATGCCATCCGGACTTTTGCTCGAGACAATCCTTCTGCTCCCTGGCTGACTGGTTTCGGTCTCCGCTACAACCTCGGTCCAGGATTAACCCCACTCACCCGCCAGCACCTGGACGCCATACTGGCAGACCGACCGATTGCCATCACGGCATATGACGGGCACACCATGTGGGTGAATACCCTGGGTTTGCGTCTGGCGGGCATATTTAACGGTGCAGAGTGCCCACCGAATTCGTATGTCGTCTTGGATGAGCATGGTGAAGCCACCGGCGAGCTAAAAGAACACGCCAGCCAGCACATCACAAATATCCTACCGGTGCCAGACAAATCCACCAAGCTACGCCTGCTTCGAAAAGGTTTCAAGATTGCCTCCCAGATGGGTATCACCAGCGTCCATAACATGGATGGGGATGATGAGCAGGCCAGCCTGTACGCTGAACTCGCACAGGCTGGTGATCTAACTGTCAGGGTATATGTATCTTACAGTATCGGCGTGGATACCCCCTTGGAGGCTATCGAAAAGGAAGCATTACCCATGAAAACTCGCTACCAAACTGAGTTCGTGCGGGGTGGCTGTGTCAAGCTCTTCATGGATGGGGTGATTGAGACCTACACCGGCTTGTTAGTTGACCCGTACGCCGACAACCTTTCCACTTGCGGTGATAGCAACTACAGCATCGAACATTTCAACCGCATCACCCTGGAAGCAGACCGTTTGGGCTTGCAAATATTCGTCCATTCCGTGGGTGATGGAGGGGTACGGCGGGTGTTGGATGCCTATGCCCTGGCAAGGCAAACTAATGGGTTGCAGGATTCCCGCCACCGCGTGGAGCATATCGAGGTCATCCATCCAGACGACCTGCCCCGCTTTAAAGAACTGGGAGTGATTGCTTCAATGCAACCCCTACACGCCCCGGCCTCGGTGGATGATGGGGATATCTGGCAATTCAGGGTGGGTGAATCGCGCTGGCCACTCAGCTTCGCCTGGACGGATATTCGTCGGGCAGGGGCCAGGCTCGTCTTCGGTTCCGACTGGCCGGTCGTCACTCAGAACCCGCTCCTGGGTGTGCATAACACCCTCAATCGCAAACCCTGGGCGGAAGGTATGCCTCACCACCACCAGGATCTCTCAGACACCCTGCGGTCATATACACGTGATGCAGCTTATGCTGAATTCCAGGAAAATGTTAAAGGCCAGCTAAAAGTGGGTTTCCTGGCAGACCTGGTCTTACTTTCAGAAGATATTTTTGGGATTCCTCCTGAAAAGATGAACGAAGTCCATCCACTCATCACCATGATGGGTGGCAAGATCACCTATGAGGTGTAATGGCCAGATACGCCCTGCGCCGTGTTTTACAGGCTATCCCGATCATGTTCATCCTGAGCGTATTGCTCTTCGCCATGGTGCGTGCTGCTCCGGGTGGGCCGCTCTCGACTGCCTACCGCAATCCGAATGTGACTAAGGAACAAATAGAGATCCTGAAAAAGCAGTTGGGCCTGGATAAACCCTTACCGGTGCAGTATGTGAACTGGCTGAGGGATATGCTGCGCGGTGACATGGGGGATTCCATCAAATTCAGGCGGCCCGTGTCTGAGATGATCGCCGAGCGAATCCCCAATACCCTGATACTGGTGGGAGTGTCTTTTCTGGTGACCCTTATCATCGCCCTACCCGTGGGCATCCTCTCTGCTCGCAAACCTTACTCATTCTTTGATTACACCGCCACCACGCTGACCTTCATCGGGCAATCGGTGCCGGTCTACTGGTTAGGTCTGGCGCTGATCCTGGTGTTCTATGTCGCCATCGTCAACCCATCCACTGGAAAACCACTCTTTCCTGCTGGTGGTATGCGTACTATCGGAGGCGACAACAATCTGCTTGACCTTGCCTGGCACCTGGTGCTACCCGTAACTGCATTAAGTGCCAGCTGGGCAGCCTGGTATTCACGTTTCCTCCGTTCCAGCCTGATGGATGTGCTCCACGAGGATTACATCCGTACGGCGCGTGCCAAGGGTGCCTCCGACCGGGTGGTCTATTATAAACATGCCTTGCGGAATGCCGTGTTACCGCTGGTAACTCTGATCGGCCTGGACTTGCCCAGCTTGTTCGCCGGGGCGCTATTCATTGAAACGATTTTCTCCTGGCCAGGGATGGGGCGCCTGTTCTGGGATGCCGCCCGTGGGCGCGATTATCCCGTTTTGTTGGCGGTGGTGATGATCGATGCAATCATCATCATCTTCTGCAACATCCTGGCTGACTTGTTTTACGGTATCCTGGACCCAAGGGTGAAATATGACTGAGCGCAGCCTTGGCACCCAGATTGTACGACGATTTTTCAAGCACAAGCTGGCTGTGGTGGCGTTGGTGCTGCTGTTGTTATTGGTGGTCTCCGCGTTGGCTGCCAACCTGAGCCCATATTCCCCCACCCAACAAGATCCTACCAATCCTTTCCAGGCTCCTTCTGCAGCCCATTGGTTTGGGACGGATGAGCTGGGGCGTGATATATTCACCCGCATCCTGTACGGTGGCAGGATATCATTGCTCGTTGGTCTCATCTCTACCTTGCTGACCATATTTCTGGGGGTTGCTGTAGGTGCCCTCTCGGGGTATTACGGTGGTTGGATTGATAATGGGCTGATGCGCATCACCGATACCTTCCTGACCTTCCCAACCATCTTCGTGCTAATCATCCTGAGCTCATTTCTACGTGAGCTGCCCTACCCATGGCTGAAAAATTCTGTTTTGGTGGTCATCGTGATCATTTCCGTTCTATCCTGGATGTGGCCTGCCAGGTTGGTCCGCAGCTTATTCATCACCTTGCGTGAGCGTGAATTCGTCACCGCCACCAAGGCGCTGGGTGGGGGCGATGCCGGCATCATCATCCGCCATATCCTGCCTAATTGCCTGGGTCCCATTCTGGTCTCAGGGACTTTGCAAATGGCATTTGCCATCATCACCGAATCGGGCTTGAGCTATCTGGGGTTCGGAGTCCAGCCACCCACCGCTACCTGGGGAGCCATCCTATCCACTGCCCAGGTACATGTTTACCGCGCTCCCTGGATGGCGATCTATCCGGGGGTGATGATCTTCCTGACCGTAATGACGATCAATTATATTGGCGATGGGTTACGTGATGCGTTCGACCCATATGTGGTACATGCTGAAAACAACACCTGATATGGATATAATCTTTATTAACAACATAAACCAACCATGAGGAGAAAAAAATGAAAACCCGTTTGATCACGCTCGTAATCTTGTTCGGACTGCTGCTCTCCGCCTGTGCTACAGCTACCACGCAGGCTCCAGTGGTCACCGAAGTGACCACCCAGGCACCTGGAGTGGTCGAACCGACCAGCGCGCCACCCACAGAGACGCCTAGTGGTGGAACAGTGGCGCTCATCATCCCCGAAGAGCCAACCACCTTGAACTTCTACATGACGGATGCGGCGGTCACCCGGCAGGTAGCAGATGCCACCAGCATGACCGGTCTGGTCTTGGTGGATGAGAATGGCGAATTTCAGCCCGTGCTCGCCGCAGAATTACCAACGGAAGCCAATGGTGGTCTCTCAGCGGATAAGCTGACGGTCACCTGGAAGTTGCTTCCAGATTTGAAATGGTCTGATGGTGAACCTCTAACCTCAGATGATGTCAAGTTCACCTGGGAGGCACTGTCCAACCCTGCCTCTGGTGCCCTTTCCGGGACTGGTGGGATAGATCTGATTACCTCGATTGATACTCCCGATGCGCTTACCGTGGTAATACATTACAGCTCTCCCTGGGCAGGCTACCTGGCCCAATTTGCCTACGGCATATTCCCACGCCATGCCACGGGAGAACCCGCGGATATGTCAAACTGGGCATGGAACCGCCAGCCAGTTGGTGCAGGCCCATTTGTAGTCACGGAATGGGCTTCGGGTGAAAGCATCACCATGGAACCCAACCCGTACTATTTCCAATCGGGAAAGCCTTACCTGAGCAAGCTGATCTTCCGCGTCGTCCCCGAACCCGCTGCTCAGATTGCCTTGATGAAACAAGGGGAAGCCCAGGTTCAGCTATGGCCTGGGATAGATGATCCTAATGAGTATGATGGAGTGGTAGGTGACAATGCGCATGAGGTCATGGTCCCTGGTGTATGGAACCTGGCCATCGATTTCAACCTGAGCAAGCCCTTTGATGGAGATCCGGGTCCGATGCCGCCTCACCCTATTTTAGGCGATATTCGGGTCCGCCAAGCAATATCATCTGCCATAAACTATGATTCCCTCATCAACGATGTCCTTCATAACACGGTCGCAGAATCCACCTCACCCTTTGCCTATGGCTGGTATAAGTGTGATATTGCTCGCCCCTATCCATATGATGTAGCTAAAGCGAATGCCCTTCTGGACGAAGCTGGCTGGACGATGGGTTCCGATGGCATTCGAGTAGCTCAGGGTGCCTTCTACGCCGAAGATGGAACGCGCTTGAGTCTTGAGCTGCAGGGATACACCAACTTCGAACCCCTCCAGCGTACTGAAGAATTCATCGTGGAGAATCTGAAGGCAGTTGGCATCGAAGCTCGTATTCAGAACTACGATTTTTCAATCATCTTTGGCTCGTATGAGGACAACTCACCCCGTATGATCGGGGATTACGACATGCTGATCTATGATCGCAGCCTGTCTATCGAACCACAAGGCACCATTGAGTCAGATTACCTATCAACCCAAATTCCCGGTCCCGACAACCCGACCGGTGGCAATATCTGGCGCTGGGTAAACCCCGAGGCTGACACCTTCATCGAGCAGGCTGGCAGTACATTTGACCTGGGCGTACGTAAAACTGCCTACTGCGGGTTGGGCAACCTGATCGCAACCGATTTACCCCAGCTGTATATCTATGTCTTCCAGGATGGTTATGGCTATGCCAACAACCTGACCGGTTATGTGGTCAGCACCTGGGGTAGTATGGTTTGGGATGTACAGAACTGGCAACTGACTGGGCAGTAGTCTGTTTGGTTCTATATTTGTACTGTTTCACTTGAAGTAAGTAAGTTTTGTAGGGGCACGGTATACCGTGCCCCTACTGATAATGACGTTAAGTCAACTAGAACTTATTGTCTAGAAAAGTAAAAATGCACATCATCCGATACATTGTGCTACTACAGCGTCACGGCGTGCTCACAGGTTTATTAAAATAAAAATAGTCGTAAATTATTCTTCGAGCGCTTCCCAAGCGAATGGCAGCCCGTGTCCGGGATAGACCGTTTTTATTGATAGAGCCTTCAACTTTTCCAGGCTGGCTTTTCCCGCCTCGCTATCATACATCATCGAATTGAGCATGGGTTTTCCTGTGGAATTGGTGAGTAGGTCCCCGCAAAAGAGGTCACCAAAAGCTGTCAGTATGCAGATGGAGCCGGAAGAATGACCCGGTGTGTTGTACACCTGCGCATCCCATCCATACTCAGTCAGTACAGTACCATCCTCGACATAAATATCTGGCGTGCAGCGCTCTTTTTCACCGAATCGGATAAACAGCGGCATTACCTTTTTGAGGAAAGAATTTTTAAATTTTCGATTCCAAAACATATCCCCATTTTCCAACATACCTGAATCTGCCTGATGCATGGCGATTTTAGCAGAAAATTTATCCCGTAGGTGAGCTGCGTTCCCGGTATGGTCAAAATCCCCATGCGTCAGCAGGATCAGCTTGAGGTCACCTGGATGGCAACACAGATGCTCGAGCGCCAGCTCAATCTGGCGCCTGGCGTTGGTCATGCCGGTATCTACCAGGAAAAAGCCCTGGTCGGTTCGTATCAGGTAAGCGTTCACATGGCTCATCTTGAGTGGCAGTGGCAGGCGGATGGATGTGATTTGTTGGGTCATGGTTGGTACTTTTCAATTCCTTGATAAAGATCTGGTTTGGCTGTATTTTATCCCAGATTATCGGATGTTGTTTCCCAATCCCTCAAGAATAGCAAGTTCAGCATTCTGAGACCCCATTATTTCCTCTGGGCATTTACAAACTTGAAATGTGAACCTTTTTTTCCAAATATTATCCCTTAGTTTCTTCTGACAAGGCAGTCCTTATCACTTGTATCACAATACCAGATTTTGCTATATCAATACCGGGGATATAGTCTGTCGTTACACCAGCGGGGTCAACGACTTCTTTATACCTGGTGCCTCAATATTTCCTGGATAACGTTTCTCCAGGTATTTTTAGGTTGGCCAATTCAGGTCGATATTCTGTTGGGTTAATCCTTCTTTACCATATAATATCCAAACCAGATAGTAAATATGAGATGCAACACCACGATAGCCCAAATCATCGGCACCATCTGGACAGCAAATTGGGCAATGACCAATATTAATCCGCTGACGAGGAAGTAAATAAAAAGAGCATAAATAACACCCTTCTTGAATTCCAGGTTGCTTGATTTCCGGGAGAACCAGAGCAGGATAGCGAAACCGAGCAGAGCTGAGCCGAACTGGCGAGTAAGCGTTGCCCCAACTGCATCAATCGTCAGCCCCATTTGAGCCATCAAGGTAACGGGGATAAAGATAAACCCAAACGCGAAAATAGCTTCCACAATCATGGCTACAAGAAATAGCAAGTTCATCGTATTCTCTCCTTTCGTTGTCAAATCTGGACGTTAACCAAAACTATTTTAATTATGCCGGGTCAGGTTCTAGGCAATCAATCCTGTGTGCTTAATGATCTAGCACGGTGAATGATTGGTGAATGAGGTAATTTTTATTATCGCGCCAGATCACCAAAATACAATAAGGATTGATTCATTGCCTGATATGATGGTCTCCCACCGACCGTTTACTTCATTTATACAATTATATAATTGTTTTCAATGGTCTGATTTTTCTGGAGGCAGTCCATCGTTGGATAATTCTTACTCAACCAACCCTTCTACTATCCTGAGGATCGGATCTGAACGTTTTGATTCCAGGGCGCGGATATAAAGAGGAAGTAGCAGTGAGTCAGGTACGCTACTTTCATTACTTGTTCTTACTGACGGATGTATCCACTGTGCATCCATATTGCGGATACGAATCTTATACAGTTCCCTCGATTCGAGATTTTGACTGAAGATACCATGCCCGGTCCTTAATGAGCAGGACAACAGGGATGAGGTTCAACAACAAGACAATCAGGTCAGAAACCCCAACATCATCGAAAAAGACTAGCAGGGCGGTGATGATAAAAGCTGCTAGCGTAAGGAAATATGCAATACGATTGCGATGACGGATCGATAAAAGCAATGCCAGTAGGATTCCAGCTGCCATCAGGGATAGCACCGCCATGATTCCTTTTACAAGTGGCTGATCTGGAATTGCAGGATGGGCGTTGGTGACGATCAGGATGCCAAGGACGAGCCAAATCAAGGCGTTCACCAGGATTAATAAGAATGTCACAGTCACTGAAATTGGGCGTTTCCTGGTCATATTTGTACAATCCTCCTTCTACGCTTGGTTGATACGCAAAGCATATTAATCGGGTAAGTTCAACTGATCTGTTCCAGCACTTTTTCAATGATGAGAGCTTTACGCTGGGAGTAAACATCCTTCCGGGCTCTCTTCACATATTTTTCCATTACCGGGCGTGCATACCTCAGTTCCGCCTTTGCAGATTCCAATTCAAGCTCAGACAAGGTGTAAAT
>JBAQFX010000189.1:0-6472 GCA_049287485.1 Anaerolineales bacterium
CGTCGGCAGTGACGGTAATGGGGCGCTTGGTGATGGTAAGGTTTGCGCCAACATAGGTCAGATTGTAGTTGTCTGAGAGAGCCAGGGTGCCTTGTAGGATGGCGTGGGTTCCTAAGGATTCACCAGCTGCGCGGGTCAATTCACCGGAGATGGTATCCCCGAAGACAAGCGAGCCGGAGGTGACCTGGTAGGTGAGCGCCGGATCGGCATCACCATAGGCCTTGGACTTGGCGTCGGCAGTGACGGTGATGGGGCGCTTGGTGATAGTAAGGTTAGCGCCGACATAGGTCAGGATGTAGTTGGAAGACAGGGCAAGAGACCCCTGGTTAATGGCATACGAACCAACCGCTTCTCCTGTTGTACGGTTCAGGGCCCCGGAGAAGGTATCGCCAAACACCAGCGAACCGGAAGTGATATGGTAGGTGAACGCTGGATCAGCATTACCGTAAACTTTATACTTGGAATCCGCGGTGACGGTAATGGAGCGTTTGTTTACAGTAACTGTTTGTGCACCACTGCTACCGGTAAAGTAGACATCACCGCCATATGTTGCGCTGATAAGATGAGAGCCACTACCGACTGAATTGGGTGTATAGTTAACAGAGCAGGTTGATGTTCCACCGGTACCAGACAGCGTGCATGAGCTTGGGGTGAAAGATCCACTACCACTTGAAGTCCAAGTGACCGTACCACTGGGAGTGTTATCCCCAGCAGCACGCCTCACAGATGCAACGCAAGTGATGCTGGAACCATAAGTAACAACGGGCGTCCCGCCTCCGCAGTTAACAGTCGTTGAAGTGCTAATCATGTTGTAATAGACCGTGATCTGTATATAGTCAACCGTCGCGGTTCTGGAACGAGTTGTCTTTGCGTTAACTGCGGAAAGAACCACCCCGAAGTTAGTGGCATTAATCTCCTCAGCTGTCCATGTGGTGCCCCACAGATCGGTCGAACTGCCATATGTGACCGTCCCGAGACCCGTATTCGGCCAGTCTGCTCCAGTCAGCGCTTTATTATTGCCGGTGATAGCACCGCCTTTAACCAATCTGACCACGTTATCTCTCAAAAATGGTGCTCTTCTTCCACTGGACTGGCGGTTAATAACCACCGTTATTCCATTAATCGTTGAGCCTGATGGAATAGTAAAGCCGTATTGTGTTCCTTGGAGATAATGAGTGATAGCGGAGGCTGGTACCGACATGGTCGCATAGGGTGAACCGACTGTGCTGATATTCCCGGGGCTTCCCCATGTTACTGTCCCGATGCCAGCAACATCAGCTCCGGCTCCAGCATTTCTTGGTCCCAAATTGTCCGCATACGCTAGTGAGACGGGCAGGATTGCTAATAGCAGCATGATAATGGCTAGTACTGTGATAATCCGAATGCAAAATTTATTATGTTTCATACTATATTCCTCATAATACATTGTTTCTATAATGCATATTATATAGCAAAATTCAAGAAAAACGGCAAACAATATTGTAAGGCTGAATATATTGTTAGTACCGTTAAAATCCCGTCCTAAAGAACCTTGATTTCTGTAATGACCATCAAGATAATAAAATCCGATTGATCGCGATAGGCAATTTTGCATTTAGCCACAAAAAGGGATGTACGCGTTTTTCGATTGAAATGAATCTGGAAGAAAACAAACCTGACATGGCAGATCTGATGAAAGACTCAATGGGTGTGCATAGAATGCGCCTCTGCATATGCATAAAAGGAACCCCAAAGCACTACTGACACGAAAAGGGTGATTTATGTGTTAAAAATTATCCTGGAATTCAAAATACGGCTTGTCATTCACGCGGCGATAATCCAATTCCCAAGCCATGCCTGAACTACCCAGCAGTTGCGCGAAGCAACACCATGGGGATTTCATCCAGCGATTCTAATTCTGGACTTTGATCATATGAGGAATTAGACGTCAAGCGGGATTATAATAATCTTCGGGGAATTTGCCCCAGTGAGATTATTTATCTCTTGCTGGCATCTCAAACTCATAACGGCTCCAGGAGTACAACATGAACCATACCGCCACCCTTCCCTCCCGTAGTGAAGTCCCGCTCGAGCAGACCTGGGATCTTGCTTCAATTTTCCCCTCCACCAAAGATTGGGAGGCTGCTTATCACCAGCTGGATGAACTTTTACCCTCCCTCTCTGCCTACCAGGGGCACCTGGGAGATCGCCCCCAAAAATTGCTGGAATTCATCCAACTCTACCAGGAATCAGGCACCCTGATGGGCAAGATCAATGTGTATGCTAATAACGCCTATGCTGTGAACACGCTTGACCAGGATGCTGCTGCTCGTAATGGTCAGGGTCGCAGTCTGATGGCGAAATTCAGCGCCGCCATCGCTTTCTTTGACCCCGAGCTGATGCAGATTGGCTTCTCGAAACTGCGCCAGTGGACGAAAGACGAGCCGGGTCTGGCATTCTTTGCTTTTTACGTGGAAAAGCTGGAGAAGCGACAGGCTCACGTGCGCTCGGGTGAAGTGGAAGAAGTGCTGGCCATGGTCAATGACCCGTTCTTCGCTGCCACCGGCATCTACAACGCCCTCAATAATGCCGAGCTCACTTTCCAGCCGGCGGTAGCCTCGGACGGCACCCAGCTGGAGGTCGGCCAGGCCAGTATTGGTGCCCTGATCACCCACCCAGACCGGGAGGTGCGCCGCACCGCCTGGGAAAACTACTCGGATGGCTACCTGAATTTCAAGAGCACCCTGGCGGCCACCCTCACCGCCACCATCCGCCAGGATGTTTTCAACGCTAAGGCCAGGGGTTATGCATCCTCCTTGCATGCTTCGCTGGCACCCAACAATGTGCCGGTGGAGGTCTTCCATAACCTGATCGAAGTCTTCAAGAAGAACCTGCCTACCTGGCAGCGTTACTGGCGCTTACGCAAGAAGTTGTTGGGCTACGACCAGTTCCACGTATATGATATCAAGGCACCCCTCACCTCCCAAAAACCGCTTGTCCCTTTCAAGCAGGCGGTGGGATGGATCACGGAGGGCATGGCGCCCCTGGGCAAGGAATATGTTGATATCTTACGGCGCGGCTGCCTGGAAGATCGCTGGGTGGATTATGCCCGCAATAAAGGCAAGCGCGAGGGTGCCTTCTCCAGTGGTTCGATGGGCACGCGACCCTTCATCATGATGAGTTATGCCGACGATGTGTTCAGTTTGAGCACCCTGGCCCACGAATTGGGTCATTCTCTGCATTCCTATCACAGCCGGTTATACCAGCCATTCATCTATAGCCGCTACTCGCTATTTGTAGCAGAAGTGGCCTCTAACTTCAACCAGGCCATGGTGCGCCGCCACCTGTTTGAGACCCAAAAGAGCCCCGAATTCCAGATCAGCCTGATCGAAGAGGCCATGTCGAATTTCCATCGCTACTTCTTCATCATGCCCACCCTGGCCCGCTTTGAGCTGGAATTACACACCCGGACAGAGAAGGGTCTGCCCATCAACGCTGATATCCTCATCGGGCTGACCGCCGACCTGTTCAAGGAGGGTTATGGCGACGAGGTGGAGTTCGACCGTGATCGCATCGGCATCACCTGGGCCCAGTTCGGACACATGTACATGAACTTCTATGTCTACCAGTACGCCACCGGCATCTCGGGAGCCAATGCCCTGGTGGATGGCATCCTGTCTGGCCAGCCTGGCGCGGCTGAAAAGTACCTGGAATTCCTCAGGCTGGGCGGCTCAATGTACCCGCTGGATGCATTGCAAATAGCAGGCGTCGACCTGACTTCACCGGAACCTGTGGAAAAAGCCTTCGCCGTGCTGGCAGACCTGGTGAACCGATTGGAGCAGCTCCATGGATAATCTTCTCATTTCCTCCACCCGTCATGAATTATTGGCTGAATTGGATCAGGAATGGGCCAAGATCGAGCGGACTTGTTTTAGCTTGAGTGAAGATGAGTTGCTCAAACCTGGGGTTCAGGGCGAATGGTCGGTCAAGGATATCCTGTGCCATATTTCCGCCTGGGAGAAGTACCTGCTCGATCGGCTGAGCTATGTGCTCAGTGGGCAAAAGCCACAATATCCGCCCATGCAGACCTGGGATGATGTGCACCGCTTCAATGCCCAGGTCTACGAGCAGAATAAGGACCGCCCGCTCACCTCGGTGATCATCGAGTTTCGCTCCCTGTACCAGGGCTTGATGACCGTGCTCGAAGCTCTGGATGACGAGCTGCTCAACCAGCCCTATAGCTATGACTTCACCGCGGATAAGCTTACCTTGCTGCAGCTGATCCGCGCCAATACCTGTGAACATTACCGGGAGCATTGCATTCCCCTCGAAAAAGGAGCATAGCCATGATCGAGATGCCTGAAGCCACCACCATTGCCCACCAGATGAAAGAGACCCTTGTAGGCAAGACCATCCAACACTTTATGCGTGGTCCGCTGGTACACAAGTTCCTTTGGTTGAGTAAATCTGCTGAAGAGTATGATGCTTTCCTTTCCGGCAGGCAAATCACCGGTGCTGAGAACTACGGGCGCTCGATCTACCTGCACGTGGGCGAGGCCGACTTGCTGTGGTTTGGCGAGTTCGGTGGGCGTATCCTCTACCACCCAAAGGGAGAATCCCTGCCCGCCAAATATCACCTGCGCTGGGAATTCGCCGATGGCTCTGCCATGACTTTTACCATGCAGATGTGGGGCTTTGTGGGCCTGCTGGCCCGGTCCGAGCTGGCCGCTCATCCCTATGCCGCAGTGGGCATCCCGCCCCTTTCCGAGCGTTTCACCAGTGAAAGATTTGACCAACTTCTGGAGGAATACTCTGAGAAGACCAAGAAGGGGGTCAAGGGTTTCCTGGTCACCAGCAAGCACGTCAATGGTATCGGCAATAGCTACCTGCAGGATATCCTGTTCCGGGCTAAGATCCATCCTTCCCACAAGATACCCACCCTGACTGCAGAAGACCGCCAGAAGTTGTATGCAGCCATCCAGGATACCTTGGCGCAAGCCATCCAGCTAGGCGGGCGGGAGGATGAGCGCGACCTGTTCGACCATCCCGGTGGCTATCGACGCCTGATGAGTAGCCAGACGGTCGGGCAGCCTTGCCCCGTCTGCGCTACACCTATTGAGAAGATCACCTATCTGGGTGGGGCATGTTACCTTTGCCCCTCCTGTCAGGAGGTATCATGAACGTTCCTAAAACGATGCGAGCCATGTTGCTCGAAGCGCAGCGCCAGCCGCTCAAGCTGGCCGATGTCCCAGTCCCACAACCCGGGGCGGGGCAGGTGCTGCTCAAGGTGCATACCTGTGGGGTATGCCGCACCGACCTGCACGTGCTGGATGGTGATCTCACCGAGCCCAAGCTGCCGCTCATCCTGGGTCACCAGATTGTTGGCACGGTCGTGCAGCTGGGCGAGGGGGTAGATCAGTTCAGCCTGGGGCAACGCATCGGGGTGCCCTGGCTGGGCTACACCGATGGCACCTGCCGCTACTGCCAGCGCGGCCAGGAGAACCTGTGCGACCATCCTGAATTCACCGGCTATACCCTGGACGGTGGTTACGCCGAGTTTGCCGTGGCTGACCGGCGCTACTGTTTCCCTCTGCCCGAAGCTTACGATGATATCTCTGCTGCTCCTTTGCTATGTGCTGGGCTGATCGGCTACCGCACCTATCGTCTGGCGGGGGAGTATAAAGACCGGCTGGGCATCTACGGTTTTGGCGCCGCCGGGCACATCATCGCCCAGGTGGCCAATTACCAGGGGAAGAAGGTGTATGCCTTCACCCGCCCCGGAGATACTGAAACGCAAGACTTTGCCCGCCGTTTGGGCGCCTGTTGGGCGGGGGGCTCGGATGAAATGCCCCCGGAGGAGCTGGATGCCGCCTTGATTTTAGCACCGGTCGGACCGCTGATGGTGACTGCCCTCAAGGCAGTGGCCAAGGGTGGCGTGGTGGTGAGTGGGGGCATCCATATGACAGACATCCCCTCCTTCCCCTACCATCTGCTGTGGGAGGAGCGGGTCATCCGCAGCGTGGCCAACCTCACCCGCCAGGATGGGGACGAATTCTTGGAGATTGCCCCCCAGGTGCCGGTGAAGACCCAGGTGACCCCGTACAAGCTGGAGCAGGCCAATCAGGCCCTGGATGACCTGCGTTCGGGCAAGCTGGAAGGTGCCGCGGTATTGACCATATCTTCGGAATAGGCTGAGTCCTACCCCTGTCTTTTAATTTAGATCATCGTGGGGGCGGGTCGCCACCCGCCCCTACTGAATAGCTTGTTTGCTGTTATCCATGTGTTTGCAGTTCTTCACGTTAGAACTGTTATTAAGGTGCTTGCAGTTTTGTTGTTTTTAAGGTGTTTGCAGTTCTCAGCTAACAGCCAAAAGCCACTCCTTTATTAGAAATCTTAAAATATTCCGAATTTCCCAAAAACCTCTTGTGGATTAGAACATTTGTGCTATAATAAGGTTGTAATTACTAACCTGTTCTTTCACAATTCGTCTTCC
>JBAQFX010000190.1:0-9261 GCA_049287485.1 Anaerolineales bacterium
GGGTATAATGTGTGCCTACTCAAAAATTGGGCGCGTAGCTCAGTTGGTTAGAGCGCACGGTTCACATCCGTGAGGTTCGGAGGTTCGAGCCCTCTCGCGCCCACCATCGAAAGAGCGCAGGGATCAAAATTATGAAATCATTGCGCTCTTTCCTATTCTTATCAGCCAATCTGGTAGGATATTATTACTTAAATAAAACATAATCTAGTAATATTAGAATTTTCCACTTGAGTTGTCCTGTTTTACAACTTCGGTTGAAGGATATATATTCAATCTATTGGTTGTAATTACTCACCCCCCACCCATGATCCCTCCCCCGCTGGATATATCTACCTAAATAACTGGCAATTAAACATGCGGGTGAGGGGAAATATTTCGAAAAATGGGGGTACACGGGGTGCGTAGTCCCCGTGTACCCCCATTTTTCGATCACTTTCAAGCTGATTATCATAAGGAAGATGAAATATTTGGAGATAGGTGAGTGGTTACTATTGGTTTACTACCTTAATATGCAAAAAAGATTTCTATAGAACGTAAAAAAATCATCCTCGGCTATGATTGTAAACAATATCACACTAACGATGATCGAAGGAGATATCCGTAATAGCATATTTATAGTAAAGAAGGGATATTAGACAGACACCATAACTCATTTGTTAGGTACGGAAAGACAGGATATTTCTACTCCTTCATTTGATTGAATATTTTTGCAGAGAAAATCATCTACAAAGTGGACTCTATTTAGCGTTTTCGCTCCGAACCTGAGATTAAAAATCAAGCTGATGCCGATGCGTGAAGTGAAGCTAAGAGGATAGCTTTCAGCGATAAAAATTGACTGTTTGTATTTTATACGCCATAGGAAGGAATCGTTGTTTGTAAAACTACCAATTTTAAGAAATATCATATAAAATTAGCCTATAAAAATACCTGAACTGTAAACAGCAATCTTGGTTGATATATATTCAGCCAAAAACCATTTTTTTTATTCTGGCTAAACAGCCTGGAAGTCTCTAATCAGTTTTACCTGCCAAGTAGATACCCCGAGCTGAACTAAGTTTAGCAACTTCCAATAGATAAATATTTAAAGGGGCAAGGCGTCTGAAAGGATGGAAATATAAGCCTATATATAGACTTCTATATCCCATGGAAAATCTGATCATTGGAATCTAAGTATGTAAGTAAACTAGATTACCAAGTAAATCCATTGGCAACCAAATCGACCATGTATGGAAGGGTACAATCAATGCAAAAACAATACGCAAATACTGAAAAAGTCGAGCATACACGATCTGATTCAATGTATGATGATTGCATGGATGTAAGTGAGGGTATGAATAGGGATGGAATCGAGAAGAGTGTTAATCACTATACCAAGGTGAAAATTCGCTCACTAGTATCGTCATGTTTTGTGATAGGAACATTCATTTTACTATTTCTCATTCCTCTTTCGAGAGGAGAAGCTCAGACAGATATATGGACGCCGGCCTGGGTTGACTTAAGCGATTCAGGGGTTATCCATATAATCGGTCTCGATGTTGACGCATCAACCAAGCTTGAGTCCCCGGTATCTGATCCGATCCCAGCTGATGAAAAACCGGGGATGCTAGAAACCTTAAAACAATTTTTTTCATCATTTACCCGTTCGTATGTGCCATATCAAAACCATATTACAGGTTGGACAACTATTTTCAGTGATCATATCGAAGGTGCATTTCCTGGCGATTGGAATGTATTTGATAATGATGGATCGAATAATGGTGAATATTTCTGGGCGAAAAAAGATTGTCGACCTTATGCAGGTAGTTATAGCGCCTGGGTAGTTGGAGCAGGCGCAGATGGTTCTGCATTGTCCTGTAGCAGTGCATATCCTGATAATGCACAATCTTGGATGATTTATGGCCCATTCAGCTTGGAAGAAGCAACCGATGCAGAGTTAATCTTTATGTATTGGTTGAATAGCGAACCGATATACGATGACCTGTTTGTTGGTGCTTCTATTGATGGTAACAGTTTCTATGGTGAGACTAATTCTGGAGATCAGGATTGGACTGAGAAAAATTTCGACTTGACTGATGTATATACCCTTGGAGACCTTACTGGCCAACCAGAAGTGTGGGTAGCGATCGCTTTTCAGAGTGATTCAAGCGTAAGTTATTCAGAAGGTGCATATGTGGATAATATTGAAATACGCCAATATGTTGAGGGTGAGCCCACGGTTACTCCTCCACCTCAAAATAACATATGCTATTTACCTTTCGTAAAGAGCAGCCTGCCAATTCCAGTAGCACCCGTGTTAAATGCAATCAGCAATGGTGATGGAGACGGGAATTACACCGTCAGTTGGAGCTCGTCGGCGGGGGCAACCACGTATTCCTTGCAAGAGGACGATAATACGGGATTCTCAAGTCCCATCAACGTATACTCGGGTGCGGGTCTTTCTAAGGCAATCAATGGAAGGGATGTGGGAACATATTACTATCGCGTCAGGGCATCCAATACGACTGGCAATAGCGATTGGAGCAATGTCGAATCGGTTGAGGTGACCGTACCATTGCCAGACTGCCCGCAAGCGGGGGCGTGGTCTGGCTCCACAAGCCAAGGGGGTGATATCTACTTCCAGGTTGAAGATTCACCCCAATGTCAAATTACATATATAAGCGTTGATGCCCAATACTGTTTTCCACCTTATGATTATTTTGTTCCTGTATTTTGGGAAGGATGGGAATTCCCGATCATTGATAGTAGTTTCACAACCGGACCCGGTTATGACCAAGTGACAGGAAGTTTTACCTCGCTTACAACAGCCAATGGAGACTTTTCTATTAGGTTTACAAGAACAGATCCATATTATCAAACATGTCAATCTACAGGGACATGGACAGCAAATCCTTGAAAGTTATCATGGTTGTTGGTGGGAAGAGGCCTGATTAGAGTTACTGGTTGTAAGTAAATGACATGTGCGAAAAATGATCAACATTTGGGAATGTAATTGTAGATGAGGCAGCGAAATCACTCTCGCTGCCTTGCTACTCGCAGGTGATATATTCTGAAATTAAACAAACAAGATTATGTATAGATATTAGTATCTTATTAGTAAACCAGGAGACTGTGAGAGAACCGCGCTCCAGGCGATAATGGTATGTGCAGGTGAGCTTGTTTGAGGTCTTTTCACCCTCGCATTACAAGAAAGACATGATATTAAGAGGCATATTAGTAATTACTAGCTGCTGAAAATTTATCTGTTTGATAAAATCGTATTTACCCGAACGATGAAAATCATATACCATAAACGGCTATTGGGGGTTGATTCAGGATTTATTTTGCCATCTGCCTTTTAACGGATTTACTTGAATTTTCTCGGGTAATATAAACCCACTTGCGTGGCAGGGTGGAGGGGAAAGATACCCGCCTGGGTTGAACGGATATCCTGGATAGCAAGAAAAGCTCGTGGGTGAGTCTGGCGGATGATGGATAGGACAGTTTCCAAATCGCGCCGGGGGACAATGGCATAGATCAGTTTTACCGGGCCATTTGAACCCTGCCCATCCACACAG
This sequence comes from Anaerolineales bacterium, assembly GCA_049287485.1. GTDB lineage: Bacteria > Chloroflexota > Anaerolineae > Anaerolineales > UBA4823 > FEB-25. The sequence goes on from JBAQFX010000190.1 coordinate 3,555, forward strand.
GTGACTCCATAACCAGCAGTATGCAGATGAGAGATAAGCTCATTAAAATTATCCTGGACAATGGTTAGGATGACCTGAGTGCCGATTGCCAGGCGAGCTTCTATATACATCCCCACGTAGGCACCAGAAGCAAAACCGGCTGCATAGGCCAGATATGCTAGAATATTATGGGCATGGCTAACGATTTGGGAAACAACCGTGATCCAAATAAAAACTTCAACAAAGCCCAGAAGTGGAGCAATATTCCTTTTACCACGCGAAATAAAGATAATGCGCAGTGTACCCAGGGTAACATCCGCTACACGAGCAAAGAAGACCATCAAGGGTAAAACCAGCCATATATAGAGGTTAGAATCCACGAAGGCCATACAGAGCTCCTTCCTAACAGGTTGTTACTATCACAGGTGCGCCTTTAGTCCTGCCCATCCAACTAAGGTCATTTACCTTGCCATAATACTGGCAGAAAATACGATAATACAGGAGTTCTTCTTTGGTATTTAGAAGCCAGCCATTTGGTAATTTGCGTTCACGCAAGAAATCTGCATCACTAATCTGCTGTTCAGCATACTGAGCAAGAACTTCTTGTACACCAGCCTCCTGCCAAAATTTAGGTTTTGGCCGGTTCAACACAACCTCAGATAAATATTCCGCCATAGATTGGCGCAGTATCCATTTCTCCACACCACTATGCAATTTGTACTTCGCGGGAATTCGCATGGCGAAGTCTACCACTCCAGGATCAAGGAAGCCGACATGGGCTTCAGTGCCATGGGCTGAAGCACAACGATCCACGCGCTGCAGGGCGGTATTGTGTAGGCGTGAGGTAATATCGATCAGTTCATCAGAAAGACGGGATGGATCGATCGATTTAAGATAGTCATATCCCGCAAACAATTCATCTCCACCTTCACCCGAGAATACTGAGGATACATATTCAGCTGCTAAACGTGCAACCAGGTAATTCATTATACTCGAGCGCACCAGCCAAGCGTCAAACGATTCCAGATGATAGATGACTTCAGGGAGAATTTTCAGTAAATCATTAATCTGGACAACCACCTCATGGTGTTGAGAGTGAATGTGATTGGCTATAATTCGTGCGGGTGACTCCAATGGTAGCCGAAGCTGTTTCAGTGATCCGGCTTGAGTGACCGCGATAGGCAATCTTATCAAGCATACGTTTGACCGTAGTATGATTACCGGGCTTCGCTATTCCAACAATTCCAGACATCTTTTTTCTCCTATTTTCTCTTTGTGTATTTTTAATTTGAATTTTGGGTGTCTTTGAGCTGCAAGGTTGATTAATACACTGCCCAGCATCCCATATGTTAATCCAATCAGACCTGCTCCCAGGACGATACTCGTGTCAGGGCTTAAGTCAGCATTATGATTGACATCTAATACATAGAAAGTGTCTTCACGTAAACGAATATCCATGCGTGCATAATCACGGCAATTTGTGGCACGATAAGCCGCCGAAACAATTTTTTTCAAAGCCGATAATTGCTGACATGTTAAGCTAGCTGGTAATTTTGGCATAGTAAGCTGGTATGCCAGGGATGTTTTATCAAAATTTGCCTGGTAAGTACACAGGCGATCATGGATATCATCAAAAGAAGAATAGTCAATTTCCGCAGGAGGTAGAACATGAATTAATCCATTTCCAATCACACCAACATGAAATTCACGACCGTCAATAAAATCCTCAACAATCGCTGGCTGTTTGAGCTCATCCAGCACATAGTGCACCCGATGAATCAGCTCAGGCATGGTTTGGACGACCGCTTCGCGGGTGATACCAAAGCTGCAATGCTCATAGGAAGGCTTGACGATGGCAGGGAAGCGAGACCATGCAGGTATATCAGCTGAGGTGAAGGTTTGCCAGGGAGGAGTAGGAATGCCATTCGCTTTCAAACGATGCTTTATGCGATGCTTATCCTGACCTAATTCCAATGCAAAAGAATCAGAACCAGTATAGGTAAAGCCACGTTGTTCCAACTCTTGAGTTACCAAGGCAGCGCTATAAGAGAGGCCTGGCAATTCTTCACACCAATTGAAAACGATGTATTCAGTGGGTGAGTATGGGCTTAATAGTTCAGGTAGATTGTTCGATTCTACATAAAGGCAGGATACGGGATGCCCAATTTCTTTCAGGGCACCTACAAGATTTTCGGTCATATTGATAGATTCGCGGATATCATCCAATGACCATTGAAGATCAGCGTTCGATAACATTAGCACGGGAATGTTTGACTCGGTAATCAAGTTCTCCATGTGGATGACCTAAACGTATATACCTTCATTAACATAACGGGTCAGCTCGCTAACCGTGAAGCTGGCAATGCTAAGTTTATCGACGGTGCGGCCACGGCGTTTATAATCCGTCCGATGGATGATACAGGCCAGACGAATGATGCTTTCCATACCGCGCACAGATACCCCAAAACGCTCGCCTAATGAAGCAATTGGCACCAAGCTCATTGGTACATCTTCAAAGATGTAACGATGGTTAAGTGTCCTGGGTGCCTTGATCCCGTAGTATCCTGGTTGGTTATGAATTGCCTCGTACAAGTCTTGGCCGGTTGTGTCATAAGCCAATTGCAACCATTCCAGACCAGTACGGGCTCGCAAACCCAAAGCAGAAGCGACGGTTACACGTTCACGATCGAGAACTTCCAGAACGCGGGCGACAGAGGGAGTGACCCTGTCGATATAGAACTGATAATCGCCATTGGTGGATTCAATCCAACCTGCATTGAGCAAAGTTAATGCCGGGTGGAATATCGCACCCATGTTATTCATACCGGTGTTGAGGACATTACCACCATCGATAAACTGGGGATACGCCGGTTTTATGGCATCCAATACCAGCTGGGTGCGAATGGCAGGTAAGGCTGCCAGTGGAACAGCTTCTTTTATGCGAAAAATGTGTGCCTGGGCAGGACCATCTGAGCGTGAAGCATAAATAAAAGTCTCTGCTTCTGCGATGATCACATCTGCAGTACAGCCTTCATCGCGAATGGTTTTGGAGAACTCTATGGCACCACACGTTCTGCCGGGATGCAAAACAATAATCTGACCATCCTTTAGATAGGGGGTCATTTTTTTAGCAACATCAGCATGAGCGGAAGATGGCACAACCACCATGATGATTTGAGCGTTCCGTAGTGCTTCTTCCAGATCAGATGTGGCCAAGGATAACTGCGCAAAACCATGAGGACCATCATTAGCACTCTCAAGTTCAATTCCCCCACGTGCTATAAGGAATGCAATATGATCAAAGGTACGATTATAGAGCGTAACCTGCAATCCCATCAGTGCCAGGTGAGCTGCCATAGCCTTTCCGCCATGACCTGCTCCGATAACTGTGTAATTCTCAGGTGAATTCATCCTCATCACTCCCGTTTATTTTTCAGGTAATTTATAAATTGATCCGTCTCTAGAAAGTTCCCATATTATTCTGGTCGACTTTCAGATTAATCATCGTCGGTGGGAGATTCCACCAATAAACAATATCCAGAGTCACCGACAGAAGATTTGTAATACGCCAGGATTGGTGCCTAGCGGAAAATCCCAAAGTGAGAGTTCATATGAACCATGATAAAGCACGTTCGTTTACAATCTTGGTCTTCCTGCAGAGGAGTCACCATCCATTGGTAAGTATTGCATATCAGGTAGCTATATAAATCACCTATCTCTCCTCCGCAGTTAGAGACAATCCAAACATCTGCATTTGCCTATCCTGCCCATACCTGATCAAGGTATGCGGATGTGAATATTTTTTTGACCTTTTACAAGCAGTAGCGATGGAATGTATGCTTTCTCTTCCAAAAGCCTGCTGTTTAACTAACTTCGTTCCTTTTGTAATCTCCCAAATGATTTTGCCACGGTGGAATATTAATTTGGGGAGATGGATAAAGTTTTACTTCCCGCTGTGGATTGGCGGATCACCAGCTCTGGCTCAATTTGAAGCTTTTCTTCGACGAATAACTTGCCTGTAATCTGCCGAACAAGTAATTGCACCAGCCGGCGAGCGATCTGGAATACTGGTTGATTGATCGTGGTCAAGGGTGGTTGAGTGTGTTCGAAGCCTTCGATGCCATCAAAACCAGCGACAGCCAGGTTTCGACCAACCGTCCAACCCAGTTCATGAGCAGCATGGAGCACGCCAATGGCAGTCTGATCGTCGATACAAGCAATGGCGGTGGGGGGATCGGGTAGAGTCAGGAGAATTTTCGCTGAGCGATAACCACCTTCGGTGGTTAAATCACTTTGGACCACAAGGTCGGATTCTAAGGCCAAGCTATGCTCCAATAAGCCCTGTTGATATCCAGCAAAGCGGTCAGCCTGAATTATTAGGTCAGGATTCGCTCCGATATAGGCAATACGCCGGTGACCGAGTGAAACCATATGATCAATCAATATTTTGAACCAATGTTGCCCGTTAACTTCGACCGATGGATATTCATATGGATCGAGCGAACGCTCCAAGGTGACGAAAGGAAAGTGGTTTTCTGCTAGATATCGAACTCGCCAATCATTCAGGTGCATGCGATTCAAAACAATGCCATCCACTTTTCGACCATGGATCCACCTTTCATAGGCCTGTTGCTCGAATAAAGTACCAGAGGCAGCAGTAGAAACAAGCAGGTCGAAGCCCTGTTTAGAAGTTTCATCACCTAAGCCAGCAATAAATTCTGCGAAAAACGGGTCATAAAACCGTGAAGCATCTGCTGGGAGAATATAACCAATGGTCTCGGTACAATTGCGCCTGAGCTGTCGGGCAGCCCGATTGGGTAGATATCCAAGCTCCTGAGCAGCTTGTATGACACGAAGGCGAGTGGCTTTCGAGACATCAGGATAGCCATCCAGAGCCCGAGAAACGGTCGTGATGGATAGGTTCAAATGTTTGGCAACGTCACGTATTGTAATCGGCATAAAGATAAATTCAATCCTGTGAGAGGATGTTGCAATTTACCAAAACGTTTTGGCAATTGTATCATAAACCAGATAAGAAAAACAGGAATTGATATTTTACATAGAAGTATCAGCGATTGTGGCTAAATAATTCCGCGGGAATAAATTAGTTCTGGGGAAAGGGATAAATAGTTATCTATATTTTTATAGTTCTACCGATTTAAAAAGATTCTCTACTGGATATTATCAATAAAGGTTAAGCGTCTTGATGGGTGACTAGTAAGTCACGAATATCCTTATTTTTAAATAATTGCGAAACACGATGATATTTGTAATAAATTATTTCCAGTCAGGAACGCCATATTGTGACAGGATATAAAGAATAGCTGAGTATTCTATCGAATCATATTTTTTATTATTTAACCATTTTCTAATGAAATAAAAAGCCAGAATTCTATAAAAAGTGATAAATTAGTGGGAAATATTCATGGTGAATAAATTAGAAACAGAAGCATTCAATTTTCAAGAAAGAATCAATGAAAGATGATTAACTTAGGTTCGGACAAAAGTTCGGACATAAATCAAAGATGGTCATTTTATGAGGTTAATCCATTGAATATTCAATGAAACTTGGAGATTGCCACGCCGCAAGAAGACCACTTACGGCTCGCAATGACACTGATTCTGTAATATTGTCCGATGTTTTGTCCGAAGGTCAGGATTAAATCTCAGAAGTAATAACAAGAGCCCATTATGAAGATCCACGCCAGATCAAAGAAAACAATCATCT